>CAYVSQ010000151.1:0-2522 GCA_964453815.1 uncultured Acidobacteriaceae bacterium | reverse complement strand
CGCCTTTGCTGGCGTTATCAAATCCGGTGGCAAGACTCGACGCGCCGCCAAGATGGTGATCCTCAACGTCGACCATCCCGACATTCTCGACTTTGTCGAGTGCAAAATGAAGGAGGAGGCCAAGGCCTGGGCGTTGATGCGCGAGGGTTATGACGGATCCTCGGGCCCGGACAGCGAGGCCTACAGTTCGATCTTTTTCCAGAACGCCAACAACTCCGTCCGCGTCACCGACGAGTTCATGCGTTCCGTTGAGCGTGACGGCGACTTCACCACCTACACGGTCAAAGATCACAAACCCGTCGAGACGCACAAGGCGCGCGAGATTATGCACAAGATTGCCGAAGCCACGTGGCAGTGCGGCGATCCGGGCATGCAGTACGACACGACGATCAACAAGTGGCACACGTCGAAGAACACAGCGCGTATCAATGCGTCGAATCCTTGCTCCGAGTACATGTTCCTCGACAACTCGGCCTGCAACCTAGCCAGCTTCAACCTGCTCAAATTCGTAACACCGGCAGGCACATTTGATATCGAAGCCTATCGCAACGCCATCGATATCATGATCACAGCCATGGATATCCTGGTCGACAACTCCGGATACCCCACTGAATCGATCGCCAAAAATTCGCACGACTACCGCCCGCTCGGACTCGGATACGCCAACCTTGGCGCCCTGCTCATGTCGTTTGGATTGCCCTACGACAGCGATGCGGGACGCGACTTTGCCGCTACCCTCACCGCCATCATGTGCGGCGAAGCGTATCTTCAATCCTCGCGTATTGCCGAAAAGTGCCCGCCGCTGGCCTCTGCCACCTCGCTCACCGCCAGCGTCGACCACGAGGGCGGAGCCTGCCCGGGCTACTACGTCAACCGTGAACCCTTCCTCGACGTCATCCGCATGCACCGCGCCGAGGTCAACAACATTGGCAAATCGAAGAATTCAACCTTTACCATTCCCCTTTCCAATTCCGGCAACAGCTACTATGCAGCTCCCCAACTCGATGAGTTGATCGACGCCAGCCGCGAGTGCTGGGACAAGGCGCTTGCCCACGGCGAGAAGCATGGCTATCGCAACTCACAGGTCACCGTGCTCGCGCCTACGGGCACCATCGGCTTCATGATGGATTGCGACACCACCGGCATCGAGCCCGATCTGGCGCTCGTCAAGTACAAGAAGCTGGTCGGTGGCGGCATGATCAAGATCGTCAATAACACCGTGCCCGCTGCATTGTTCAAGCTCGGCTATAACAACGACGAAGTCGACGCCATCGTCAGCTACATCGACGCGACCGGCACCATTGAAGGTGCTCCTGGCATCAAACCCGAGCACCTGGCCTGCTTCGACTGCTCCTTCAAGCCATCCAAGGGCACGCGCTCCATTCACTACATGGGCCACATCAAGATGATGGCCGCCGCGCAGCCCTTCCTGTCCGGAGCCATCTCGAAGACCGTTAACCTTCCCCACGACTGCACCATCGACGACATCGCCGAGGCCTACCTCGAGTCATGGCGTCAGGGCCTCAAGGCCGTTGCCATTTATCGCGACGGATCGAAGGGCGCGCAGCCGCTCAATGTGTCCGATGGCAAGGGAGCTAAGGCCATCAAGAGCGCGAAGGAGAACGCCGATGACGTCATCTCCGCCGCGGCCGATCGCGTGCTCACCGCACTGTCGGCTGGACAGACCGCCGCCGAAGCGGACCTCAAAAGCCTCGAAGCCAAGGTCTCCGAGAAGATTGAAGTCTCGGCCCGCTCCGTGACTGCGGCGGCCAGCGCCTTCAGCGCCGCGCTCGCAACACTCACTACTACCGCCGGGAATACCACGCGAAGCGATTCGCCGTCCGCGCAGGACCAGGATCACAACGCGCCGCCGCGCGCGATTCGCCACCGTCTGCCCGAAGAGCGCGCCTCGCTCACCCACAAATTCGGCATCGCCGGACACGAAGGCTACATCACCGTCGGCCTCTACCCCAACGGGCAGCCCGGCGAGATCTTCATCAAGATGGCCAAGGAGGGTTCGACGGTCTCCGGCCTCATGGACAGCTTCGCAACCGCCGTCTCGCTCGCTCTCCAACACGGCGTGCCGCTCAAAGTCCTGTGCGAGAAATTCGCGCACTCCCGCTTTGAACCGTCAGGCTGGACCGGCAACGAGCAGATCGGCTATGCCAAGTCCATCATGGATTACATCTTCCGCTGGGTGCAGTTGCGCTTCCTCTCCGGCCAGCAACTGCCACTTTTCGCCGGATTGGCAGCCCCGTCCTCTGCCCAGGGTGCTGTTCCGAGCGAAGCAGAAACCCCGTCTCAGGATCTGCGTTTCTCCGCCGACCAGCACGAATCCACCCGGGGCATGGGCGCAACCTCTTCCCCGCAGGGAGGAATTCTCCCCGAACTCGGAGCAGTCAGCCAATCCCGTAGCGAACTTCACATCGAAGACCGCGGCGTCTATCATGCCGCCGATGCGATGAAGGGTCTCTATGATATGGGAGACGCTCCAAGCTGCCAGACCTGCGGAGCCATCATGG
>CAYVSQ010000150.1:0-3673 GCA_964453815.1 uncultured Acidobacteriaceae bacterium | reverse complement strand
TGATCGTCACTAACTGTTTGGCCGCGATGCCCGGATAGCGCTCGATCAGGCCATTGGTCCAGTGGATCTCAAGATCAGCATGAGTGTTCGGACCCAGTCCGAAATGGAGTCGGCGATCATTCACCGAATAGAAGCTCGATTGCCCCGTGACGGCCTGGGCCTGTACCTTGCCTCCATACTTGGCTATGACCCTCGACCCGATCGCGCTTCGGTTTGACTGTGTCCCTACGAGGAACACCTTTAGCCAGTTCAGATCTCCAGTGAGATCATTTCGAAGCAAGGAAGACGGCTCGTTCAGATTGATGACCACCATATCCACATCGCCATCGTTGTCGAAATCTCCGAAGGCACAGCCTCGACTGCAATGGGCCGCAGCAATTCCCGGTCCCGCCTCTTCAATCAACTCTTCAAACTTCCCATTACCAAGATTCCGGAAGATGAATCGAGGAGTCTTCAACGGATACTCCGGAAACTCGGCTTCGACCTCTGGATAAACGGAGCCAGTAACGACCGCCAGATCCGGCCAGCCGTTGTTGTCAAAATCAGCGAACCCGGTGCCCCAGCAGATATACCGAGTTTCAACCCCAAACCCAGCAGGAATCGTCACATCCGTAAAGTTGCCAGTTCCGTCATTGCGATAGAGAACATTCGTGTCGTCGGAGAAATGAGTCTTGAAGATATCGAGATTGCCGTCCAGATTGTAGTCGCCAACGGCAACGCCCATGCCAGCCTGTTCAGCGCCATCGGCACTAAAGGCTATACCTCGCTCAGCGCCCTCTTCCACGAACTTGGAGTTATGCGTATTTCGAAATAGAAGACTTGGAGTCGAATCCGAGGCCACGTAAAGGTCCGTCCAACCGTCGCCGATGAAGTCCGCGGCCACGCTAGTCATCGAGTAGGTGCGCTGTGCCTTTGCAATCCCCGTCTCCAGAGACACATCGCGAAACGTTCCGTCTCCCTGATTTCGATAAAGGTAATTGCGCGGCATCGGCAGCCCACGAGGACCACAGTTAACCGCTACACCTTTGAAGTTACAAAACGGATTGTCGCCAGGTTTTGGCAAGCGATCCAAATGGAGCTCAACATAATTCGCAACAAAGAGATCGAGGTGACCATCGCGGTCATAGTCCAGAAAAGTGCATCCCGATCCCCAGCGCGTATTGCCCTCATAGAACAGTCCAGCTTGTTGAGTAACATCAGTAAATGTTCCATCTCCATTGTTGCGGTAAAGAACATTCTGACCGTAATAAGTTACAAAAATATCTTCAAAACCATCGTTGTTATAGTCTCCGACGGTAACTCCACTGGCCCATCCGCTCCGTATCAGCCCGGCTTTTTCGGTTACATCGGTAAAGGTTCCGTCCCGATTATTCTTATAAAGCCTGTTACTCGAATCTGGAAAAGGTGAACCCATGCGCGTGCCGGATAATACGAAGATGTCCAACCATCCATCATTGTCGTAGTCCAGAAAAGCAACACCGCAACCTACCGTCTCGATGATGTAGTTCTTATGCTTGAGCCCACCGTACACCACTGGTATCGTTAGTCCAGCCTGAGCCGCAACGTCAGTAAAGTGAGCAAGGAACGGAATCCCGGATGGCTTGCCTCTGGGCAGCGGCTTCAGATTTCGAGTCGTCACGCCTTGAGCCATAGCCAGCGTCGACGAACTTGCCAACCACAGAAAATCCCGGCGCGACATATGGGTTTTGGCCTTGCTCATTTCATCCTGGAGCCTGTGGTTCGTCCCTTGAATCATAGCTCTCTGGTCACAGAGTAAGTTCTACTGCGGCACAACATTATCGCCCGATACCTTCTGGATTAGCGAATCTTCTGTCTTGCTATGTAGTTCCTTCGTTTTGGCGAACTCCTGTGCAGCCTTCTCCTTTTGTCCCAGTTTCGAGTAGAGCCGCGCGAGACGGTAATGCGCGTCGGGCTGCGTAGGATCCAACTTTATGGCATGCAGAAGAGTAGTAACGGCTTCCTGATCTCTGTTCTGATCAGCATAGACACAACCAAGATCGAAGTAAGCCAGCCGGTTTTCATCCTGTAACTGAATCGCCTTCTTCAGCAACGGCTCAGCCGTCGCGTCATCGTTCGTGTGGAGCGCGATGTCGCCAAGATATAAATAGGCTTGAGCATAGCCTGGATTGTTCTTGATCTCCAGTTGCAGCTCAGGCGATGCTCGATCATAATTTCGCTTTTTGTAGTAGAGATAGCCGAGTTCGAAGTGGAGCACCGGTTCATTCGACGAGATGCGCTCCGCGGCTTCGAGTTCCTTGATCGCATCGTCTGTCTTATTCATGCCGTCAAGCGCTTCGGCCAGCAGCATGTGAGCCTGGACTGCGTCGGGATCTACGGAAAGAATGCTCGTGAACTCCGCCAGGGCACATTCATATTGGAGACTCCACAGACAGCTCTGGGCAAGGACATTGTGCAATTCCATGTTGGAAGGATCATCCTTGACTGCGCTCTGCAAATAAGGAATCGCCTTGGCGTACTGTCGAAGCCCAAAGTGACTCATCCCCAGGAGCAACGTACTACGATGATCATCGGGTTTTTCTTTTGCTGATAACTCAAATGCCGGGATGGCAGCAGAGAAGTGCCCCTGTTTAAATTCTGCGATACCCAGGTTGAAGTTAACCTCGGGCTGGTGTGACTCTAACGCCAGCGATTTACGGTATTCGGTCGTAGCTGGCTCCAGCTTTCCTTGTTGCGCGAGTGCGATGCCCAGGTTGCTGTGTATCGCAGCATTTTGAGGGTAGCGCTGCTCCAATTGACGCCACAGCAGTTCAGCATCATGGAACTTGCCCGTTCGCATTAGCTCTGAGGCCTGAAGAGCGAGATCATTTTGTCCGTGTAGCGGGATTGCAGTCCAAACCAGAATGAGAAAAATTCCCAGGCAGTTGAGCAGCCGGTTCGAGAGGAACACCTTACTTTGGGTGCGGCATCTCTTTGACTTCCGAATAACAGGTCGTATCGCCACCCACGCCAGTGAGATCTTCGATAGCAACATCATGTGAGGCGATTATCCGTCAAAGCTTGCTCGGATGGGAAGGACAGATCGGGAAACCACAGCAGCGGCGAGCACGTTGAGGTTTCATTACTGTTTTGATTGAGACTCAAGCCACTGATGTAAACTGCGCCATCGTCTTGTCTAGCGTCGGATCCACCACGAGCTGCTTCAACGCAGGTTCTCTTCCAAGTGGTGACCCCCTATATAACGTCCGACCACGGCTCGGTCCAACTCAGAGGACTGCGTCTCATGAGCAACCATCCCGCTGCTCATCACCACGATTCGATCCGCCAATTTCACCAACTCGTCGAGGTCCTCGCTTACCAGCAGCAGGGCTCCTCCGTTATTTCGCAATTCGACTAAATGGTTGTGTACGAATGCCGTAGCGACAAGATCGAGTCCATGACATGGGTTGGCAACGACCAGAATCCGTGCTTCGCCATCTATGAGATCGCGCCCAAGCACAGCCCGCTGCACATTGCCGCCGGAGAGATTGCGAATGGGAGTGTCAGGAAAAGGCGGGCGGATCGAAAAGCTCTTGATAATCGTCCGGGCAGCGTCCCTGATCGCTGAACGATTCAGAAGCCATCGCATCTTCGAGAACGGAGCGCGGTCAAACTTCCGCAAAGCTAGATTCTCCGCCACGGTCATGGACGGCAC
>CAYVSQ010000149.1:0-10437 GCA_964453815.1 uncultured Acidobacteriaceae bacterium | reverse complement strand
AGCAATTGGGCGGAGAGTCAGTCGTACTCGACTGACGCAAACCTCGCGCAATTTACAGAAATGGGCCGTGCAGGACGTGTTCAAGACACACGTGAGCTTGTCATTTCAGGCACACCCTATCTTGTTGTGTAGCGTATCATCGCCCACACGGTTCGAATCCTTCGCGTCCTTCACGGCGCCAGGTAACGGCCAGATGAGTTTCCAGATCGACCTGACCCAGATGAGAAGCAAAGTGCCGGATATTGCTGCTTTGATCGCACGCTTCTAGACTGGAGAGTCCTTCAACAATCAGAAATCAATGGCCGAAACCCCCAGCAAACCGAAGCCCGAAGAACTTAGCAAAGGCCGCACTCCATCGCCCGAAGAGCTGCGTTGGAAGGAGCAAACCCTTACTCCCGCGCTCGAGAAATCTCCCGAGCGCCCCGTAGGCGCGGCTACCGGTACCAATCTTGATGCTGGCGGGCACGCCCGCTTCACTACCATCTCTGGTGTCCCCATCCGGCGCCTCTATACCGAAGCCGACCTGCCTGAAAATCTGGACCAGGCACTGCCCGGCGAACCGCCCTACACGCGCGGCATTCACCCTACTGGCTACCGCGGCAAGCTATGGACTATGCGTCAGTTCTCCGGCTTCGCCAGCCCGGAAGAGACCAATCTCCGCTACAAATACCTGCTCGACAACGGAGGCAGCGGCCTCTCCGTCGCCTTCGACCTGCCCACGCTGATGGGCTGCGACTCCGACGATCCGGAGAGCGAGGGAGAAGTGGGCAAGTGCGGCGTGGCCATCGACTCGCTTGAAGACATGGAGACGCTCTTCGCCGGAATCCCGCTCGATTCGACCACCACCTCGATGACCATCAACTCCCCCGCCAGCATCATCTGGGCGATGTATCTGGTAGTCGCGGAACGGCAGGGCGCGGATTGGACCCGGATCTCCGGCACCCTGCAGAACGACATTCTCAAGGAGTACATCGCGCAGAAGGAATACATCTATCCACCTGCGCCCTCGATGCGCCTGGTTATCGATACCCTCGAATTCGGCGCTCGCTTCACGCCCCGCTTCAACCCCATCTCCATCTCCGGCTACCACATCCGCGAGGCCGGCTCGACCGCGCTGCAGGAGTTAGCCTTCACCCTCTACGACGGCGTCGAATATGTCGAATGGGCGCTGCGCCGCGGCCTGAAGGTCGACGACTTCGCGCCGCGCCTGAGCTTCTTCTTCAATTCGCACAACGATTTCTTCGAGGAGATTGCCAAGTTCCGCGCCGCCCGCAAAGTCTGGTACAGACTCATGACGGAGCGCTTCGCAGCAAAGAATCCGCGCTCGCACTGGATGCGTTTCCACACGCAGACTGCCGGCGTCTCGCTTACCGCGCAACAGCCGAAGAACAATATCGCGCGCGTGGCCCTGCAGGCTCTCGCCGCGGTTCTCGGCGGAACGCAGTCTCTTCACACCGACGGATTCGACGAGGCTCTCGCCCTGCCCACCGAAGACGCCGCGCGCATCGCTCTGCGCACGCAGCAGATTCTTGCCTATGAGTCCGGAGTCGCCAACGTAGCCGATCCCCTCGGCGGCTCCTACTTCGTCGAGCGCATGACGCTCAACATGGAGCAGGGGGCGTTTGAGTATTTCAAAAAGCTCGACGCACTCGGCGGCATGGTCCGGGCTATCGAGCAGGGTTTCCCGCAGAAAGAAATTGCCGAAGCTAGCTACGCTTATCAGCGCGCCGTGGAGGGACGGGAAAAAATCATTGTCGGCGTCAATGAATACGCGATCGAGGAGCAACCGCAGGAAATTCTCTATATCGACGAATCCGTCCGCGAAGCCCAGGCCAGGAAACTGCGCAGGCTGCGAGCCGAGCGGTCAAACGATGCTGTCCAGTCCAAGCTAAGTGCTCTCTGCCGAGCCGCCGAGCAGGAACCGCAGGCGCCGAACGATGGCATCTCCAGTGCAAACACTATGCCCTATCTGCTCGATTGCGTTCGCGCCTACGCCACCGTTGGAGAGATCGCCGAAGCGCTCAAGCAGGTGATGGGCGAATACCGCGAAGTCAGCATGGCCTGAAATCGCCCCTAGAAAACCGCTTTAGCTAACACGAAACTCCCAAAATTTTTGTGCGTACGAACGTCACGACGTGCTACAACTTCGCCTATGGGTAAGGAAAAACCGGAGGTACCCTCGGAAAACGGCCCCATTAATCTGCGGAAGCTGTCAGAGATTCTGCGCCTCTCGCAGACAACCGTTTCACTCGTTCTGAACGATTCGCCCGCGGCCAGGTCAATCCCGCCGCACACGCGGGAGCGCGTCTTTGAGGCTGCCCGCAAATTCCAATACCGGCCCAATTATTTTGCCCGCTCCCTGCGTCGCAGCCGCAGCATGTCCATTGGCGTCATGGCTCCCGACCTGAGCGAGGGCTACTTTACGCTGGTGATGCAGGGCGTCGAAGAGTATCTGCTTCGGGCTCACTACTTCTATTTCGCTGCAAGCCATTACTGGAAGCCAGAGCTGATGCAGCAGTGTCCCCGCATGCTGATGGAGCGCGCGGTGGACGGGTTTCTACTCCTCAACACCCCAGCCCAGGTGCAGTGTCCCCTGCCTACGGTAGCAATCTCCGCGCACAACAACGCTGCAGGCGTCACCAACATCGTGCTCGATCACGAGAGGGCTGCCGAACTCGCGCTTGCGCATCTCCATCACCTGGGCCACCGCCGCATCGCCTTCATGAAAGGACCGGAGATTATCCCCGACACCGAATACCGTTGGCGCGGCATCCTGCAAATGGCCCGTAGGCTGAGAACTCAAGTCCGGCCGGAGCTTTGCATTCAACTCGAAGCCGACAGCTGGTCGCCCCAGGTCGGCTATGAGCCAATGAAAGTTCTTCTGGAGCGGACACGCGACTTCACTGCAATATTTTGTTTCAATGATATTTCAGCCATCGGCGTCATTCGTGCCATCCACGACGCCGGCCTGCGCGTTCCGGAAGATGTCTCCGTGGTTGGCTTCGACGACATCATCAGCGCGGCGTATCAAAAGCCCAGCCTCACCACCGTGCGCCAGCCCTTGCGCGAGATGGGCAGCCAGGGCGCACAGGTGCTTCTGGATCTGATCGCGAATCCGCAGGAAGAACCACCCCCGGAAATTATCATGCAACCGGAGCTGATCGTTCGCGAATCCACCGGACCTGCGCCAGCTGCTGCAAACGCTCGCCGACGCTTTCCAGTCGCATAGGCTATTGCTGTCAGATCCCAGTCCCCTGCCCACACTCTCAAGCACAGCGAAGGTTGGGGCCAGTGAGCGAAGGTTCTCCTTCGAGGACATGCCTTGCAGGAAACACACAATCGGCGCAGTTCATCGTCCACCATTTGCCAGAACCACCTAGCCGCGCGCGCGTTCCTCTCGTACTAGACTTATCGGTGCATCCGTCCGTCAGATTACTAAAGAAGATAAACAGGGTTAAATCTGAATGACAAAGCCGTGCTGCTTTGGGGTATTCCTCCTATCGATGGCCCTTCCTTTGCTGGCGCAGGAGGCCGAACCGTCCACCGGAACAGCAGGACAAGCGCCATCCCCCGCCACCCCGCCATCTGTACAGTTGATTCCACGTTCGCCTGAGGCTCGGCAGAGTGAGAGTCGAGCCGCGCGCCCCATCATTCTCAACGTTGTAGTGACGGATACATCCGGTAAGCCAGTTCCTGCCCTGGAACCGGGAGTTGCCCAAGCTTCGGCAAAGGAGCGAAACTACTTCGACGCCATTGTGGATCTCTCCACTGGATTTCGGGTGGCTCAGATGACTCTCGACGCCGTCTCTTCGCCAGAGCTGTGGCACTTCGCCGAGATTATTACAAAATCCTTCTCAACGGCGTGCAGACAGCCAACCAGGCAGACTCCGGCAACCTGGCTTTACAAGTTCTCGCCTACGAGAGTGGCGGCTAGGGTCATGGACGGCAAAGACCTTGCTGGCGAGATCGCCACATGCATCGCGGATACCGACTCATACTACGTGCTGTCCTACGATTTCACCACTCCTGCCGCTACGGATATCGAGTACCGTGCGCTGCAGGTCATGGTAGACAAGCCGGGACTGATCTCACGCACGAATCCTGCATACTATGCTCGGCCATAGATCTACAACGAGAGAGGGAGGATCAATGGAATACGTCAATCTCGGTACAACCGGCTTGAAAGTCTCGCGAATCTGCTTGGGAACCATGACCTATGGCTCGAAAAAATGGCGCGAGTGGGTGCTTGAAGAAGCGGAAAGCCGCCCGTTTATCCAACGCGCGTTCGAAGCGGGCATCAACTTTTTCGATACCGCTGATATGTATTCCGTCGGCGTCAGCGAAGAGATTCTGGGCCGGGCGTTGAAGGATTTCGGCCCTTCGCGGGACAAGGTCGTCATTGCGACTAAGGTCTTCAACGCTATGGGCGACGACCCCAACCAGCGTGGCCTGTCGCGCAAGCACATCATGCACGCTATCGATGACAGCCTTCGTCGCCTCGGCACCGACTACGTCGACCTCTACCAGATTCACCGCTTCGACTACGACACGCCCATCGAAGAAACCCTCGAAGCCCTCAACGATGTAGTTCGCGCCGGCAAATCTCTCTACATCGGCGCCTCGTCCATGTACGCCTGGCAGTTTCAACGGATGCTGCACGTGTCTGACCAGCGAGGGCTCGCGCGGTTCGTCACCATGCAAAATCACTACAACCTCGTCTATCGCGAAGAAGAGCGCGAGATGAACCCGCTCTGCCGTGCCGAAGGCATTGGCCTCATTCCCTGGAGCCCGCTAGCCCGCGGCTTCCTTGCCGGAAACCGCTCGAAGCAGGATTACGGTGAAACTGTCCGTGCTAAAACTGACGATTATGCCAAGGGCCTCTATTACCGCGACTCCGACTTCAAGATCGTCGACCGCGTCACGGAGACCGCGAAGAAGCGCGGCGTCAGCAACGCGCAAATCGCTCTTGCATGGATGCTCTCAAAGCCCGAGGTCTCCGCTCCCATCATCGGAGCCAGCAAGATGCACCATCTCGACGACGCTCTGAAGGCTCTCGATCTGCGCCTCGACGCGGACGAGATCAAGGCCCTCGAAGAGCCCTACGAGCCGCACCCAATTCTGGGGCACAACTAGAAGACAGCCATTAGGGATTAGCCATTACCGCGCCATCCGGGGTGCGTTTGTTAATCCCTAATCGCTAGTGGCTAATGGCTTAGCTTTCCGGCTCCAGCATCTGCAGATCGAACGGCTTTTCCAGCAGAGACTTCATTTCGCCGATCCTGGCCAGCGCCCGCTGCAAAGCCGAATTGGCGCAGGGCTCGACAGTCACGACGAACGGCATGTTGGTCTTCTCGTATCCCGGTTTTTGAAAGATTGCGTGGATGTTGATCCCCTGTTCGGCCAGCGCCAAAGCGATCTCGGCAATGATGCCCGGCTCGTCGCTGACCACGAAGCGGATCGAATGGCGTAGCAGGAATTCGCCCCCGATTGCCGTCTTCTTACTGGGCAGATCCACAGCGCGCGAGCCGTGGGCAATGCCGATCACGTCCGAGACCACGGCCACGGCGGTCGGATGTCCGCCCGCGCCATGACCCGAAAACACCACATCGCCGCCGTATCGTCCACCGACCAGTACCGTGTTCTCCGTCCCGCGCGACCAGGCCAGCGGAGAGGCTTTCGGCACCAGCATGGGACCCACGCTAGCCAGCACATCCTGTCCGCGCAACTCTGCCCGGGCAATCTGCCGGATGGTGCATCCCAATTCGCGGGCGTATGCAAAATCGATGGCGCTCACCTCGCGAATCGACCTGCAGGGAATCTCCTCTGGATCGAGGTCCGCCCGTAGCGCCAGCCGCGACAAAATCACCAACTTGGCCCGAGCGTCGTACCCGTCCACGTCCTCGGTCGGGTCGGCCTCGGCGTAGCCGTGGTCCTGCGCTTCCTTCAGCACATCGGGAAATTCCGCGCCTTCTTCCATCTTGCTCAAGATGAAGTTGCACGTCCCGTTCAAGATGCCTTCGATGCGCGTTACCTGATCGCCGGCAAGTCCCTGCTGCAAACCCGGAATGACGGGGATCCCGCCCGCAACCGCCGCGCCGTAGAACAAGTGGACGCCCTTCGACCTCGCCAACTTTTCAAGCTCGATCCCATGAAGAGCAATCAGCTTTTTGTTGGCCGTCACCACCGACTTCCTGGCCTCGAGCACACGCCGAACCCAGCTTCCAGCAGGATCGAGCCCACCGACAAGCTCCAGTACAACGTCCGCATCCGACTCGAGAATAGTCTCGAAATCCTCCGTCCAATGGACCGAGGCCGGAACCCAGTCCGCCAGCTTACGCGCGACGTTACGGTTGTAGATGTGGGTTAGCTCAATGCCCTGCGGCTTCAAGTCGCATAGAATCCGCGCGGCAGAACTGCCGACGGTTCCAAAACCAAGGATGGCCACCTTCAAATTCGACACAGACACGCTTACTCCGCCCGATGCGGCGTTGGCCGCTTTTAAGGAGAAAATTGGCGGCCGAAGGAGTAATCCAACAACCGATTTTGCTGCCAAAGTCCGATGGTTATATAGTGCTTGGAGCAATTCTAGCCTATGAGATAGGTGCTCGATACATCGGTGCTTGTCGCCGCTGTACGAAGCAATGTTGGAGCATCCAACCGGTTCGTCGAAGCAGCTTTGCTGCAGAAATACACTTTGCCTGCAACGACAAATTTGTTCTTCGAATACGACGCCGTTCTTACGAGACCGAGCATCTCGCCGCATCAGGTCTTAGCGTGGACCCAAGGGATGACTGGTTGGATGCATCGGCCACGGCTGGCGTGGAAGTCTACCCATCCTATCTCTGGAGGGCGCAGTTGCGCGATCCTGACGACGACATGGTTCTCGAAGCAGCGATCAATGGAAGAGCTGATGCGATCGTCACATTCAATGTAAGAGATTTTGGCGTTGTTCCCGAGCGCTTAAATATTCGCGTGCTGCGTCCTGGAGATGCGCTGGCAGGTTTGGAAGAATGAAAGAGCTTATGAAAAAGAGTAATCTGGCCACGTCGTTGGAGCCGCCTCAGAGGCGGGCTGAAACTCACCCGCGAAAGTCAATCCGCGAGCGGGCCCGCCGGGCTGATCGTCGTAAGGGCTTAAGCATCCTGAAGCAGGCCGGCAAAGGAAATGCTCCCGTGGCAGGCGATGAGTTCGTGAAGCCACAGCTCATTCTCGATGACCGACTTCTAGGCCTGTTATCGAGCCGCCGTCTGCGCAGAAACCTCATCGGAGCGATGAGCCAGGGGAATCCGCAATTCCGCCTCGCAACCATGGCCCTCCGCGCAATTTTTCAATTCTAGCGTTCCGCCATGCGCCTCGGCGATTTGGCGCGCCAGCACCAAGCCCACACCGCTTCCACTCTTCTTGGTCGTGTAAAACGGCACAAAAAGATTCGCGGGATTCGTCAGTCCCGGCCCATTGTCTTTGATCACAACCGAAAGAAAATCGCCCTGCAGTTCGCTGCGGATCGCCACCCGCGGCTCTTCATAGGGTAGCCCGGCCGCAACCGCATCTTCGCGTGCGCTCAATGCCGCCTCCACTCCATTGCGCACCAGGTTGATGAGCAACTGCTCCATCTGGTCCGCATCCACAAACACGTCCACCTGAGGAGTGGTGGCCAGCACAATCTCCATCCGCGTCTCCAGGCTTGCCACGCGCTCCAGCAGCGGCCTCACCGGCACCCGACGCCTTGCCGGAGCTGGCAGCTGCGCAAGCTGTCGGTACGCCTGCACGAACCGGTTCAGCGACTCAGCCCGGCTCTCGATCACTCCCAGCCCGCGGTCAAAGTCGGGAAGGAAGCCATTACCTTCCGAAATACCCTCCGTATGGGCCTGCGGCAGGCGAGACCGCAAGCTGCCCGCAATCGACTTGATCGGCGCCAGCGAGTTGCTGATCTCATGTCCTAGCACCCGGATCAGCCGCCGCCATGCAAGCCGCTCCTCTTCCCGCAATGCACTGCTTACATCAGAGAGCAGCAGCAAGGTATGGGGGACGCCGCGCTGGCGAAAATCGCTACGCCGCACCATCCACCGCGAGGGCGTTCGTGCCGACTGGCTCTGCAAATCCAGCAGGATCACGCCCTCATCGGGCTGATCCAACAGCATCTCCAGCTTCAGCTCCTTCGCCGTTCGGCCGAGATCGCGGGCTACATTGAGTGCAAACACTCGCTCCGCCGCCGGATTCAACAGCCGCAGGACCTCTCCCTGATCGAAGGCCAGCACCGGCGCGTCCAGTTCCGCAATCACGCGCCGGAACAGGGCAACGGCCTCCAGAGCGCCCAGGCGCTGCGTCTGGTGCATGTCCGCAAGGGCGTTGATTTCGATGGCTAAATCGCCGAAAGGATCGTCGCGTTTCGCTCCCCGCGCTCGAAACGAATAGTCTTCCTCGCGCAGCGCCGCAACCACGTTGGCCAGCGTTTGCAGGGGACGGATCACCTGGTCCATAAAAGTTGCGATGGCGAGCAGGAGAATCACGGCCGCGATGGTGAGAATGCTGACGATCGCGGCGGTGGAGAAGCGCGCCATCACCAGCAGTCCCGCGAGAAAACCCATCGTCGGCAGGCAGAGCAATGCGCTGAATATCCTGAGCTTCGCTTCAAACGAAAGTCGCTCGGTATTCAGCCTGGTATTTTTTTGGTTTCGGGTGGGAGCCCTAGATGCCATATTTCTCCATCCGCCGATACAGCGCCCCGCGGCTCAGGCCGAGGGCTTCTGCCGCCTGGCTCACGTTCCCGTTCGAACGCGACAAGGCTTTGCGGATGAGAATACTCTCTACAGCTTCCAGGCTCATCTCCTCGAGCCCCTGGCCCGATCCCTGGCCGGAGATGCGAGCCACACTTAATCCCAGGTCGACGGTTTCAATCTGGCTGCCGCGCGCCATCAGCACCGCGCGCTCGATGGTGTGGTCCAGCTCGCGCACGTTTCCCGGCCACGCATGCTGCAACATCGCCTGAATCGCTCCGGCATCGATGCCCTGCACCTGCTTGCGATACCGCTGCACATAACGCGCCAGGAAATGTGCTGCGAGCGGAGGAATATCCTCGCGCCGCTCCCTGAGCGGCGGCAAGTGAATCTCGACTGTATTCAGCCGGAAGAGCAGGTCGGCGCGAAACCGTCCGGCCTCGACCTCGGCACGCAGATCGGCGTTTGTAGCCGAGATCAGGCGCGCGTCCACGCGCCGGGTCTTTGAAGACCCCACCCGCTCCATTTCGCCCGACTCCAGAACCCGCAGCAGCTTGGCCTGCTGCCGCATCGGAACATTCGCAATCTCGTCCAGAAAAAGCGTGCCGCCATCGGCAAGCTCAAAGCGCCCGATGCGCTCCACGCGCGCATCCGTGAATGCGCCCTTCACATGGCCGAATAGCTCGCTCTCGAATGTTCCCTCGGGCAGTGCTCCGGTGTTCACAGCGACCAGTGAGCGTGAGGTCCGCGCGGAAAGCGCGTGCAGCATCTGTGCAACCACTTCTTTGCCAGTCCCGTGCTCGCCCGTGATCAGCACGTTCGCATCGGAGGGACCAATCCGCGCAATCGTGGCCAGAACGGGTTGCATTGCCGGGGCTGTTGCAATCAGCTCGGGCAGGTTCTGCGCTCTGAGCAGGCGATTCTCGGCCTCGAGGCGTTGAGCACGGCGCACCGCATGGTGCAGGTCGATCTGCGTGCGCAGAATCGACAGCAGCCGGGCGTTGTCCCATGGCTTTTGAATAAAATCCTGCGCGCCACGGCGCATAGCCTCGACCGCCACTTCCACGTTGGCCCAAGCTGTCATCACGATTACCGGCATCTGGCTGTCGTGCGCCTTGATCTGCGTCAACAGGTCGAGGCCTTCTTTACCGGAGGTCGTATCGCGCGTGTAGTTCAGATCGATCAGCAGCGCATCGTAGGATCCCGACTTCAGCGCCTCCAGCACCATGTACGGCGACCGCGCCTTCTCCATGCGAAAGCCTTCCGGCTCCAGCAGCAGTTCCAGCGCGTCGAGGATATGCGGCTGGTCATCCGCGACCAGCAACGACGGCTTACGGCGTGGGACCGCGGCGCCTCTATCCGTGTCTCCGTGATGTGCTGCAGTAGCCATGGCTCGTCCTGGAGTGGTTCTCCTTTAGATTACGGCTACATGTGCGAAACCACGCCGCTCTTGGCATCGTCGAGCGAGATGCTCATACGATCTAGCGTGGAGCCGGTGGCGCGGTCGATATCGACTTTCGCCCTTTCAAAGGCATTCTGAGCGACAGCGACGGCGGACTCAGAAACGGCAAGCGCCTGTTCCGCGGTGAGCGTGTCATAGGTCGACATGGCTCCGAGTTTCTGTTCCTGCTTGGCAATATCGAAGGTTTTCTGCGCCAGGTCGCGAGCTTTCAGGGCCGCCGTGACACGAGCCTGGGCCTGTTGTAGCGCGTATTGAGAA
>CAYVSQ010000148.1:0-9604 GCA_964453815.1 uncultured Acidobacteriaceae bacterium | reverse complement strand
GCGGCGCGAAGAGAATGCGTGTCTGCACCAGCTGCATCAAGAGCGGCAAAGTCGCTAAGGCATAGTTCCAGCTATTCTGGAAGGCCCGGGGGGTCTGAATCCCTGGGCTTTTTTATGGTCTTGGGTTTACCTTCACCCTCGCGGCGCCACGGTGATCGCTTTGCGGATGTTCGCAAACGGCGCGCTGTCATCCAGGCGCACACCTTCCGCGTCTCGCTCGACGCCCAACTCCTTCCACAACGTATCGAGATCCACCGGTTTCGGCGTGTCGCGCATCTGCTCGTACAGTTCTGTCAGCACATGCGTGCCTGTCGCCTTGTCGCCCACCGCGAATGCCTTCGTGAGGGGCCAGTCCTGATCGATCGTTCCTCCGGCGGCGACGATCGCGCGGAGAGCATCCTGAAGTCCCTTCTGGTTGTGGGTCTGCTTCCGAATCATGACATCGGCCAAGAGGCAGAACTGCGCACCGCCCCAGTACGTTCGTCCCCAGGTATGCGTCTGGTCGAGGCCGCGGTCGGAAGCCCCCGGATTGCCCTGGGGCATATCGCGCGCCATATCGCGCCATATCTTCTCAGGACGAAGCAGACCGTTTTGCACCCGCGCGATGGGTTCCACGTAAACCGATAGTCCCTCTTCAATCCAATGTTGGTCATCGTTCATACTGGGGAAGGCGGTGTGAATCAGCTCGTGCGTCATCAACCAGTCGTCGTCGAGTTCCTGCTGGGTGGTGTGCTGGCCTACCCGCACTCGGGTGAAGGCAGGAAATCCGCCCACGCCACCCCAGGTTGTGCCGTGCCCCACTCCCCGATCGCCCGCCGCAAACTCGACGAGAATGCGGTCTCTGGGAACTGGAAATTTGCCGTAGTAGACGGTGACGGATTTGGCAGCATTCTCAACCCATTGCACGATCCGATCCGGAGGAAGATCAGTCGTGCCCGGGCCGAAGTCGACCTGGATCGAAGACCCGCCGATGTGGAGGGTCCGGGAACTGGCAACAGGATCCGACCATGGCGCCGGGAAGGCAATTGCCACGCCGTTTCGAGGCATGCAGATCAACGCCAAAGAAACAAAAACGACGAAGCCGCGGATGAATCCCTTCATCAGGCGGCTGCGGATTGCCACTTCAGGACTTCGCTTTTTCAAAATTCAACGCCGCTGAGTTGATGCAATAGCGCAGACCAGTCGGCTTGGGACCGTCCGGAAAAACGTGGCCCAGATGCGCGCCGCAGCGCGCGCAGGTAACTTCAACCCGGCGCATGCCGTAGTTATTGTCCTCGTGTTTTTCGACGGCGTCGGGACTTACAGGCTCCCAGAAGCTTGGCCAGCCTGAGCCGGATTCGAATTTTTCGTCCGACTTAAAGAGTTCCGCATCGCAGGCGATGCAACGGTAGATGCCGTCGTCGTGGTTCCGATAAAGCGCCCCCGTGAACGCAGGCTCGGTGCCCTTCTCCCGGGTAATGTGGTATTGCTCAGGCGTGAGCTGCGCCCGCCATTCGGCGTCGGTCTTTTGAATTTTTTCTACTTTAGTCTCAGTCATCAGATTCTCCCTCCCTTTAGATGAGCCTGGTATCCAATCCGTTACAGGTGCGCGATCACTTCAATCTCCACCAGCGCGTCCTTGGGAAGCCGCGCGACTTCAACCGTGGAGCGGGCCGGAGCAACTGTGCCCTCGGGTGCGAGATATTTGCCGTAGGTCGCGTTCATGGCGGCGAAATCATTCATGTCCTTGAGAAAGACAACAGTCTTGACGACATGAAACAGGTCCGTGCCTGCAGCTTCGAGAACCGCTTTGAGATTTTCGAGCACCCGCGTGGTCTGCTCGGAAATGCCTCCGAAAACGATCTGTCCGGTTGCGGGATCGAGCGCAACCTGTCCTGAGGTGTAAATGAGATCGCCGATGCGGATGGCCTGTGAGTAGGGCCCGATGGCGGCAGGAGTGTTCTGGGTGGAGATGGCGATCTTCGACGAGCTCATGAAGTGATTGTGCTTGGAAGAGTGCGGGTGAGGCAAATGCCGGGGTATGACTCGTTACAGCTTTTGCGATCTCTGCACTTCGCGGACACCGGGGACACGGCGCAAGCCCTGCACAAGCCGCGTCAGGTGGCGAACATCTTCGGTTTCCACCACAAATTCAACGATGGCCTCGTCGTTGGGACCGGGACCCGAATCGACGGTGCGGATATTCGTGTTTTCATCGCTGATGATGGCCGTTAGCTCCTTGAGCATCCCGGTCCGGTCATCGCAGAAGATAGTCAGTTTTACAGGATAGGTTGGACGACGTCCGGCAGCTTCTTCAGCGGGACGAGCCCATTCGACAGAGACGCGGCGGTCGGACTCGTAGAGCAGATTCTGCACGTTGGGACAGCTGCGCGCATGCACGGCCACACCTTTGCCGCGCGTAACGTAGCCGACGATTTCCTCACCACGAATCGGATTGCAACATCGTGCGCGGTAGACGAGCAGCTCGTTCTGGCCTTCGACTTGGAGAGAGTCGGCGTTGCTCGACAGAGAGACGCGCTTTACCGCGTCAGACACCCCGCCGTCGCTGGAGGGCTCCTGATCGGAGCCGGGCTGGCTGACGATACCGGGACTAAGGCGATTGAGTACCTGGCGCGCCGAATACTTGCCGAAGCCGATGGCAGCCATTAAATCGTTCGGCGTGGCCACGCTGTGGTCGGCGGCAATACGCGCGTAGTCCGACTCATCGAACTTCGAGAGCGCAATCTTGTACTTGCGGGCTTCGCGTTCGAGCAGCTTGCGGCCGATTTCAATGGCGCGCTCGCGCTGATGCTCATTCAGCCAGTGTTTGATCTTGTTCCGGGCGCGCGCGCTCTTCACAAAGCTGAGCCAGTCGCGGCTGGGCGTATGGCCGTTCTGCGTCACCACTTCGACGATGTCGCCGTTGCGCAGCTTCGAACGCAGCGGAACGATGCGTCCGTTCACCTTGGCGCCCACGCAGGTGTTGCCGACCTCGGTGTGGATGGAGTAGGCGAAGTCGAGGGGGCTCGCGTCCTTGGGCAGAACGACAACCTTACCTTTCGGCGTGAAGGTGTAGACCTCTTCGGGATAGAGGTCGATCTTCAGCGTCGAGAGGAACTCGTTGGGATCGGTCATCTCGCGCTGCCATTCGACGAGCTGCCGGACCCAAGCGAGACGCTGTTCGTCGCGCGCACTGATAGGAGAGCCGTTGGCCTTATACTTCCAATGCGCTGCGATACCCTCTTCGGCGATGCGGTGCATTTCCTCGGTGCGAATCTGCACTTCGAATTGGTGGCCACCTTCGCCCATCACAGTTGTGTGCAGCGACTGATACAAATTCGGCCGGGGCATGGCGATGAAATCTTTGATGCGTCCTGGAACAGGCCGCCAGATGCTGTGAATGAGGCCGAAGATGGCGTAGCAATCCGGCACGCTCGCAGCAATGACGCGCAGCGCGAGCAGGTCATAAACCTGATCGACGGAGATCTTCGATTTCTGCAGCTTCTGGTTGATGCTGAAGAGGCGCTTGATTCGCCACTCAACGCGCGCCTTGATGTTATTTTCACGCAGCTTCTCGATGAGCAGCCCTTCAACACCGGAGAGGAACTGCTCGCCCTCTTTGCGCCGTGCCTCGACTGCCTCGTGGACCTGCTCGTAGGTGAATGGATCGACATAGCGGAAGGAGAGATCCTCGAGCTCGCCGCGTACCTTGCCCATGCCCAGGCGATGTGCAAGCGGCGCATAGATGTCGAGCGTTTCGCGCGCGATGCTCTGCTGCTTTTCCGGCGACATATGCTCGAGCGTGCGCATGTTGTGCAGCCTGTCGGCCAGCTTGATGAGAACCACACGCACGTCGCTGACCATGGCCAGCAGCATCTTGCGGACATTTTCCGCCTGCCGGTCTTCGCGGTTCGCAAACTGAATTTTATCGATCTTGGTGACGCCTTCGACGATGTGCGCGACCTGCTCGCCGAACTTTGCGGTGATGTCTTCTGTGGTAACGGGCGTATCTTCGACCGCATCGTGCAGAAGCCCGGCGGCGATGGCCGTTGAATCGAGCTTCATCTCCGCAAGAACGAGGGCGACTTCAAGAGGGTGCAGAACATATGGTTCGCCGGAGAGGCGCTTTTGCCCTTTGTGGTGCTCTAGGCAGAAGTCCCAGGCTTTGCGGATGACATCGAGGTCGTCGCCGGGACGATTGGCGCGCACCACATCCAGCAGCTTGCGGAATTTATTCGCAAAGATCTCGGGACTTTCCTCAGCCGTCAGTGAGGTGGCGTGGGCGGTTGCCATATCTCATTATATGCGCTGTCGCTTATGCGAAGATGGCTGCGGTGCATTCCAATGACCAGTAACGATGCGAAACGGCGGCGCTCCAGTGGATTTCAGGCAGCAAAGAAGCGGGTTCACGCGCCTGTTGATCAGGCAGGACCAAAGGTGGAGAAGAAAGCTACGGGCCAAGGACCTGCCGCTGTCATCTCCCGCCGAGCTGCCGACCGGCTGCGAGCTGGGCATGTGTGGGTTTACCGATCGGATGTGCTAGGGGTTCCGGACGATGCTCCGCTGTTGCTCCCCGTGGTGGACCAGCGCGGGATTTTGCTGGGTATGGCGCTTTATAGCCCTGCTTCGGAGATCGCTTTGCGGCTGGTTTCAACCGAGCTGATTGCGAGCGAGGCGGAATGGCTGGAGCTGATCGGCACACGGATTCGCGCGGCTATTGCGCAGCGTAAGCAGATTCTTTCCGGCGCCGATACAAATGCCTGCCGCCTGGTGTTCAGCGAAGCCGATGCGCTGCCTGGCATCATAGTGGACAAGTACGGCGAGCTGATCATCCTGCAACTGCTTGCCAAGGCCCTGGACAATGAGGCGGTTCGCATCGTTATCGCTAAAACCCTGCAAGAAGCGCTCGATCCGGCGACCATCGTCGAGCGGCCAGACGCGCGTATCCGGGAGCTCGAGCAACTGAGCGCGCCCCTGGATGGGCCGCCACTCTATGCGCGGGGAGAGCCCGCGATCCATATCCTTTTCCGGTTCAACGGCCTGAATTTTCATTACGACGCCAGTGCCGGACAAAAGACCGGAGCGTTTCTCGACCAGCGCGAGAACTATGCAGCCGCCGCGAGTTACGCCCATGGCGAGGCGCTCGATGTTTGTACCTATCAGGGTGGATTCGCACTGCATCTGGCGCAGTCGTGCCCGCGTGTGACGGGAATCGATGTGTCGCGCTCCGCCCTTGAAGTGGCCGAGCGGAATCTCGGAGCCAATCGAGGGTTGCTGAAGCACTCCGAGGTGGATTGGGTCGAGGCGAACGCTTTCGACCTGCTGCGCGACTGGAGCGACTCCGGAGCAGTCTACGACACGATCGTTCTTGATCCGCCGGCCTTCGCCAGATCAAAGCGTGCAGTTGAGGGAGCTTTGCGCGGCTATAAGGAGCTGAATTTACGTGCGTTCAGGATGCTGCGTCCAGGCGGAATTCTTGTAACCTGCTCCTGTTCGCACCATGTTTCGCTGGCTGACTTTACAGCCGTCGTGGCCTTAGCGGCGGGTGATGCACGGCGTCGGGTGCGTTTGCTTGAACGGCGCGGGGCGGCTGCGGATCATCCCGTGGTGTTGACGATTCCGGAGACGGAGTATTTGAAGTGTCTGATTTGTGTGGTGGAGTAGGCCGTTGCATCGATTTCGGTTCTGGTCAAACACAGCAGCAGTCAAGCACAATTGTTTCAGGTGGCGAGCGTGAAGCGGGATGCTTATCAGGCCGGAATGGGTCGAAATCTATATTGGATATGGTTCGTCGGCGCCGCGGCCTGGTTCCTGGACGCCGCGTTGAGCCTGCACCACCGTGAACTCGGGAGCGGGTTGCTGGCGACTGCGATCTCGGCATTGTTTCTTGCGGCGGGAATGTTCTTTCGCAAGCAGGCTAAGCGGGGCGACAAGCTGTAGGGGATGCCCTCTCATCCCCGGCGTTATTCTCTCCGCCGAAATGCTCATAGAGTCGGAACTGCGATAGTTTCAAGCTTTTTTTCTGTTGCGAGCCGCCTGAATGCGTCGGTCAGATCGGATGCACCCCTGGTCAGTCCATTCCAGACGACTGCTGCCAGGGCACGCTGATTTGCGTTCGTCGCCATGGCCGCGGCCTCGTCCAGTATCCTGACATTCGTGGCGGCGTAAGCCTCGTCGTCGCTGCCCTCGAGGTCCAGCTCAATAATGTCTTCCTTGTCGAGATCTGCCACAATCGTATCGAAGCGACGGCCCCACTCGTCGCCGCGATCGGTGACCGAGGTGGAGCGAAATCGCGCTCGCGAGAAGGGGAGCACCACGCGGCGGCTCAGGCCCAGTTCCGCTGCGCTTTCGAGAGCGAGGATGTCCGCGCCACAAGCAGCCGAAGACACTACGCTGGTGCTCGCCGCAGCCACCAGCATGTTGCGAATGCGCTGCGCGACTTTGGTTTCATTCTCCGGCGGGAAGCGCCGGTCCCGAT
The DNA here is from genome assembly GCA_964453815.1 of uncultured Acidobacteriaceae bacterium. Lineage (GTDB taxonomy): Bacteria > Acidobacteriota > Terriglobia > Terriglobales > Acidobacteriaceae > Silvibacterium. The sequence goes on along the minus strand of CAYVSQ010000148.1, from coordinate 3,147 downwards.
CTTTTGTCCCCGGGGCGTCAACACGCCTGCCTGCCAGGGCGGTGACGGTTCCGTTCGGGTCCAGCAGCCGCTGAAACTCAGCCAGGATCGAGGCCAGCCTGAAGGATGTTTCCGTATCGGCTAAGAGCGACAGGGACCGGCGCAAATCGGGGATGGTCGACTGGATCTGAAAAGGCGCAACTGCGGCCTGGTTGTATTCGTCGAGGAGCTTTCTGGCCGTGAAAACGTCCCCCGCATCGAACGCCGCTCCTAGCAGCGTCGGACGAATCCACGGATCGTCGGGATTCCGTTTGATCGCGCGCTGGCAGCCCACCAGGGTCAGCCGCGCGGCCGTAACAGCCTTCTCTTCGTCGTCGCTCTGTTTGCGCTCGCGGTACAAGCGAGGAAGATTGCATGTAGGGAAATAATCGTTCAGGTCGAGCATCATGCCGCGCTCGTAGCTGCCAATCGCCTTGTTCAAATAAAGAGACTTCGATTGCGCATCGGCGGCAGTCTCATGCAACACCTTGTATCGGCCCCCGAGGAGACCGCTGCGCTCCGAACTATCCCCTTCGATGCGAATGAGCGTTTCTAGTTCAGAGATAGCCTCCAACATCTGGCCATTCTTTCCCAGCACCAGTGCACGCTGTTCGCGCATGACAGGCATCTCTCTGATGCGTTGAGGAAGTCCATCGATGAATTTGAGAGCGGCCGCCCATTGCCGCGTATCGCGCAACAACCCGGCGAGATCCAGGGCAACGCTGGGGACCGCACCTGCGTCCTCCCCGTATAAGTCGACAAGTCTTTTGACCTCTGTTGCAGCCAGATTCGCAGGCAATCCCCTGGCTAGGCTCACTTCCGACTGCAGCCGGGCCAGCTTCTCTACTACATCGCGGAACGATTCCAGTTGAGCGGCATTCACGCGGACGGGATACCCTGGGAGCGTCTCATAGACCGGGGATATGTGGTTCATGACCTGTCGAATGCCGTCTTTCAGGGATTCCCGGATGGCAGTGGCGCTCTCCTCGGTCACCGTGCCGTCCGATAAGGGATAAGTCAGCCGCCGCATCTGGGCTACGTCGAAGAGCGGTTTCGACCAGTCAGCCGCAATGAGTACGCAGCCCAGTTTTTGCGCAGCGTGCCTTACTCCCACCTCGTAATAAACATTCGCGTTAGGAATCGTCAGGTCGGCAATGACCAGGTCCGAGATCGCCAGCCGCTCGATCATGGCCTTGATAATCAATGCTCCGGCGTCCTGGTCTGCCCGGATGGGAAGATAATGCAGATCATCCTGAATCATCGGACGCAGCGCCCTGTCCCACAGGGCGTCGAAATCAATCTGGGCAGGACCCTTACCGGTTTCCGCTCCCGTCGACTTCTTTCCGAACGGCATGATCATGAAGCACACCTGAATCGGCATATACCCAGGTTCCCTCTTTGTTTGTTACTCTCCCCAGTTAAGCGACTGGCGGCATCCGGCGGAGTTGGCCGATTGATTCTCTCGCGCGAAGGAAGAGAAGGCAACTGGGAGCCTCATCGGCAGCAGAAAGTAGAGTACAGTGAGGAACGGCCAGGGATGTAGTCGACGCGCTTTCAAAAAAAAATACAGCAGGAGACAAGGCAATGATTCGGCCCGAACTGTGGGGATCGCTGCGTCAGAAGTATGAAGAAGATCGCCCCCGCCGAATGCTTTCCCTGGACGGCGGCGGCATTCGAGGGCTCATCACGCTCGGCATTCTCGAAAGCATGGAGAAAATGCTCAGAGAAGCAACTGGCGCAGGCGGGAATTTTCGATTAGGCGAGTGGTTCGACTACATCGGAGGCACGAGCACCGGAGCCATCCTGACTGCCGGACTGGCCCGCGGCATGTCCGTGGCTGAGCTGATCGAATTTTATGTTTCAACCGGGCCGGAGATGTTTGAGAAGAGCCACCTCTTGAAACGGTTTTGGAATCTCTACAACGCCGATCCTTTGCGGGACAAGTTACGGAGAGTGATGAATCAGCCGCAGAAGGGCGATCCCAAGGTAGTTGGCGACAAGGACCTCGATCTATCGCCAGATAATCTCCGCTGCCTGCTCTTGATCGTCACGCGCAATGCCACGACCGATTCGCCCTGGCCCGTCAGCAGCAACCCCGATGCGAAATACAACAAGCCCGACCGGAAGGACTGCAACCTTCGCATCCCTCTTTGGCGACTGGTGCGGGCCAGCACCGCTGCCCCGATATACTTCCCGCCAGAAATTCTCAATTGGGACGAAAGTGATCCTGGGAAATCCTTCGTCTTCGTAGACGGCGGCATGACGCCGTACAACAATCCGGCATTTCTCCTCTACCGTATGGCCACGCAGGAGCCGTACCGGCTGTGCTGGAAGACGGGCGAAAAGAGCCTCCTGCTGATCTCGGTCGGTACCGGGGATGCTCCAAACCTGGGTCCCTCAACAGAAGCGCCGGATACTAACCTTCTTGGCAATGCAGCAACCATTCCTGCCGGTCTCATGAACGCGATGTCGATCGACCAGGATCTCAATTGCCGGACGGTGGGCCGATGCACGCACGGTTCGGTAATCGACCGGGAGCTGCTGGATCTCATCTGTCGCGAGTCTGAGGACGATTGGACAATGGAGCGGGTCTCGAAGGTCCCCGGGATTCCTCTGGAGCGTGACCTGGGCCGCGCTTTCGTGTATGCGCGCTACAACGCCGACCTCAGCAAACAAGGGCTGGAGGCCGTGGGGCTGGGCGATCTGAATCCTGAGGAAGTACGAAAGCTCGATGCCGTCAAACAAATCGATAACCTGCTGGCGCTAGGACGAGCAACAGGGTCTGAAATCAGCGCAGAGCATTTTGGGACGTTTCTGAAACCGGGCTGAGGGCGCACCGTCGTTACGAACCCGCATAGAGCTGGAACGCTCCCCAATAAAGGGGTTTACGGTATACGCCTTGAGAATGAATCAGCGACAACTTTGCCGTACGGAGGGCCACGTCCGGCCTGCTTCCAGATTGAATCTCGCTATAGAGCCGATCCATGAGCAGTGGAGTTGAGGCATCATTTACCTCCCACAACGCGCCAATCACGTTGTGCGATCCTGCGCGGAGAAACGCCCAGGATAAGCCCACCAACCCCTCGCCGGCATAGGTGCGAGACCCTGAGCCATAGCAGGCCGAGATAG
>CAYVSQ010000147.1:0-7440 GCA_964453815.1 uncultured Acidobacteriaceae bacterium | reverse complement strand
CGGCTATACCAGTTCCGGCGAGGTCGAGTGAGACAGTCTGTGGTTGAGCCGTGAAGTTGAGAGAGACCACCACGGACGGTGAACCCGGAGGACCCTTCCGGAGATACGAGAGCACATTCGGATTTGTGGGATCGAGCATCTGCAGCTCGCCATCGCGCAGGGCGGGATTAGTTCTGCGCAGCTCAATCAGCTTTTTGTACCAGTCGAGCAGCGAGTTCGGGTCCGCCTCTTCGGCCTGGACGTTGATGGTGGTATAGTCAGGCGGGACGGGTAGCCAAGTGGCGGCCCCTGTGCTGAATCCCGCATCCTTCGAAGCATTCCACTGCATGGGCGTGCGCTCGCCGTCGCGGCCCTTTTCATTTGGCCAGCCGATAACGCCGATCGGATCTTTTACGTCTTCCTTCCGGGTTGGCGTAGTTGTAACCATGCCAAGCTCCTGGCCGTAGTACATCAGAGCCGTCGCGCGAGTGGTAAAGAGCATGGTTGCAAGCAGGCGGGCGATCGCATCGTCGTGCACGCCATCGCCATAGCGATTCCAGCTGCGGGCGTTGTCGTGGTTGTCGAAGACCACGAGTGGTTGGTTGCCATGAACCTTCGTCTCGACCTCTTCGATACGCTGACGGAAGAGGTTGGCGTCGAGCTTGTTGGTGAAGCCGATCTGCATATCCATGGGGAGATTCAGTTCGTCGTGGCGGCTGCCGCCGTACCACTTGTCGAGCTCCTGAATGTTTGGCAGATATGTTTCGCCAATCAGCACACGGTCACCGGGGTAGCTGGCCACCATTTTCCGCAAGCGCCGCATCACATCGTGCACTTCGGGAAGGTTGTCAGTGTAGGAGTTGTCGAGGTTGAGGTCGCCATATGCATTCACACCGCCGATTTCCTTCTCATTGCGCAGCTGCGGGTCTTCAAAGAGTGTAGGAATCGCATCGAGGCGGAATCCGGCGACGCCGCGGTCAAGCCAGAAGCGGACGGAGTCAAACATGGCCTTCTCGACCTCGGGGTTGCGCCAGTTCAGGTCTGGCTGCTCCGGGTAGAACTTGTGGTAATACCACTGATTCGTGGTGGCATCGAACTTCCATGCAGAGTGGCCGAAGACGCTTTCCCAGTTGTTGGGCGGGATGCCGGGTCCCTTGCCGTCGCGCCAGATATACCAGTCGCGCTTGGGATTCGTGCGCGAGCTGCGGGACTCGACGAACCACGGGTGCTTGTCCGACGTATGGTTCATCACCATATCCATGATGATGCGGATATTGCGCTTCTTCGCTTCGGCGACGAGCTCGTCGAAATCGGCGAGAGTGCCGTATTGCGGATCGACATTTTCGTAGTCGGAGATGTCGTATCCGAAGTCGACCTGCGGCGAAGGATAGATCGGGGAGAGCCAGATCGCGTCCACGCCAAGAGATTGCAGATAGTCAAGGCGCTGGGTAATGCCCCTGAGATCTCCGATCCCGTCGCCCGTGGAGTCCTGGAAGCTGCGGGGATAAATCTCATAGATGACGGCGTGCTTCCACCATGGATCCGGCGTTCCCTGGGCAGCCAGCGGGCCGGTAGACGAAGCCAACACGAGCAGAGTCGCCTGCGTCCGGCAGGAATAGCCGCGGGAAGTTGCGAGAACCATGAATGCAAGCAACGAGAATGTGCACAGGGGCCGATTGAGTTTCATCATGGTGGGCAGCTCCCTCAGAAACCCTTAACGATAGCACCGTGTTGAGGCGGTTCAACACAGGCGCCACAAGATTTACGAATCACGAGTCTGGTTTGCAGTAGGATGTCACGCGTTGGCAGGTCAGGGTGCTCAACCCTCTCCAGCATTGTCGACATGGCTATGGATCCAATATCGGCGCAATTCTGGTGCAGAGTGGTTAATGGCACAGGCAACATACTTGCGTATTTGACGTCATCGATCCCTACCATGCGGATTTCCTGAGGAATGCGAACGCCGGCTTCCAGTAGACCGTGCATGACCCTTGCGGCAGTCAGGTCGTTGGCGCAGATGATCGCGTCCGGATGGCACTCTTCCAATAAAGTCTGAATGAAGGTTTTGTCTTCAGGGTCTCCAAAGCATACGAGGTTCTCATGCAGAGGAATGCCATAACAGTGAAGAGCTTCGCGATATCCAGCTATCCGGGCGTCGATGGTCGGCGCAGAGAGGGGCTTAGCGACAAAGGCAATGCGCCTCGAGCCGAGTTGCAATAAGTGTCTCGTCACCTGGAATCCGGTACGGCGATTGTCAATACCGACGAGATCATAGCTCGATCTCTCTGGATAAGGAGCAATGCATCTGTCGAGCAGAACGATGGGAATGCCCGCCCGATCAAGAGCGCCTGCGATCCTTCGGTTAAATACATCTTTCTCCGGAGTGAACTCCAGAGGCGCGAAAAAAACTCCTGAGACCTTTTGCGCAATGTAGTGACGGCACAGCTGCTCGGCTTCCTTCTCCTGCTGCTCTGCCTGACCCATGGCGTGCCCCCACAGGAGAGAATGCGCGCTGGAAAGCGGCGACCGCATCATGCCGTGACAAATAGGTTCGAATATTTCCGTGCGTCCCAGATCGGGGATCAAGAGGCCAAAGACACAGCCGGTAGGATGATTCTGAGGCAAAACGTATGTTCCGGCGCCTGCTCGCCGCGAGACCAGCCCCAGCCTCTGCAATTCATGAACGGCTTTGGCAATGGTGATGCGCGAGGCGTCGAACGTCTTGCCCAACTCGGCCTCACTAGGCAGCCGGTCACCCGCTTTGTAGGCGCTCGATTGAATTGCCCCGAGAAGGCTGTCAAAAACTTGCCTGTGCTTCGGCAGACCGGCTTCTGGCATATTTCGGGGTTTCTCTCTGGTTAATTTCGCCTCGATCTGTCCAGTAGTCTTCATTTCGTTTACTCACGCACTGTGCGGTGCGGTAACTGGGGTGTAATGTATATACATAAATCGATTTTGTATAGGACATCCTTCTCTGCAATCTGGGCGACGAAGGCTCGAGCGTTGACCGGCACAAGGGATTCCGTGTTTATAGATTGTCTGTCGCAGAATCGGACGCTTGACTCACAATAGTCCCGTTTATTTATTTAAACCCAAGCACATAGCAGCGGTAAAACGTTTTCTTGCCGACATTACCGGCACAGAGATGACGACTGTGATTGTTTTCTCATAATGCCATTGATTCGCCATATCAAATTAGAGAAAATCTTTCCCTAAATTGATTGACAGTCTTTGATTTCAGGCAGTACTGTGCTTGCGGATCAAATATCCGGTATCTTTCAGCGTTCTGCTTTCGGGGCTTCGGCTGAAAGGGAGAAAAAAACGGAAGATCACGCAAGAAGAAGTGCAAAGGCTGAGGCGCGAATAGCGCCAGTGCGAAATTTAGGGAGGCAATTGATATGCAATGGATGAAGCTGGGCAGGGTAGTCCTCTTCGCTGCACTTGCAGTATGTTTGTCCACCGCGAGTTTTGGGCAAGCGGTCTACGGTTCACTCTTTGGAACAGTTACAGATAACACAGGCGCCGCCATCCCGGGCGCGACCATCACCGTAACGGACACAGGCAAAGGAACGTCCGTCACCTCTCAATCAAATGATTCGGGAGAATGGCGGGCCGAGCACCTTATCCCCGATTCTTACGACGTCAAGGTGACGATGGCCGGATTCAAGACCTTTACGGCTACAGGGCTTGTGGTGTATGCCGACCAATCGCTAAAGGTTCCGACCCAGATGGAGGTTGGTGGCGCAACCCAGACGGTGACCGTCAACGCCGAAAACGTGCCCCAGTTAAAGACAGACCGCGCCGATGTTTCGACGACGTTTACCGCGAATGAGGTGGCGGATCTTCCGATAGGCCAACGCAATTTCACTAACCTTCAACTTCTTTTGCCGGGCGCACAGCAGCTAGGTTGGAGTCACGCTGCCGATGAAAATCCGCAGGGCAGCCAGCAGATCATGGTAGACGGCCAGACGTTCGGCGGCGTCGCCTTCGAGTTAGACGGCACGGATAATCAGGACCCGATCCTTGGCATCATCGTCATCAATCCGAATCTTGATTCGATAACCGAGAGCAAGATCACCACGCAGAACTTCGACGCCGAATTCGGCAAGGCGGTTGCGTCAGTGGTGACGGCGCAGACCAAGTCCGGAACGAATCATTTCCACGGAAGCGGTTTCTGGTATCGCGAAAGCAATGCGAATCAGGCAACTAACCCCTATACGCAGTTCCGTTCAGCGGGCGCCACTAACAACGACAATCTGGTTCCGGGAGGCCTGAGAAACCAGATTGGAGGTTCGATCGGCGGGCCAATCCTCAAGGATAAGGTATTCTTTTTTGGAGACTTCGAGCTGCAACGTCAGAAGGTGGGAACCTCGGCTACGATGACAGTTCCGAGCGCGATGCTCATGAGCACCTGCCTGGGATCGACGGTTGGCCCCAGCGGCATTCCCGGTTGCGACTTCAGTGAATATGCCGCCGCTCTTGGTGCGACCAATGGCACGATCTACCAGGCCGATGGCACACCCTATCCGGGTAACGTGATCCCCTCGGGGCAGCTCTCCCCGCCGGCGGTCAACCTTTTCAAACTGCTTCAGCCTTTTGCACCGAACAGGACTGGCCAATTCAATGGTTTGCAGGCCAACTACTCGGCCAGCGGCACGGGGATATTCAACAGCGATCAGTGGGATATACGCGGCGATTACCAAGTCACACCCGCAATTCACGCATTCGGGCGCTTCAGCCGGTTTACGGATGTTCTGAGCGGCTCGACGATCTTTGGTGCTGCCGGGGGTGCCGGATTCGGCATCGCCAACTACGGTGGTAATTCCGCGGGCGCGAATGACAGCCTTGCAACAGGCTTTGACTGGGCGCTCAAGCCAAATCTTCTGACCGACTTCCGTATCGGCTACTACCGCTATAACATTCAGGACGAGAAGTACAACGAGGGAATACCGTTTATGGAAAATCTCGGTATTCCCGGCCTGAACCTCAACGCAATTACCAGCGGCGCAGGGGGATTCTCTCTTTCCGATGTAGGCAACTTTGGCACCGCGGCAAGTCCTCCCGCGCCTGGAAGCACCGGGGCACAATATGGCCAGGGTCTCCAGATCACACGCTGCAACTGCCCGCTGATTCAGAAAGAAAGTCAGTTCCAGGTCGTGAACAACTGGACGAAGATTCTGGGTAACCACTCCATAAAGATGGGTGCGGATCTTCGCTTTGCGCGCAATTTGCGCGTGCCCAGCGATTCGGATCGCACCGGTATCCTGTCGTTTGGCAACGGTCCTACGTCGAATGGCACGACAGGCGGCCTGGGATTCGCTACGTTTATGCTGGGCGATGTTACGAATTTCACCCGCTTTGTCAGCGAATCCACCGATGCGAGGGAGTTTCAGCAACGCTTCTTCTTCTACGGCCAGGACACCTGGCGCGCTACTCCTAAACTGACCGTGAACTTGGGTCTGCGCTATGAGATCTATAACCCCGAGTCAGTAAACGGAGCGCAGCTGGGATCGCTGATGCAGATGAACAATGATGTCAGCACAGATGGTTATATGCGTGTGGCGGGAGTCGGCAACATTTCGAGAAACATGAACTGGAGCAGGGCCCCGAATGCCTGGAACCCCCGTGTGGGAGTCGCGTATCAGGTAACCCCGAAGACTGTCATCCGTGGTGGTTATGGACGCAGCTTTGACATCGGTATTTTCGGCTCCATCTATGGCCACGTGGTAACCCAGAATCTGCCTGTCCTGGCCAACCAAACCGCGACCGCATCGGGCGGCCCCACGTCCTTCGCATGGAACCTGGTGAACGGACCGCCGCCATGTAACGCAGCTACAGCTTGTATACCCGATGTTCCGTCCAACGGCCTTCTTCCGAATCCTGGCTTTGCGGTCAACGTAAAGACGAGACCGAACAGCCTGCGCCTTCCGACGATCGATGCCTGGAATGCCAGCCTGCAGCAATCTCTCACAAATACGCTCTCCTTGACCATCGCCTACGTGGGGAACAAGGGCACACATACGCTGGGCGATAGCAGCGGCAACACCACCAATCCGAACGAGGCAGGCATTTTTCTGCCGTCCCAATTCAGCATAACTGGACAACCTCTGCATTTTAAGCCAACGCAATTGCAGGTCGCCCCCAACTCGCTTGGCATCGACACGGATGGGGGGGTGAGCAATACCACTTTGCTGCGACGTTTTTATGGCGGCAGCCTCACAGCATGCCGAGATGGTAACTATCCATATATAAATGGCTCGATTGCGCCTCCTGCCGGACTTCCGGCCGGCTCCTGCGGCTGGACGAACGACATGACCTATTACGGCAACGACTTGGACACCCATTTCAATGCCCTACAAGTGACGCTGACCAAGCAGTTTTCACGGGGCTTATCCTTCACGGCAAACTATGCATGGCAGCAGGGCATCAATATAGCTACTGCTTATTCCACCTGGAACAGGGCAGCGACGCGCGGCCGGGACTCTAATATCCGCACGAACGAGCTGATCGGCTATGGCCTCTATGAGCTGCCATTCGGTCACGGCAAGCCTTTTGCCTCGAATGTATCCGGGTGGGAGAATCAAATCATCGGAGGCTGGCAGCTCAGCCCTATCGTCACCTGGTCGAGCGGTCTTCCAGCTACGCTACAATACTCGGGATGCAGTTTGACTTCGGGACCCGGACCTTGCTATCCGAATGGCAAGGGTTCAACCCTGCATACGAACCTGGGCAGCTTCAATCCTCAAACTCACAATCGCTTCTTCTATCACGGAGCGACTACACCGTTAGTTACAGCAGTTAACGGCGCGCTTGTTTACAATTCGTTTTCAGGATTCAGCGGGACAGCTCTTGACCAGATCGGCACCGCAGGCAGAGATAATATCTACGGTCCACATTACTTCAACACCGACCTAGCCCTACAAAAGAACTTCCCGATCTGGGAGACTGTCGTGGGGCAGTTCCGAATGGACGCCTACAACGTCTTCAACATAATCAACCCAGGCTTCGGAGGAGGCGGGGCCACTACGCCGATCGATTCGGGTGATCAGTTCATCACCGGCATGGCGCCCGGCCAAAACCCCCGCCTGCTCCAATTCTCCCTGCGTGTAAATTTCTAACGCAGGGTCACGCTGGAGGATGAGGGGAGCTTTTAGCTCCCCTCATTTTTTTGTAGTGATGAGAATCGTTCGAGACTGTCCCTCTCTCCGCGCCTTGCCGCGGCAGTTCGGCTTTGAACCTGAGTCGGCTGATGCTTATCTGATGGCAGGCAGAATGCTGCTCCGCGATGGATTTTTATCGCACGCGAATGCGCAAAACAAAATCGAACAGGATCCTAAACTTTAATTTCCGCTTTGCCGTCAACTACTCGTAGAGATCGCGCCGGCTGATCCACGCGTAGATAGAGCAAGGTGACTTTAAGAATGAGCGTGATCTCAATCCGCTCCACTGAGGAATTTGCGT
>CAYVSQ010000146.1:0-8762 GCA_964453815.1 uncultured Acidobacteriaceae bacterium | reverse complement strand
CGGAGTATTCGAGAGACGATGTTCCTCTCGATGCTCGTCTTGCGGAGGTGCTGTTGCAATGGCGCCACGCTACGGTCTTCCCAAGAGACGAGGATTGGCTTTTTGCCAATCCAGTCACAGGGAGGCCGTACCACCAGGAGAGCTTGCAGAAGTCGCAGATCAAACGGGCTGCGAAACTCGCCGGCCTTGGAGAGGATATTGGATGGCACACTTTTCGCCACAGCTATCGCTCCTGGCTCGATGAGACGGGTGCTCCAATGAAGGTGCAGCAGGAACTGATGCGTCACGCCTCAATCCAGACGACGATGAACGTCTACGGACGGGCCATGACAGAAACAAAACGCCACGCAAACAGTCAGGTTGTCGGACTGGTGTTCGGCCCCAACTCGCAGGAATTGCCCGCAGATGCGGCCACTGCGACTGTACAGTAAATTGCAGTCTGTTCCTATTGGGGGATAACGGGGACTTACCGGAAGTGACCGAATCTCGTAAGTTGTTGAAAGATTTGGTTGCGGGGGGTGGATTTGAACCACCGACCTTTGGGTTATGAGCCCAACGAGCTACCGGGCTGCTCCACCCCGCACTCTGATATTAACAATTGAAGACAGGGTGGGTCAAACGCTGCAGTTACATCCTCATTCAGACTCAGCGTCGCGCGACAGGAGGTTCGGTGTGATGCCTACACTCACCGTGCTGGAGTGATTTTGAAGCTGTATGCGTACATGCCCTCGGGCTTCGCTGGAAGGTTCAGATGCAGGCCGTCGGCTTCCTGTTTGAAAGAAATTTTTATGGCTGAGCCAAGCAAGGTAACATCTCCCACGTTAAGATTGCTCGTGCTTGCCAACGAGTGGATCGTGAGATGGCCATCTTGCGGCCAACCCAGAGCAATAGCATAGAGCGCGCCATCCTTGGTGGTGAAACGGATGTCCTGCGGCGTAAATGCTCCGGCCGCCGTGTCATTAAATGAGCCAGCGACGACCCTGGTGGGGCCTTCACCGTAAATGATCCAGGGACGCGTGCCGTAAATCGCCTCGCCATTGACCTTGAGCCATGCGCCAATCTGGCGAAGGATGACTTGCACCTCTTCCGGAATCGTGCCATCCGATCGAGGGCCGACATTCATCAGTAGATTCCCGTTCTTGCTCACGATATCTACCAGCTGATGAATCACGAATTCCGGCGTCTTGAAAGTGTCGTGCTCGATGTATCCCCACGACCTATTACTGATCGAAGTATCCGTTTGCCAGTAGAGTGGTCGAATATCCCCGAGCTGACCTCGTTCCACGTCAAGCACCGCGGAGTGTTGCTCCATGGCATAGTCTTTGTAATTGATGACGCCTACGTGGTCGCCATGATGGAGAGAGTCGTTGTAATAGAAGGCCGCAAATTGAGCGAGGTGATTCCGCAGCCCCGGCTGGCCGATCCACCAGTCGAAGTACATAACGTCCGGATGATATTTCTCGACAATCTCAGCTGAGCGTGCCAGCCAGTCATCGGCATAATCCTTCGAGAGAAACGTAAAGTCGTTGGACACCGGGGTATTTTCCTTGTTCTCCAGCCGCGCATGCGCGGGTCCGTAAAAGCCGGCATAGTTGGGATCATTCACATCGGAGTCGAACTTGCGCCCTTCCCCAAGAAAGAAGTTATGTTCGACGCGGTGCGAGGACGCCCCAAGACGCAGGCCCTCGGCGCGAACGGCCTTTGCGAGTTCGCCGCTTGTATCGCGATGCGGCCCCATCTTGGCCACCGTCCAATCGGAAAGCCCGCTGTCATACATGGCGAATCCATCGTGGTGCTCAAAGACCGGGACTACATACTTTGCCCCGGACTCTTTAAAAAGATGAGCCCAGGTCTGCGGATCAAAGTGCTCCGCTTTGAACATCGGAATGAAGTCCTTATACCCAAACTTGTCCGGCGGCCCATAGGTGGCAACATGATGCCTGTAGACCTCGCTGCCCTGAATGTACATCTCCCGCGGATACCACTCACTCCCAAACGCCGGAACGGAATAGACGCCCCAGTGAATAAAAATGCCGAACTTGGCGTCCTTGTACCACTCCGGAACCTTGTACTGACTGAGCGATTCATAGTCGGGCCGGAACGGCCCCTGATGGCTAACCCGCTCAACGTCCTGAAGGATCGCCTTCCGCTGCGCATCATATTGACTGTTGCCGGCCTGCCATTGCCGGTCAAGAATGGACGGATCGGTTCCCGCCGTGGGCGCGTTCGATTGCTGCGCCAGGCAGACTGCTCCCATAGTGATGTAAACGATTGCAGCCAAATTTAAGCGGAAACGCATTCCAGCTCCTTGATTGAATATATGGAGAACCACAGCTTACACGGTTTCCATGGGCCGCGGCGAATGGTATTGCGGCTATCGGGGCCGCTAGAACCCCCGTCTCCACTGATAAACTTGATGACAAGCCATGTTTGAGAATCTTTCAGAGAAATTACAGCGCGCATTCAAGAATCTTCGCGGTCAAGGCACCATCACCGAGGAGAACATTCAGGAGGCGCTGCGCGAAATTCGTGTTGCGTTACTCGAGGCCGACGTCAATCTGAACGTGGTCAGGGAATTGATCGAGCACATCCGCGTTAAAGCTATCGGTCAGGAAGTAATGACGGCTCTTTCTCCGAGCGAACAGGTCGTAAAAATTGTGCACGACGAGTTGGTCACACTGCTTGGCAAGGATACGGCGCGTTTTCAGTTTGCTTCCCGGCCGCCGACCGTCATCCTGATGGCTGGTCTGCAGGGTTCCGGCAAAACCACAACCTCGGGCAAGCTGGCGGCGTGGCTGCAAAAGGGCGGACACCGGCCCATGCTGGTTTCCGTCGACGTCTATCGTCCGGCGGCCCGTGAGCAGTTGAAGGTCGTTGCTACTTCCATCAAGGCCAGGATTTACGAAGGCGACACTAAGGGCGAGAAAGCGGGAACTGCATTAGTAGAGCGTCTGGCGAAGGAAGCACGGCGCGAGGCGGTCAACAGTGGCTGCGACACACTTATCGTCGATACGGCGGGTCGCCTGCATGTCGACGAAGATCTGATGGACGAGATGGCGAAGCTGAAGTCGCTGCTCTCACCGCAGGAAATCCTCTTCGTGGCCGACGCCATGACCGGCCAGGATGCGGTCCGCTCTGCCGCTGAATTTCACAAGCGCCTCGCGCTGACCGGTGTCGTTCTGACCAAGCTGGACGGCGATGCCCGCGGCGGCGCGGCGCTCTCCATCCGCCACGTCACCGGACAGCCGATCAAATTTATCGGCGTCGGCGAAAGGCCGGACGCCTTCGAGCCATTCCACCCCGACCGCATCGTCAGCCGCATTCTCGGCATGGGCGACATCATGACGCTCATCGAACATGCCGAGGAAAAGCTTGACCGCAAAAAGTCCGAGGAGTTTGCCACGAAGGCACTCAGCGGGGACGGATTCTCGCTCGAGGACTTCCGCGATCAGTTAAGGCAGATCCGCAAGCTGGGATCGTTGCAGAGCATTATCAAGATGCTGCCCTCTGTTGGGCCATTCCAGGGCATACAGCAGATGGCGGATCAAGTGGATGAAAAGCAGTTCGTCCGCGTCGAGGCCATCATTAATTCGATGACGCCAAAGGAGCGGAACAATCACGAGATCATCTCAGGCACTCGCCGCAAACGCATTGCAAATGGCTCCGGCACGACGGTACAGGAAGTCAATCAGTTGCTGCGCCAGTACGCGCAGATGCGCAAGATGTTCAAGGGCGTAGGCAAAGGCGGCGGAATGCTGCAACGCCGAGCCATGGGCATGCTGGGCGGCATGAAGGGAAGATAGGACGGTAAGGTCTATTGGCGACACGCCGCGCTCTGATACTCGCGATCTTTGTTGCCGCCGTTGGTGTTCGAGCCGCGACAACACGATCTCCCCAGACCCCGCCTAACGGGTTCAGCTTTGAAGGTAAGTGGACGTGCAACGGCCAGTTTGGCAGCGGGAAACAACACAGATCTAGCTACGAAGGCTCCAGCATACTCGGAGGGAGCTGGGTGCAGCTCAAAGAAGTGGATCTGGAGCCGGCCGGATATCAGGGACTTTACATCATTGGATACGACAAGACAAAGAATCAGGTGATCGAGTTCGACGCCAACAACTTTGGGAACGCCATTTATACGAGCGATGGTTGGCAGAATGGAACTCTAACGCTGACCTTACTCCCCGATTCCAAGGCACTCAATAACCGCTTTGTCTTCCATTTAGCGGATACGACACACTTTTCTGTTGATTGGGAAGTAAATCGCGCGCATGAATGGAAGAAGGCGGATCATTTGGATTGCACTCATGAGGCTCATTCTTGATGCCACACCTTCAGGACCAACTCGACGAGATCACCGCAAACACACGGACCCTCGTCCAGCCAGAACGGTTAGCGATCAACGAGCGCGCCGTCGAAGATCTTTTCTCCACGGGTATCGAAGAGAGGATTCTGCCCGTAGGTGCGAAGGCACCCGAATTTGCGCTGCGCGATTCCTCAGGACGTATTGTGAAGTCCACGGACCTGCTCGGCGTCGGCCCAGTGATTCTCAAATTTTTCCGCGGACGCTGGTGTCCGTATTGCGTAACGGAACTCGAAGCCTGGCGCGATCTCTATCCCGTCGTGCGCGAGCGCGGCGGCCTCGTGGTAGCCATTTCGCCGCAGACCATCCGGCAAAGCGACTTTACGCAAGGGCAGCATTCGATTCCGTTCCCGCTGCTTTTTGACGAGGGGTGCCGGGTCGCCGAGCTCTTCGGCTTGGACTACACTATTCCGCCGCTTCATCAGCAGCACTACCGAAGCGTTCTGGTGAATCTCCCGTTTGTGAATGGCGATCAAAGTTGGAGGCTGATCGTGCCTGCAACGTATGTGATTGCGGGCGATGGAACGATTTTGTTTGCCGAAGCCCACGCGGATTTCCGGGTTCGGCCGGAGCCGGAAGAGGTTCTGCGCTATCTGCCTGTAGTTATCCGCTAGGACAGCCGATGAAACGAATCCTCTGGATCGCAATTCGACTACTGGTTGCGGCTATCATCGTGGTCTATCTCTTCGACTGGGCCCTCCTGCGCATTCGGATGACGCGCGGAACAGCATACGGAACCGTGCAAGTGGATGAGTATCTGTCAACGGCGCTAAAGGGCAACAAGGCCGAGTACGACTACCTGGGTTCGGAGCCTATTTCCTGCGCCCATTCCATCTTTCCGCATGGCGCCGCTCCCTGCTGGTGGGTCAAGCGTCACACGAGCGTCTGGGAATAGCAGGACCGCTAGTCCTGTTTCTCTTCGTGGTACTCCTGCTCCGTATTGATCTGCCAGAGCGATGCCTTATCCAGATTGCCCGCGATGATATTGTCGACGGCCGTCATGGCGGTCAGCATGGAGTGGTCCTGGTTGTTGTACTTGTGCATGCCGTTGCGGCCGACCAGGAAGAGGTTTTCGAAACCATTCATATATTCGACAAGTTCATCAAATCGGTCATAGGTACCAAAATACGCCGGGTAGGTCTTGGGTACCCTTACAACATGCGAGTCGAGAACATCGCTCGCGCGCAGGATGCCAATTTTTTCGATTTCAGCGATGGCGAACTTCGCCATCTCCGCGTCCGTCATCTTCCACAGTGCCTCGCTCTCATAGCAGAAGTATTCGAGCCCAATCCAAATCTTCGAGGGGTCGGCGACCATGTAGGGGCTCCAGTTATTGAAGATCTGCAGCCGCCCAAGCAGCACATCCGGTTCCTGAATGTAGATCCAGGTGTCTTTGAGCGGAGCCCCATCGGGCTCGGTGACGGAGAGCTTGTCCACGAGCAGGCCGACAGTGATGAAGTCGCGATAGATGAGCCCTTCCGCAATGGCACGAACCTCGGATGGCACAGAAATGTCAAGGCTGCGAATAAGGTCGCGAATCGGCATGGTAGAGAAGACATAATCGGCATGGATGGTGTTGTGCGCGCCTGCTGCATCGATTGTTTCTACCGAAACAACCCGGTTACCCTCGACGTGAAGCCTGTTGGCGGGTACACCCTGCCGAAGCTCGCCACCGTTTTCCGTAACCAGCTTGGCGACATATTCCCAAAGCTGACCCGGTCCGTACTTCGGATACAGGAACTTCTCGATCAACGACGTCTCCGTGCTCTTTTGTGCGATATCTCCTGTCCCCGAGCGCCCGAAGGTCTGCCGCAAAAAGTGTGAAATCGCTGTCCGCAGGGATAGTCCTTTGATCCGCTGCGCTCCCCATTCCGCGCTGATGTGGTCGCAGGGCACGCCCCACACCTTTTCTGTATACGACTTGAAAAAGGTAAGGTAGAGTTCGCGGCCGAAGCGGTTGATCAGAAAGTCTTCCAGCGTCTTCTCCTGCTTGCGCAGAAAGAGTCTTGCCCTGATGTAGCTCAGGCCGATCCTGAGCATTCGCCAGGGTCCGAGCTGTCCGAGAGTTTTACCGTTAAGCGCAAGCGGATAGTCAAAGAAACTGCGCAGGAAATAGATACGACTCTTGCGCGGGCGGACAAGCATGACCAGGTCTGGATCAGTCGCGGTGTTCGACGATCGAGCAACAATCCGCTGCCGATTCTGATATTGAATCGTCTGCTCGCCCGAAGTGCCTTCGCTATCAGCGATTGGCAGCAGTTCCGTCCACCAGTCCATCACGCGGTCAGCCTTTGAGAAAAACCGATGTCCGCCGATGTCCATCCGGTTGCCCTTGTACTGGATGGTGCAAGAGATTCCGCCAATGCGGTCAGTGGCTTCAAGAACGATCGGACGAATATCGCTGCGACGCAAGAACTCAAGCGCAGCGGTCAGCCCGGCCGGACCCGCGCCGATGATGACTGCGGTCTTGCCGGCGGTCATTGGGCCACTCCTGCGGGATCAGAAATGCGGGACGATGCGCAAGATTTACAGACACAAAAAATCACCGGCGTCGCGGACGCGCCGGCTGGAACCTCAAGAAAAAACATACCTTCCTATGTTGGGACTTGATACGCATTTGGGCAAGCCGCAAACAGCTTTCCCTCACCAATTCGAACGCGCTATGACCTATTGCTCTACTGTCTGCGGAACAGCGGATTTCGGAACCCCGCCCGACAGCGTCTCCCATCCACGCTTTTCAAGGTGCCACCAGATCAGACCGCCGGCGATTGCGGCTGCAATCAGAAGCAATGCGCCCACCAGCCAATCTCCAAAGATAAGCTTGCCGATACCGAAGAGTGCTCCATAGACAAGAATGCAGCCCAGGATGGTGTCGAAGGCATTCGCCGACATGTCGCGCACTGGGGGCATCTCCGGCGCGTGGCTGGCGATGCGTTTCCATCCATGCACCGTAGGATGAACCCTGCGATAGAAGGCGAGCAGAGTGGAATCGGATTCTGGACGCGTGACAAATGTAGCCCCGATCCACGCCAGTGTGGTGATGCCCGCCGTAATCAGAGTGCTCTTTGCAAAGACCACAGCATCGTTGCCGGCAAAGTGGACGCGCGAAAGTGCGATGGCGACGAATGCGGCTACGAGCATCGCAGTGATTTCGCTCCAGGCATTGACCCTCCACCAGAACCAGCGCAGGATATAGACCGCTCCAGTACCTGCGCCCAGGTTCAGGACAAGCTCCCACCCCTGGCTGATAGAGGTAAGCTGGCTGGCAACATAGCCGCTGGCTAGAACAAGAATGACGGTGATGAATTTACTGATCAGCACATAATGATGTTCTTGCGCCTGTCGAACCAGGAAGCGCCGATAGAAATCATTCACCAGGTACGACGTCCCCCAGTTCAGCTGCGTGCCGATCGTTGACATATATGCCGCCAGAAAAGCCGCGACCATCAGGCCACGCAGCGCCGGCGGAAGAAAGTCGCGCAGCACCATTACGTATCCCTGCTGGGGATTGCTCCCGAATGCCGCGCTAGGTTGAAGACCGCCGTGCGGCGAATAGATCGCAAGCGCAACCAGGCCGGTGAGGATCCATGGCCATGGGCGAAGCGCATAGTGCGCGATGTTGAACCATAGGGTTGCGCCCAGCGAGTGCTTCTCATTCCTGGCGCTGAACATGCGCTGCGCGATGTAACCTCCACCGCCCGGTTCCGCTCCCGGATACCAGGACGCCCACCACTGAACACCCAGATACATCGCAAAGGTAAGCAGAGGCAGAGTCCACAGGTTTTCTGTGGTCCAGTGGGTACGAAAGTCGGGGAGGAATGAGAGTACGTTGGACGTAGGAAGTCCAGCCTGACGTGTGGCTGTATCTACAGCGGCAAGTTGCAGCTTGAGCCCGTGCATGCCGCCAAGGTGGGCGACTGCGATCCAGGCAAGTACTACAATCATGGTCATCTTTAGCGCAAACTGGAAGAGATCCGTGACCAGAACGCCCCAAAGTCCGCCGATGAAGGTATACAGACCGGTGAAGGGAACCAGGATGAAGATGCAGATGGCGAGCGCTGTGTGGCGCGGATCGCCAAGGGTGTAGTGGAAGAGCGTGTGTGAGCCTACGGTAAGCGAAAGCACGCGGCCTTCCGCGATGATCGGTCCCATCACCACGGCGATAATGTCCACCATGGCGCGAGTTACCCAGCCGAGGATGAAGCAATTCATCAGCAGGCCAAGATAGATAGCTTTGAATCCGCGCAGAAATGCGGCGGGTTTACCGCCGTAACGGATCTCGACCAGCTCTACGTCGGTAAGGATTTCGGCGCGCCGCCAATAGCGGGCAAAGAAGAAGACCGTCGTCATGCCGGAGAGGCAAAAGCTCCACCATATCCAATTGCCGGAAATGCCCTGTGTC
>CAYVSQ010000145.1:0-10571 GCA_964453815.1 uncultured Acidobacteriaceae bacterium | reverse complement strand
TCAAGCAGGTGAACGACGAGCACGGGCACCTGATTGGCAGCCGCGTGCTGGCCGAGGTGGGGCAGGGGTTGAAGTCTTTGGTGCGCGATGTGGATTCAGTCTTTCGCTACGGTGGTGACGAATTCATTGTGTTGCTGCCGGAGATGGGTAAAGCTGGGGCGCAGAGGACGGCAGAGCATCTCCTGGCCTCACTGCGAGAGATGCGCCTTGCCCTAGACGACGGGTTGAGGCTCGAAGTTCGGGCGAGCTTTGGTGTCGCGACTTATCCGGAAGATGGCCGCTCGGTGCATGAAATGATCCGGTCGGCCGATACGATGATGTACTTAGTCAAAGGCACGACGCGGGACGCCGTAGCGGTGGCGGGCGTGGGGATGATTCCCTAGGCCGTTCGCTAACCGGCTCTTAGCCGCCTCAATTCAGGGTGTGGCGTAAATGGCGCTGCGGGCATTCTTATTTTCGCGAGCCCGGGGGCTAACGCCGAAGGCCCATACGTCCAGGTTGACCTCGTGCGGCGAGAGGATTTCGACCAGAGCGTATTCCCCGATCAGCAGTGGAATCTTGGGCGTTATCTTCATCCAGCGCCCTCCGGGCAGAATCTCCTTGTTGGTCTCGATGATGTCTTCGGAGTGACCGGGCTGGCCGAGGCGGGCGATCTCCGTGGCCAGGACAGTACGGAGATTGTGGCTGCTATTAACGCGCAGGATAGCGTAGCGGCTGTCGGGTGAGCTATGGGAGCTTTTGTCTTTGACGGCTGAGCTGGCGCCGTGAGTATCGACGGTGAGCGCGGAGCTAGGAACCCCTTCGCTGGCTGCCGATGGGTTGTCGAGGCTGATGTAGAGCACCGGATCGTCAACGTGAAGCTGGACTTTGGCACTTGCGCCCTCAATTCGGATAAGTTCTTTGGCTCCTTGAGAGGAGACGATGTTGGCGCGCACGATGCTGTGCTCGGTGGCGCGGTTAAGGTCGCCATTGGACTGCTCGACGTGGACCAGCTCCGGCGTGCCTTGGAAGGTATCGAGCACCCAAAGGCCGCTCTCGTCAGGTAGGCGCAGGCCTGGGGCGACGATAGGAATGCGTGCGGCCTCCGCTTCGCGTGCGGCGCGTTCCTCAGCGTCGATCTTTGCGGCTTCGCTCTGTCCCGGGTCAGTTTCGGCAGGGGCAGCTGCCGAGCTCGCTTCAGCGCCCGGCCTGTGGTCGTGGTTCCACTTTCCGGTCGCGGTCCAGTCGATAAGGTTCTCCGGGATTTCTTCCCACTCGTCCCGCTCAGCGCTGTAGAAGCGAACTCGATCGCCTTTCACTTCATATTTAGTTATGACCTGCCAGGTGCCGTCTTTGAGAATGAGACGCTGACGGCCGGGTTGCGCGAGAGCAGGGAGAATGGCTGTCATCAAAACCAGGGCGGCGAGGAAACCGGTGAAAAAGTGACGAAAGGGGCGCATACAACGTCCTTCTATGAGGCGCGATGGCATGCAGAGCATCATCGCGTCATCCACTGCTATCCTACTTGTAAGTGTTTACTATGGCAGATCGCTGGTTTCAATGTGGCGGAAAGCGACGCGGGATTGTCCGCGCGATTGCCATGGTATGCGCCTGCCTCATGATGTTCGCGGCGACGGCGCAGGTGGCCCACTCACATGCCGCGGCCCAGGGCCCGGAACACTGCCAGATCTGCATGGCAATCCATTTGGCGATGCCGGCTGGCTCCGGCGTGATGGACCTGCACCTGGGGTTCGCGGGGAGGCCAGTTTCGTTTGCGGCTCCGCCACCTCCGGCTCGTGTGTGGGTAGCCTCTCTCTCTGATCGCGCTCCTCCTGTTTTGAATTAGCGTTTCTTCTTATTTTCACGCTATCCACATTCGACAGGAGTTCTAAATGTATGTACCACGGCGCATTCACGCGCTGGCTTTTCTTTTCTCTCTCATATTTTTGCTACCGCAATTTTCCGGGGCGGCGCAGGCGGGTGCGTCCGGTCTGGTTACGGGTGTCGTTACGGACGCTTCGGGCGCTGTAATTCCCGGTGCTGTGGTTACGATTCACAGCACGTCTACTGCATACGAGAAAACGGTAACGGCTGGCGCTGACGGCACCTTCAAGTTCTCGAACCTGCCTTTCGGCGTCTATCGGCTGACCGTGAAACAGACGGGTTTCGAGCCGTTGGCACAGGACGTTTCCGTGCAATCGCCCGTGGCAATCTCGAAGATATTGGCGCTGCAAGTGGAAGCGGCGACGCAGACAGTAACGGTCGAGGCGAATGCCAATGATGTTCTGGAGAAGGATGTAACTGACCACACGGACATCGACCGTTCGTTGACCGATCGGCTGCCTCTTCTGAGCAGCAGCTCGGGTGTGAGCGCGGCGATTACTCTGGCCAGCCCGGGCGTGGCAGCGGATTCAAACGGGATGTTCCATCCACTGGGCGAGCATGCGGATACGACCTATTCCATCGACGGGCAGCCAATCAGCGACCAGCAGAGCAAGACATTTTCGAATCAGATTTCGATGAACGCCGTTCAGTCCCTGGAGGTGATCGCCGGAGTGATTCCAC
The DNA here is from genome assembly GCA_964453815.1 of uncultured Acidobacteriaceae bacterium. Classification (GTDB taxonomy): domain Bacteria; phylum Acidobacteriota; class Terriglobia; order Terriglobales; family Acidobacteriaceae; genus Silvibacterium. The sequence goes on along the minus strand of CAYVSQ010000145.1, from coordinate 8,027 downwards.
CTGAGTATGGTGACAAGGCCAGCCTGGTAGCCCGGACCACGACGCGCTCTGGGCTAGGAAATCCTAAGCCGACGGGAAATCTTTCCATCAACTACGGGAGCTTTGGAACGACGAACGGATCGGGATCGCTCGGTTTCGGCTCGACAAAGCTCGGGAATTTTGTAACTGCGGACATTGCAAACAGCGGACGCTTTCTGGATACGCCGCAGTTCGTACCCCTTCACGCTCATGGCAACAACCAGAGCATCTTCAATCGCATCGATTACGCGCCCACCAGCGTGGATACGTTCCATCTGAATCTGACGGGATCGCGGTCCTGGTTTCAGGTGCCTAATCAATACGACCAGGAGGCTCTAGGGCAGGACCAGCGCTCGGAGATATTCAGCTTCAATATTGCGCCGTTCTGGACGCGGGTCTTTGGGCAGACGGGAGTATTGAGTGTGAATCCCTATCTTCGGCAGGACAACGTCCACTATTACCCAAGCAAGAATATCTTCCAGGACACGCCGGCGACGCTTTCGCAGGATCGAAGCCTGCGGAATCTTGGCCTCAAGGTCGATTACTCGTATGCGAAGGGGATTCACAACGCCAAGTTCGGAGGGGACATCAACCATACCTTCCTGACGGAGAACTTCGGAGCGGGCATTACCAGCTCAACCTATAACGCCCTATGTACGAATGCGGATGGAGTTCCGGTCACGGCTGAGGGTGTGACCATGACCTCGCAGTGCGAGGCGGTGGGGTATTTGGTGAATCCAAATTTTCAGCCCGCATTGCTCAAGTTCGACCTGACACGCGGCGGGGCCTTGTTGGATTTTCACGGCTACACGGACATCAAGGAGGAATCGCTGTATGCGGAGGACCAGATCACGCTGAAGGATTGGCAGTTTATGGTCGGGATACGGGGCGATAACTATAACGGGCTGAGCAGCAAGTACATGGCGGAACCGCGGGTGGGCGCCACCTATAACCTGACAAAGACGGGAACGGTATTGCGAGGAGGTTACTCGAGGTTGATGCCGACTCCGTACAACGAGAACCTGATTCTTTCGAGCTCGACTGGAGATGGAGGTCTTTCGAGCGAACTGGGAGCTTTTGGGCAGAACCCGCTGGTTCCGGCGGCGCGCAATCAATTCGACGCGGGCTTTGAGCAGTCCGTCGGTAAATACCTGATCATCGATGGTGAGTACTTTTGGAAATTCACGAAAGACGATTTCGACTTTGACGTTCTGTTCAATACTCCATTGGCCTTCCCGATCCAGTGGAGAAAGTCGAAGATTGACGGCTTCGATCTGCGCGTGACGATGCCGGTGTATCGCGGGATTTCAGCTTACTCGGTGATGGGCCACTCGCGGTCGCGATTCTTCGGGCCGGAGCGCGGCGGCATTCTCTTCAACAACCCCAATGACCTGGATTCGTACGCGCCATTCCGCATCGACCACGATCAGGCCTTCGAGCAGACGACGCATTTTCAATATCAGCCCAGGCCCCAGGGCGGCGGCTGGTATGGATTTACATGGCGCTATGATAGCGGACTGGTGGCGGGAAACGTTCCCTTTGCAACGAACTCGACAACGCCGGTCAACGTCGCCTATCTGACCGCCAATCAACAGCAGCAGATTCAACTGACGTGCGGCGGCGTGAGGGCTACGCTGACGGCTCCCTTGACGAGCTGCGCGCCGAATGAGCTCACCGCACCATTGGTCAGGATTCCTGCCCCGGGAACGCAGAACCCCGACAGGAATCCGCAGCGCATCGCGCCTAGAAACCTCTTCGATATGTCGGCAGGGTGGGATAACGTGCTGCACCGTGACCGGTTCAAAACGAATGCAAGCTTCACGGTGACCAACCTCACCAACAAGGTGGCGCTCTTCAATTTCCTCTCGACATTCAGCGGTACGCACTTTGTTCCGCCGCGCGCCTACACAGCCGGGTTGACGCTGAATTTCTAAGATATTTTGATCGCGGTGGAATAAAAATCGCCCGGCTCAGTTCTCGTCGGTGTGCAGCAAAGCACACCGAGGAGCCATCGTGAGGGAAACTTCAAGACATCGTATTCATTCTGTCGAATCCACCCTGGATACCAATCCAGATCACACAAGCCCGGACGGCATTGATCGCCGGGGCTTTCTCAAGTGCATGGCCTGGGCCGGCACCGGGCTCGTCTGGAGCTTTGCAGGAGGCGTCCCTATATCGCACGCCTTCGGGCAGCCCCGTCATGCGGACAGGCAGGTCGACTTCAGCTTTGTACAGATCAGCGACAGTCACATCGGCTTTAATAAGGCGGCAAATGCGAATGTGACCGCAACCCTGCAGGCCGCATTGGACAAGATCAATGCCTACCCCAGCGTTCCGGACTTCCTGATTCATACCGGCGATCTATCCCACAGCTCGAAGGCTGCGGAGTTCGACACCCTGGACCAGCTTCTGATCGGTACGAAACGGCAGGTATTCTACGTGCCCGGCGAACATGACACCTCGGTCGATGACGGCAAGATGTACCTCGACCGGTATGGTAAGGGCTCCAAGGGAAACGGCTGGTACAGTTTCGATCACAAAGGCGTTCACTTTATCGGGCTGGTAAATGTGGTCCAGCTTGAAGGCATGGGGAAACTGGGTCAGGCGCAACTTGACTGGCTGAAGCAGGATCTCGGCGGCCTGAAGAGCAGCATTCCGATTGTCGTGTTCGCACACATTCCGCTTTGGGCGGTGTACCCGGCGTGGGGCTGGGGAACATCGGACAGCGAGCAGGCCTTCGCAATGTTGAAGCGCTTTGGCTCGGTCTCAGTCCTCAATGGCCATATCCATCAGGTGATGCAAAAGGTGGAGGGGAATGTCACCTTTCACACCGCGATGTCTACAGCATTTCCTCAGCCCGCGCCAGGCTCTGCACCGTCTCCCGGGCCAATGAAGGTGCCGGCGGAAAAGCTTCGCGATGTACTGGGTGTTACCCATGTCAATTTCATGGCGCAGAGCCATCATCTTGCCACAGTTGACTCGTCGTTGTCGGGAGTATCGGTAGAAGTGCATGAGGCGCCCTCGTCGTGAATCCGGCAAGAATCGCATTCGCATTCGGCTCAGTGTTCGCGGCGAGCATCGCGCTCTCTTTGGTTCACCCCTGGGGCAACCCGCGCCTAGGTGTACAGCCGAACGCGCCTCTTCTGGAAGGAAGCGTGGTGCCAGAAGACGTGCGTCATGTGCTGGCGACCAAGTGCGCGGATTGTCATTCGGAGAGTACCTATTTCCCGGCATACACCAGACTGGCGCCCGCATCCTGGCTTATCGAACGCGATGTGCACGAAGGTCGAAGCTATCTGAATATGTCGCAGTGGCAGCACTACAACCTCGAGAGTCAGGTTGATCTGCTGACGAGGATAGCTTCTGAAGCGCGGGCTGGGCAGATGCCAGTTAAGCAGTACTTGATCCTTCATCCCCAGGCGCGGCTCTCTCCCCAGGAACAGCAACTCATCTACGACTGGGCGAAGGCGGAACGTAAACGCATCAGGAAGCAGCTTGCAGGGCCACCAGATAGGTCTTTGGCAGACGAAGGGATAAAGACACCATGAGTCATCGGATCGCAATGATTGCCAGAATTCAAAGAACGAGATCGGCTTTGATTGTTTCCATGGCCTGTCTCTGCATAACGGTGGTCCTATCGGTGGTCTCTGCCTTGCCAAGCCAGGCCGCTAGTAATGGAGTCATCATCGAGCCCGGTGCCGGCGATCCGGAACGCGGCAAACAGCTCTTCGAGAAACGCTGTACGGGATGCCATGCCCTCGATCAGGACAGGGAGGGCCCGCGGCTGCGCAATGTCTATGGCCGCAAGGCAGGCAGCGTTCCCACTTTCAAATACTCGAGTGTTTTGAAATCCGCTCAAGTGACCTGGGATGATGCTTCTCTGGATAAGTGGCTCACCGATTCAGAATCACTGATCCCCGACAACGATATGGACTTCCGGGTGCCGAAGGCAGATGAGCGGGCAGACATCATTCGGTTTCTCAGAGTATCCTCGGGCAAATAGGCACCCTGCCGTGCTCACATCAAATCGGGAAAGGGAGGGATGGACCCCGAGTTCTTCGAGATGGTGGCGATGCCACTGTTCGACCAACTTTACAACTTTGCTCACTGGTTAACCGGCGATCGAACCGACGCGGAAGACCTGGTGCAGGAGACCTATGCCAAGGCGCTCAAGGGATTTAAATCATTCGAGGAAGGCACAAATCTTCGGGCGTGGATGTACAGGATTCTGCGCAACACATTCCTGACTTCGCGCAGCGGATTGATGGCCCAAAACACGAGCTCGCTCGATGATGACGCGGACTCGGGCGAGGTGGTGGCAGACAACGTCACTCCGGAATCGCTGTTGCTGCAACTGGAGAGCACGCAAACCGTGATGGACGCGCTGGCAGGTCTGCCCGTCGCCTATCGCGAGATGATCCTGCTATGCGAGGTAGAGGAGCTCTCATACAAGGAGACTGCGCAGGTATTGGTCGTGCCCATCGGAACAGTGATGTCGCGTCTCTCCCGGGCCCGGAAGATGCTTCGTCAGGCATTGACAGCAAAGTCCCCCAGAAAGCAAACCCCGGGAGAGGTCTAAAGATGCAATGTGATTCCAACCCCGTAACGCTGGGCGCCTATCTCGATGGCGAACTGCCGCCGGATCAGGTGACCGCCGTCCGGGAGCATATAGGAAGCTGCCCGCGCTGCGCCGCAGAGATCGCCGAGCTTGCGAGGCTGCAACGAAGCCTGCGCCCCGCGCGCGAATATTTTGCGCCGAGCGCCGAGTTTCGGCGCAGTATCCAACAACAGATCGCCGCACCCAGACGTCGCCCCTGGTCGCTGCGTCTGATTCCGGCAGCGATTGCGGTCGCGGCCGTGTTGCTCACAGCCTTTGTCTGGATCGGGTACTCGCATCGTTCAGACGCGTTTGCGGAGATGGCCGATCTGCACGTAAATGCGCTTGCCAGCACCAATCTGGTGGACGTCGTGTCAACCGACAGGCACACCGTCAAGCCCTGGTTCCAGGGTAAAATTCCATTTTCTTTCAATCTGCCTGAATTTGCGGGCACCGAATACACCCTTCTCGGCGGACGCCTCGTTTACTTTCATCAAACGCCCGGCGCACAGCTGATCGTAGCCATGCGCCAGCACAAGATTTCGGTGCTGATCTTTCAGGAATCGCCTGAGATGGCCCGGGCCTTTTCCGGCTCCCCGGGAGTGCGCCATCGCAATTCATTCGGCATCGAAACCTGGGAGTCTCAAGGACTCAGATTCGTCATCATCAGCGACGCGGAACCCGCTGGCATCGACAAATTGGCTGCATCGCTGAAGCAGGCAAATCAGTAGCCATCAGAGAAATTCTCTGACATTAGAGCGCTGCCGCGCCGGCTTCGGCAACTGCGTGATCCTGATCGCCGGGGCCCCCGCTGACGCCGATTCCGCCGATGACTTTTCCATCTTTTTTGAGCGGGATGCCGCCGGCGAAAATCATGATCTTGCCGTCGTTCGAGGCATGGATACCGAAGAACTGGCTTCCGGATTGCGAATGAGGCGCGAGGTCTTTGGTGGCGATGTCGAAGGCGCGCGAGGTAAAGGCCTTCTTGATGGAGATGTCAACCGAGCCGATCCACGCGCCATCCATACGGACGTGGGAAACTAGGTTTCCTCCGGCGTCGGCGACAGCGATGTTCATGGGCTGGCCGATTTCGGCGGCCTTCTTTTCAGCAGCTGCGATAATGCGGCGTGCGTCTTCCAGGTTTACAGTTTCAACGGCTATGGGCATGAGATCTCCTGGCAATGGTGATGGGGGCTACGGGTTTGAATACTACAGGATCACATAGGCGAAAGTTGTGAACGTTCTCTTGTGGCAGTGTGGCAATCGCAGTGCGTGCCCGTCAGTACGCAGAAAGGGCATCACGAAGAGGATGCCCTTTTGTGTCCTCTGATAGCCCCCTACTGCAGCAGCGTGCCATTTTCCGGCTCGCTCTTTGCTTCCTCCGGTGGGATGACGACGGCGGCTGCTACCTTATCCTCGTCTTCGAGGTAGAGCAGCTTGACGCCCTGCGTGGAGCGGCCGGCGGCGCGGACGGTCTTGGTGTCGATGCGGATGATCTTGCCGTACTGGCTGATGACCACCAGCTCTGAGGTTTCGTCGACTAGCTGAATGGAGCTGACCTTGCCGTTGCGCGTCGTGGTCTTGACGTTGATTACGCCCTTGCCGCCGCGTGTCTGCAGTCGGTACTCGTCGACATCGGTCCGCTTGCCGAAGCCGTTTTCGGTAACGGAAAGAATCAGGCAGTCGCAGTCGGTTCCCGCCCCATTTTTCCTGCGCTCCTTCGGGGTGACGGCCACGCCGACGACATAGTCCTTCTTGCCGAGGTCAATGCCGCGCACGCCGTAAGCCGGGCGGCCCATGGAACGGACGTCGTTCTCGTCAAAGCGGATGGCCATGCCTTCGTGCGTGGCGATGAAGACCACCTGGTTGCCATCGGTGAGGCGTACGCCGACGAGTTCATCATCAGTATCGATGCCGATGGCGATGATCCCGCGCGCCATGACATTGCAGAAGTCCTTGAGCGGCGTCTTTTTCACGGTGCCCTTGCGCGTGGCGAAGAAGATGAACTTGCCCTCTTCCTCGAGATTACGCACGGGCAGAATGTTGCGGACGGTCTCTCCCGGCTGCAGGTTCAATAGGCTGGCCATGGACTTGCCTTTGCCTGCCGCGCCGACGTCGGGAATCTCGTATACCTTAAGCCAGTAAACGCGGCCGGTGTTGGTGAAACAGAGCAGGTAGGCATGCGTCGAGTCGATGATGAGCTGCGAGACGAAGTCTTCCTCGCGCGTCTTCATCCCCAGGCGGCCTGTGCCTCCGCGGCGCTGCTGGCGATACGTGGAGATGGGCGTGCGCTTGAGGTAGCTGGAGTGCGAAACGGTGACCGCGACCTGCTCGTCGGCGATGAGATCTTCAAGTTGCAGCTCGGCGGTCTCGTCGAGAATCTGCGTACGGCGCTCGTCGCCGTAGTCCTTGCGGACGGCCTCGAGCTCCTTGACAATGACCGAGCGCAGCTTCCTTTCCGAAGCAAGAATCGCCTCGTACTCAGCGATGTTGTCGCGGACCTGGGTCAGTTCCTTGAGCAGCTCGTCAATGGAGAGCTGGGTGAGGCGGTACAGCTGCAATTCAAGAATGGCGTCGATCTGGCGATAGCTCAGCGTGAGTGTGGGTGAGATGAGCGTCGTCGGGTCAATCGCGTACTTCGCGGGATCGAGCTTGACGCCGGCGAGCGCCTGGTCGCGTACCGTGATCGTCTTGCCGGAGAAGAACTGGAAAAGATTCTCCCTCGCGTCTGCGCGTGAAGAAGATCCACGGATGATCTTGATAACGCTGTCGAGATGGTCGAGCGCGATCTGATAGCCGAGCAGAATGTGTTCCCGTTCGCGAGCCTTGCGCAACAGGAAGGCGGTACGGCGTCGCACCACATCCACGCGGTGGTCAATGAAGTGGCGGATGGCCTCGTGCAGGGGCAACTCGCGCGGCTGGCCATTGACCACAGCCAGGAAGATCATCGAGAAGCTCTCCTGCATCTGCGTGTGCTTATGGAGCTGGTTAAGGACGATCTGCGCTTCGGCCCCGCGTTTGAGCTCGATAACGATGCGCATGCCGTCGCGGTCGCTCTCATCGCGCACGTCGGAGATATCGTCGATGACCTTGTCATTGACCAGGTCGGCGATGCGTTCGATGAGTTTGGACTTGTTGACCTGGTAGGGAATCTCGCTGACGATGATCGACTGGCGTCCCTGCGCCATGTTTTCAATGGCGGCCTTGGCGCGCATCAGGAACTTGCCGCGCCCGGTGGCGTACGCCTGGGCGATGCCGCTGCGTCCGTAGATGAATCCACCGGTGGGAAAGTCCGGGCCCTGCACATGCTTGAGCACTTCGATCAGGCCGGCGTTGGGATTGTTCACCATTTCGATGGCAGCGTTCACGACTTCCGTCAAATTGTGAGGCGGAATGTTAGTCGCCATGCCGA
>CAYVSQ010000144.1:0-2529 GCA_964453815.1 uncultured Acidobacteriaceae bacterium | reverse complement strand
CCCTGCGATTAAGTTACCTGTTCCGTCCGGAACGGAGACCTTTGGTCCTGTTCTAACAGAGAGGGGAGAAACCCTTTACACCAAGAAGCTCTTTGTTGCCGCAACGTATCAACGGTTTCGGTTTGACAGCCTCGACGGCATTAATCTCAAACGAATTCCGATGATCTTCGAGTTTTGCACGGATGCAGGACAGTGCGGTCCGATAGCTACTATCGTCAGGACAGACGCCCATCTTAACCAGTATGCCTTGTTTGGGACTTTTGGAGTCACCAGCTGGCTCGACACTTCGGTCGCTTTACCCATCCTGAATGTTACGGTGGCAGCAAACGGAGTAGATTGTGTGCAACCATATTGCTCGTTCACCACTCCCGGCGGTGAAACTATCAGCTTCCAGAATGCTCAGGTCTCTGGCTCTGCTACCGGCATAGGCGACGTAGTTCTGCGAGCCAAGGCGACTGCACTCACGTCGGGAAAGTTTAAATTGGCCGTCGGCTGCGACGTGCGCCTGCCCTCAGGGGACTCGCTTAACTTTCTAGGTGCCGGGAGCGTGGGGGTAAAGCCCTTTGAGGCGGTGTCACGTTCGGGCAGGTTTTCACCTCATCTGAACGTGGCCTATCAGTGGAACGGAGACTCTCTGCTGGCAGGTGCGGTACCTGGCGAAAAGGGAAACATGCCTGAAATACTTTCCTATGCCGTGGGTGCGGATATGGCGGCGGCGAAGAACTTCACAGTATCCGCCGATTTTCTTGGAGAACATGTACTGAACGCAGCCCGACTAGCGCAAGTAACAACTTTAGGTCTCCCTAATACTGCGCTGGCCGTAGGTAATTTCGACACTGCTCGCGGTGCTCTGGGCTTCAAGTGGAAACCGGTGAAGGATATGCTCGTCTCCGGCAACATACTCGCCAAGTTTGATCACAATGGCCTTCATCACACGGCAGTTCCTCTGGTGGGAATCTCATACACTTTCTAGTTGGAAGACGGTATTTGATTGATGATCCAGCCAGAATTCAGCCTTCCCATGTAGAACGTGACATTGTCGTCCTGAGTTTTCCCGTCCAACCAGTAATTCTGTTTGCACTTCACGATTGCGTTGTCGTTCCCCTCCAGCAGAGTCGCCATGGTTATCGTTATACTGATTCTCGCGCCCTTTGGAATGGTCTTGTATTGCTCGACCTTTTTCGGTGGAATTTCAGGCCAGATGGTTTTTAGCTGCTTCAGGTCCCTGTTGTTTACTGCAATCTCGTATTGAGTAAGCAGCTGATGAATCTGGGCTAGATCTGCATCAGAGATCGCTTTGCCCGGCGCCTTCAATACTACGAAGCTATCAGACGGGGACTGTGTGACTAAAGGCTGATCTGTCGTGGGCGTCGAGGAAACGGCAGGTGATTTGGCTAATTGCTCGTCTTTCTTTACGAAAACGAAGTCACCTTCGTCATGGTTGGAGTTTCGAATTACGGAGTATTGCGGCACCTGATCAGATTTCCCGGCCACTTGCTGGCGAACAGAACCATAGAAGAGATCGCTAGCAGTAAAGACAGATTGCCTCTGCTGCTCGAACGCGCGAAGAAGTGCGTAAGCAAAGACAGAATGTCCATCGGTTCCACTATCTGATACGGGTTCGTCACCACCACTTGCCATAAGTGTGCGCGACCTGCTCTTCAGCATCCGATTGAGGAAGACTGATTGGCCTGCAGACTCTGTAGGGAAGTCAGCATCACGGGAGAGGCCGCCGGAGTAGCAACTGTCGGAAATAACGAGGACATGACGAGCATTCTGGACGCGGATGTCGGTGGTGAGCTCGTCGGCGATAATGCGATTCGAGCTGTAGATTGAATCGGCATCAATTGGTAGCCAATATGCTTTGTCGGCGGCGTGATCAGAGTAACCGTGGCCGGCATAGTAAATGAGAAGATTATCGTTTTCGTTAAGAAGATCGCGAAATCGGTTGATAGCGTTAAGGATATTGACGCGGGTGGCATCTTGATTGAGTAGGAGATTAACCTGGAAACCATAGCTCTTAGTGAGGACGGCGGCTACACTTGTAGCGTCCTTGACGGCGGTCTCGAGCGGCTTTAACGGTGATGGGTAATTGTTGATCCCAATGACTATGGCATAGTACTTGCCGTTGTCTGCGACACGAGGAGCTTCGGTATGCACGGGTTCCAGGCTGCGAGCAGCCTGGGTGTATGCTGCCGGAGCTATAGCCACAAGTAAGAGCGGCATCGTAAAAGTCGCCAGCCGGATGTTATGAAAGCCTTTCATAATTTACATCTACCGACCTGTTGTATCTATTAGCTATTTAATGTAGGGCAATTCATCTGGCAAGAGATTTCGCGCCCAAGCCTTGAATTTAGTTCATTGGAGATGGAGGGAGCTCGCTGCTGGCAGCGTCCTGACCAGCGAAGCGAAAACAACTACGACTCACTTCTTGTCGCTTAGCCTAGATCATTTGCTTTGCCTCGAGACTCTAGAACCAGTTCTGACGGTGAGTATAAACCGCAATTAGGGCGACTATTGGATCAACGA
>CAYVSQ010000143.1:0-5394 GCA_964453815.1 uncultured Acidobacteriaceae bacterium | reverse complement strand
CGCAAAGACGAAACACTGAACGGCTCACCGTCCGGCAAGAGCGGAGATCTATGGATTTCCGAACACATTTAATAGTGAGAGACGAGCTGACGTCGACGATTCTCTGACGTACCGAGATCGATGGTCCCGGGAGGTAGGTCGGATGTTTACCCTAGTCGAACTCACTCGCCCTAGTGAACCACACCCAGATCGTCGGCAGGCCAGTAGACAAAGGCTGCCTTGCCGTAGATGAGATTCCGTTCAACGGGGCCAAAGTCCCGGCTGTCGCTGGAGATGGAGCGATGGTCGCCCATCACGAAGTACTGTGCCTGCGGAATGACCATCTCCGGCATTGAGCGGACATCGCGGTAGCGATTGGGCACGTAGTCTTCGTCGATACGCTGGCCGTTGACATAGACCCGGCCCCCGTCGATACGGAGCGAGTCGCCCGGCAGCGCGATGACGCGCTTGATGTAGCTCTTTTCCGGATCCCGCGGGTAATGAAAGACCACGATGTCACCGCGCGAAATGTTTTCGAAGCGATAGGCGAATTTGTTGATGAAGAGCCGATCCTGGTCACGAAGCTGCGGCTGCATGGAAGTGCCTTCGACACGGACGGGCTGGTAAAGAAACGTAATGATCAGGAACGACGCCGCCACGGAGATGAGTACGTCACGCACCCACAGGCGCAGATGCGTCTGGGGCGCGCTCGGCTTCGCCGGCTCGGGCTGCGCGGATGGTTGTTGAATAACATCAGACATTCTTTACTTCCCTCAATATCTTACGAACATCCCAGGTTTCCGAGGGGACAAAGGACCCTGGGGTGCGCGACCGGCTTCGGCAGAGGCTGCGGTTGCTGACCGGTAGGAACAAACCCCGCAACGTCTGGCCCAGTGAGATTTGCTTCTTCGAGCTGAAGCGGGCGCTGGAAGACCATCTCAATGGTCTGGCCCTGCGGAAGTATAACTTCATTGCCACGTGTGAAGAGTGTGTACAGCACACCGCCGACTCCACCGGCAAGCGCTCCATAACCGACGCCCGTACCGGGATGATCGGAGGCCGCGCCGATAATGCCGCCAAGGCCCGCGCCAGTCGCCGCCGTGGTCGCCACCGTCCCTACGTCCTTGCCTTTGCTGCCGGCTTGCTCGATTGTGCCTTCTTTGCCCGTGACTCTGGGGCCGTCGGATCCGGGAATGCTATTGACGCTGCCGGGAATGCTGACCACCGAGCCGTTCGGGAAGATGAGCGTGGTGAAGTGCATCGTGACTTGGGCGCGGCCCTTCACGTGGCCCGGACGCACAACGCTGTCGATCACTCCCTGGACATAGACGCCGGCGGGAATGACGACATGGCCACTCGACACAACCGGGAAATTCGAGGAGAGATAGACTCCGTCGCCGGGTTGTGCAGTCTTAGTATTTACTCCGCTACGCAGAGAAAGGAGGACTTTCGTTCCGGCAGGAACCTCGACGGTCTTCCCTGGGGTTGCGGTCGCGGGTGTGGCTCCTTCAGGAGACGCAGGCGTTGCCGCGGTTGGCGTAGCGGCCCCGACAGCGGCCCGAGCGGGGGGAGGAGTAGCTGGCGGTGACGCTGTCTGCGCCCCAGCAATGGATGCGAACAATGCCGTCCATACCGTGATGCTCCATGTTTTCCTCATAAATCGCTCCCACTCCCTGACTCTTCTCTCTCTATTCTCTCTCAAAGATGTGCTTCCGGCACTGATTTAATAGACGCGGACAAGGCTCCCCCAGTTAGCTGGGAGCCTATCCCCGGTGGACGTCCACCGGAGACCGAACCCGCAGGCGTTCTTTTCCTCAGGTCGTCCCGTATCTTCGAAAATCAACGGCTGCAATAGTGCAGAAATGCCTTAATATAAGCAAACTCCAATGCCCTTGCCGCCGGCTTCAATTCCCGTGACAACATTAGACGGCCGCGAGCGCTTTTGCGCGGCCCGCGAGGTGTTGGAGCGAGCGGTTGCGGAACACGCTTTTCCGGGAGCCGCGTTCGGCGTTTTGCTGCGCGGCGAAGTGGTGGCGCTCGATGCGGTAGGGCGCTTTACGTATGATCCATCCTCTCCGGAAGTTACGCCTGGAACGGTTTTCGATCTTGCCAGCATCACCAAGGTAATGGCGACGACGGCCATGGCCATGCTGCTCTACGATCGAGGCCGCGTTGGCAGCGGGGACCGGGACCGCGCCCGGGGACAGAACCGCGGCGTGCTTGATCTCGACGCGTGTCTCGGAGACATCCTTCCCGGCTTTGTCGTCGGCATGGAACCGGGCTCACACAAAGAGCGCGTCACGTTGCGCATGCTGCTCGCCCACTCATCGGGATTGCCGGGCTATGCACGGCTCTACGAGGACCACAATACCCCGCAGGCACTGCTGCGCGCCGCTCTGCGCATATCGATCGAGGCCGCGCCCGGCAAGCGCGCGGAATATTCGGATATCGGATTTATCCTGCTCGGCAAAGCGCTGGAGATACTCTCCGGTGATCTGGCGGGACGTTTCTTTTGGCGCGAGATTGCCACGCCGCTGGGCTTTGAGACCGCGCGCTTCTGCCCGCCCGAGGATTGGCGCCTGCAGATTCCTCCCACTGAAGATGACCGAGTGTATCGACGGCGTGTAATTCAGGGCGAGGTGCAGGACGAGAACTGCTACACGCTGGGCGGAGTTGCCGGACACGCCGGGCTTTTTTCGAACGCTCTCGATGTGTTGCGCTTCGCGGCGTGCATTCTTACCGAGGGCCGTACGCCGGATGGTTCGCAACTGTTTCAACCTGATACGGTCAAGCTTTTCGCGACGCGCCAATCCGAACCATTGGGCACAACCCGCGCGCTGGGCTGGGATACACGGAGCGAGCCGTCGTCGTCTGGTAAACACTTTACGGAAAGGTCAATCGGCCATCTCGGTTATGCCGGAACTTCACTGTGGATCGACCCGGAACGCGAACTGGCGGTCGTTCTGCTCTCAAATCGCACCTGGCCCGATCGTACGAACACGGCAATTCAAACGGTGCGTCCCACATTCCATGATGCTCTCGCGGCCGGAATATAGTAGCGATCTGTGGGGCCTACGAATTCAGGTGCCAGACGCGTCAGTTGGCGTTAGAATTAGGCAGCACACGTTTGGGAAAACACACAACTATGGTCACGATGACGCCGCCTCAAGCTGATATTAAAAGTTCAAATCACAGGCCGGCGAACCCGGCTACAAATCTGCACGACCTCATGACGGAGAGCCCTAACGACGCATCGCAGGGGTTTGACACCAAATCCGCCTTAGAGATCGCGCGCATCATTAATCACGAAGATTCGAAAGTAGCCGCCGCCGTGAAAAAGGCGCTGCCGGAGATCGCACTGGTCATCGATTCAGTGGCGCGCAGTCTCCGCGAAGGTGGACGGCTGATTTACATCGGCGCCGGATCGAGCGGCCGGATAGCTTCGCTCGATGCCTGCGAGTGTCCACCGTATTTTTCCACGACCCCGCAGACCGTTCAATACATTATGGCTGGCGGCCCAAAGGCTCTCGCATCGCCGGTTGAAGTCAACGAAGATTCGGAGGAACTGGGCCAACGCGACATCGCCCGGCGTCGCCCGACTCGGAAAGACATGATCATCGGTCTTTCTGCCAGCGGACGCACACCATACGTCGTTGCTGCAATTGCCTACGCGCGCGCGCGGGGAGCCAAGACTGCCTGCATCACCTGCAACCACGACACGCCTTTGGCGGCAGCCGCAGACATCGCCATCGTCGCTGACGTCGGTCCAGAAGTGATCTCCGGCTCGACCCGTATGAAGGCCGCCACGGCGCAAAAAATGATCACCAACATGATCACAACCGGCGCCATGACCCGTCTCGGCTACGTGTACGAAAATCTGAGGGTCAACGTCCACATGCAGAACTCCAAGCTGGTCGAGCGCGGAATCGGCATCCTGATGCGCGCCTGTCACATCGGCCGTGACAAAGCCGTCGATGTCATTAAGTCCGCCGGGCGCAGCGTGCCCGTCGCGCTGGTCATGCTCAAGGCTGGAGTCGACAAACCGGAGGCCGTCAGACGCCTTGCCAGATCAGACGGCAACGTGCGCCTCGCCATCGAAGACACCACAATGGATCTGTAAGTCCGAATCTGATTTACGCTCCCTAAGAGCCCACCTCACCTCAAGGCGGTGGGCCTTTATTTGCAGAACGCGCACCCGTTATTATGATTTTCTGTGGAGGGGCACAAGGATCACGGCCGTCAAGTCACCACCATTGGCAACTCCGTCGGTACCGTCCTGCCCAAGGACATTCTTACCCGCTGAACATCAAGAAGGGCGACACCCTCTACGTCACCGAAACCCCCGACGGCGTGCAGCTCACCCTCTACGACGAGAAATTCGTGCATGTCATGGAAGCTGCGAATCAGATCATGCGCGAGAATCGCGATGTCCTGAGAAAGCTGGCGGAGTAGCTTGTCCAACATACTCTGGATCGATAAACACGAGACTCTCACCATACCCGCCCAACAACTCGCCGCACATGGCGGCTAGCCACTGCCGGGTCACTTTTCCGCATCTCCATCGCGTTTACACTAATCACTTAGGCTCGTTCACGACAGACTCTCCGGCCCACAGGAAGTTATGGATAAACTTGTAATTCGCGGCGGTAATCCGCTGCTCGGTACCGTTCGTATAAGCGGCGCAAAAAACTCGGCGCTTCCCTGCATGGCCGCGGCCATCCTCACCGAAGACGAAATCGTCCTCGAAAACATCCCACAGGTTCGCGATATAGAAACCGAGCGCAGACTGCTAGTCTCAATGGGCGGTGAGGTGGAACTCGGTTACGGTCGCGCGCAGCATCGCACCACCATCAGTTGCCGTGCTCTCGACCCAGTAGCCAACTATGAGATTGTCAAAACGATGCGCGCCTCCTCACTGGTGCTTGGCCCGCTTGTGGCCCGAACTGGCCGCGCGCGTGTCGCCATGCCTGGAGGCTGCGCCATTGGAGGACGCCCCATCGATCTGCACATCAAGGGTCTGGAGACAATGGGCGCCAGCATTACTTACGAGCACGGCTACATTGAAGCGCGGGCCGAACGGCTGAAGGGCGCCCATATCAACTTCGACAAGATTACAGTCACCGGAACCGAAGACCTGCTCATGGCAGCCGTTCTCGCCGAAGGCGAAACCGTGCTCGAAAACTGCGCGCGCGAACCTGAGGTAACTGACCTTGCCACCTTGCTTACCGCCATGGGCGCGAAGATCGAGGGTGCAGGCGCGTCAGTGATCCGCGTGCAGGGCGTGGACAAGCTCCACGGTGCACGGCATCGCATTAATCCTGACCGGATCGAAGCCGGAACATTTCTGGTTGCAGGAGCAATCACCGGCGGGGACCTCTGCGTGGCCAGCTGCAATCCAGCACACCTTGGCGCGAT
>CAYVSQ010000142.1:0-3368 GCA_964453815.1 uncultured Acidobacteriaceae bacterium | reverse complement strand
CGGAGCACACTGTCGAGTTCCCTCAATGGGGCGTGGCCGGTGATGTATTCGCGGCACTTGAACTGGCCGCTCCGGATGAGATCAAAGGCACTGCGCGCAGTTGCAGGCGTGTGATGGAAGCTGGCCTTGAGGGTGATGTCGTTGTAGTGGAGGCGATTGGTGTCGAGGTCGACGCGGGTTCCGGCGGCGCATCCTCCGAAGAAATTGACGGTTCCGCCTTTGCGGACCATATCGACTGCCCATTGCCAGGTAGCTGGTGTGGCTACGGCTTCAATGGCGATGTCGACGCCGCGATGTTCGGGCGTAAGGGCGCGTACGGCGGCGATGGGATCGGCGGCGGCGGTGGTCTGGATAACATGTTCCGCACCGAAGGTGCGCGCGGCGGCAATTTGCTTGTTGCGTTTGACCACGGCGATGACGTGAAGTCCGGCGAGCTGTGCAGCGTGCATGAACATGAGGCCGATTGGACCGCCTCCAATAACGACGATCGAATCGCCGGGCTGGGCGTTGGATTCTTCCAGGCCGCGCACGACACAGGCCAGGGGCTCCGTAAGCGCTGCATGCTCGAAGGGAATGTTGTCGGGAACGAGCAAAGTATTTTTATCGACGATGCGCTCGGGGATGCAGATGAACTCGGCGTAGGCGCCGTTGTTGAAAAGCAGATCATCGCAGAGGTTCTGCTGGTTGCGGCGGCAGTAGTAGCATTCGTCGCAGGGCGCGGAATTGAGGGCTACGACCCGGTCGCCGACTTTGAATCGAGTGACGCCGGGACCGATTTCATGGACCGTGCCGGACAATTCGTGGCCAAAGGCCATAGGCAGAGTGAGCATTCTTGCGTGATAGCCGCGACGATAGATTTTGAGGTCAGTTCCGCAGGTGAGGGCGGCCTGTATCCGGACAATGATCTCTCCGGGCCCTGCAACAGGTATGGGAAGGCGCTCGATGCGCACGTCCTCCCGACCGTACAGTACTGCGGCTGTCATTTCCAGGGCCATTGCTTCCATTTTCTCAGACTTACGGCTTTCCTGGTCATTCCAGGTTCAGCTTTGCGCAATGCCCGGTTCAATGAAGATCTTCATCGAATTCGCACTGGGGTTGGAGGCGATCTCAATGCCCTTGACCGCATCTTCGAGCGGGAAGCGATGCGAAATGAGGCGGGTGAGGTCGAATCCGTTGGAGTATCCGTTAAAGACAAGGTCCGCAACCTCATCCTGAATCGCAACTGAAGAGCTGTACGAGCCCACGAGAGACTTTTCATCCATGCAGATGATGGCAGGGTCGATATTGACGCTGCCGTGCTGGGTCTGGGCAAAAAACAGAATGCGGCCGCCTGGACGAGCTGCATCGATTGCCGTCTGTATCAGGGCATTGCCGCCGACAGCAAGGATGACCGCGTCGGCTCCGCGACCCTCACTGGCCGCCTGCACGGCAGTCACGACGTCTTCGTTTCCAGCGTGGATTGGTTTTGTGAGACCGTAGGTGGCAGCGATGCTGTGCCGCTCGGGATAAAGATCCGAGGTGAGAACCTTAGCTCCCGAGCGCGCAGAAAGCGCGGCGAGCAGGATGCCGATAGGGCCCTGCCCGATGACGAGTACGGTTTCGTCGGGCGCAAGTGCGAGGCTCTTCACTCCCTTAAGGCAGGTGTTGACGGGCTCGACAAAGGCAGCCTGCTCGAAGGGGACGCCATCGGGAATCCTGATGAGGCCGCGGCGAACGATCCAATCCTTGACATGGACGTATTCCGCGAAGCCTCCGCCGGCTGGCTCGAAGCCGGCAGTACAACCGACGCGCTTGTAGTCAGGACACTGGGCGAAGGTCTTTTTACGGCAGTAGTAACAGTCTCCGCAGGGAATGTGATGAAAGACCATGACGCGGTCGCCAATGGCAAAGTCTTCAACACCAGGACCAAGCGCGGCGATGCTTCCGGCGGTCTCATGGCCGAAGATGCGAGGCGCGGAATGCGAGCCGGTGTGGATCTTTTTGAGGTCAGTGCCGCAGATGCCACAGGCGGCGACGCGGATGAGAACTTCGCCAGGGCCGATCGGAGGTACGGGCACGGTTTCGACACGGACATCGTTGACCCCGCGATAAACTGCGGCTCGCATAGTAGCCGGAATGCGCGTTTGACCGAATTGGGTATTGGCGGTGTATGTAGTGGCCATCTTCCTTTATAGATTACAGGGATTGAAGCTGAAATTTCGAGAGAAGGCGGGCAAGATTCGACGCCGCCCTGTTGCTATTTCTGCCAAGTCGCGTCAGTGCAGGCCAATACCCGGGATGAAATGCGGCATAAGTCAGGAAGGCTGGCATGTGGAGCTGGCCGATCGGAGAGATGAAGCGGTTGAAGTCGGGAAGCTTGTCGGTGTACGCGTCGGAGATGGCTTTAAAGCAGTAGAAGGGGACATTGTTCTCAACGGCGAGGCGAGCAACGGTAGCCGCTTCCATATCCACAAGGACGGCCTGATGCTTTTCTGCCAGAGGACGCTTTTCGTTGGGGCCCGCTACATGGTCGAGCGTGACCAGTCGCATGCCTTCGGTGGAAGCCGTGCGGAAGGAGTCACCGGTGCTGTGATCAATGACCTCAGAGATGGTGAAAACCATGGGCGGCTTCACTGCGCAGGTGATGGCGCCGCACCATCCGTAGGAGATAAGGGCGTGGGGGCGGCCACGGTCGAGCGCTTGGGTGACGGCACGGGCGGCGGCCGCTGCACCCATGCCTCCGGCAATGGCTACGGCTTCGTGGCCGGCGATGACGCCGCTCCAGGTATTTATTTCGGATTTTGATTCGGAACGATGCCAATCGTGAACGAGTGGCTTAAGCTCGCCGGGCAATGCGGCAATGATGGCGATACTCATGGGGCGTATCCGTTGGCGCGGAACCAATCGATGGCGGCGCGCAGGGCATTGTAGACGGGGACGAGGCGGAATCCCAGCTCGCGCTGGGCTTTGGCGGATGAGGCAAACATCTTCTTTTTCCCCATGCGGACGGCTTCGACGGTAGCACGGGGTTCGAGGCCGCGGATGCGTCCGGTGATGGTTTCTTCGAAGAAGGCGAAGATCATGGCCACGGCGTGCGGGACGCGCATGGTAGGCGAAGGCAATCCGGTAACGGCGGACATTTTATCGAGGATCTGTTTGAGAGTGAGATTTTCCCCGCCGAGGATATAGCGCTCGCCGGAGCGGCCCTGTTCGAGGGCGGCGGCGTGGGTACGGGCGACTTCCGCAACGTCGACGAGGTTGAGGCCGGTATCGACATAGGCGGGGAATTTTTTGTTGAGGAAATCGACGATGATGCGGCCGGTTGGAGTGGGTTTTACATCTTGGGGGCCGATGGGGGTAGTGGGGTTGAGGATGATGATCTGCTGGCC
>CAYVSQ010000141.1:0-7396 GCA_964453815.1 uncultured Acidobacteriaceae bacterium | reverse complement strand
AGCTTAACTCAATCGATCCCCCCGCGCGCGTTTCGAGGCAGGGACTCGTTGCACCCCTTAGGGCGAGTGAGCCGCTCTTTCTACCTAATTGAATTCAGACGCAAGACGAGGTGCGCCATCCTTCGCTTTTTGCGTAGGGTGGGAAAGCATTGAAGGTTGGAATAATTGAATAATTCCTCGATTGCGAAGCAGATCCCGGTGTAGCGGGAGTGGTTTTCGCGGCGCGTCTTTGGGTATTACTCTTCTCGGAGTGCCCAACTCAGGTGCGATGTTTGCCGGAGCATTCCTCCTTGGACTTGGCTCCGACCTCAGTTTAGTCCAGATCTATCGACTATCGAGGTTCTCTTTGCGATCTATCGCGATCCCCCTTGGAGCCGAGGCCGGTTTTTCCGCGTGCTCCATACCTGAAATTAGGAACCGCAACATCATCCTGATATCAACTACACACTCGCCCCCTGTCGGATCGGTCCGGATAGTCAACCCCTGGATTAGGCGATAAAGTCCAAGGTTTTCACTCGATATTGATCGTTGTGAGCGATATGCTGATTTGGGTTTCGATTGGCCGATTGCGAGGTTTGGGGTGCGGTTGTCTGCAGCTTTTTTGATGCTTGGTTTTGCGATAGCGCAGGGTTCGGTGCGGGCTCAGGATGCAGCTTCGGCGAAGATGGCGGAGTCGGTAATCCGGGAGTGGCCAGCAGGCGTGGTGACGACTGAGAACAAGCCTGGAGTGTGGGCGTATGAGGAGGGCGTGTTGCTGGACGGGATGGCGACCCAGTGGCAGGCCACCGCGACCGGTGCGGACTTCAAGTACATCAAGGATGCGGTGGATAAGTATGTAACCGAAGACGGAATGATTAGGGGCTATCCGGATGCTCATAGCCTGGACGACATCGAGATGGGGCGGGCGGTGTTGCTGGTGTATCGGGTGACGCAGAAGCCGCAGTACTACAAGGCAGCGAAGTTTGTGCATGATCAGCTTGCTGCGCAGCCCCGGACGGCGAGCGGGGGATATTGGCATAAGCAGATCTACCCGAATCAGATGTGGCTGGACGGAGGCTATATGGCGGAACCTTTCCGTGCGGCATATGCGACTACTTTTCAGGAGCCCGGGGAATTTGACGATATTGCAAAGCAGTTGCTGTTGATGAATGAGCACATGCGCGACTCGAAGACGGAGTTACTGAAGCATGGGTGGGATGAATCGAAGCAGATGGCTTGGGCGGATAAGACGACGGGGCTGTCGCAGGAGGTTTGGGCGCGCGCAATGGGATGGTATGCCATGGCGCTGGTGGATGTGCTGGACTGGCTTCCGCAGGACCATGCACAGCGGGCGGCTCTAATTGCAGCTCTGAACAGGACGATGGCGGCGGTGGTGAAGTATCAGGATTCTGCAACCGGGCTGTGGTGGCAGGTGATGGATAAAGGCGGGAGACAGGGAAACTATCGCGAGGCTTCGGCTAGTTCCATGTTTGTGTATGCATTGGCGAAGGGGGTGCGAATGGGGTATCTGCCGCAGAGCTATGAGTCCAATGCTCGGCGTGGATGGGAGGCGATTCAGAAGACGTTTGTTTCGATCGGATCAGATGACTTAATGGTGCTGAATGGAACGGTGAAGGTCGGTGGATTAGGTGGAGCGCCTTATCGTTCGGGAAAGTTTGACTACTACGTCGGAGAGAAGACGATTGCAAACGATGCGAAGGGCATCGGCGCTTTCCTGCTTGCGGGGTCGGAGATGGCGCAGGCTTCGACCGAAGCATTGGGGCAAGGAAAGACAGTGCTGATCGATGCTTGGTTCAACTCGCAGACAAGGAAGAATGCTGCAGGGCAAACGGAGCTGTTTCACTATAAGTGGAACGATGATGCTGACTCGGGATTTGCCTTCTTTGGAAGAGCGCTTCAGCGGTATGGCGTGAAGCTGGCTACCGAGAAGACGGCTCCGACCGCGGTCGATCTGAAGTCGGCGCAAATCTATGAGCTGGTTTCACCGGATATTCCGGCAAAGAATCCGAATCCGCACTACATGGATAAGGCAAGTGGGGATGTGATTGAGGAGTGGGTGAAGGCAGGCGGCGTGCTGATCCTGATGGAGAACGATGTACAGAACTCGGAGTTCGAGCACTTCAATACGATGAGTGAGCGGTTCGGGATTCACTTCAACCCGGTACTTCGCAATACGGTGGAGAACAATACCTGGTCGCAGGCGACGGTGACAGTCCCATCGGGGACAGGAGTATTTGAACGTCCACACAAGGCTTATTTGAAGGAGATTTCTACGATTACAGTTTCGGGGCCAGCAAAGGCCATCGTGACGGACAAAGGCGATGTATTGATGGCCGTTTCGAAGGTGGGCAACGGTACAGTGTTTGCGGTGGTTGATCCATGGCTTTACAACGAATACACGGATCGGCGGAACAAGCTGCCAGTGGAGTACGATTCATTCGACGCGGCGATCGATTTGGCTGAGTGGGCCGCGCGGCAGACGAAATGACGGCGATCAGGCCGCTTCTTTTCCAGCCACTCGCCGGCGTCCCTTCCACTCAGCCACCATATTTTCGTTCTGCGGATTGCAGCTGTTACGGACCGTTCTGTGGCTCGGCTGCTCCGATTGGCCTTCATAGAAGAAATATTGCATAGAAACCGTGGAATCGTGCATACTTGCGAGATTGGCGCAGAATTTGTGACGAGACTCGGAGCCGTAGATAGTGCGCATCGAGAAGGTGACCTTAGCCGACGTTGCCCGTGAAGCACAAGTGAGTGCGGCCACAGTTTCACGACTCATGCGTGGGGGCGCACGAGTTAATGCGGCAACCCGCGAGCGCATTCAGGATGCGGCGAACCGGCTAAACTTCGATCTGGAAGCGCGCAAGACATCGCGCATTATTGCCTTTCTTTTAAGCAATCGCGGCGTGCTCCACCCTTTTCATTCTTCAATACTTATGGGCGCGGAGGCTTACTGCGCCGAGCATGATTACGGCCTGCTCTTCCTGCCACTCCAGTACTCACTAACATTTGCAGCGGACCGGTTGGTGCTTCCCGAGATCCTGCTGCGTAAGACCGTGGTTGCCGGAGCGATTGTGGCGGGAACGAATTCGCGCAGCATGCTTGAATTGCTCGGCCGCCACGACGTTCCATGGATCGCACTCGGTAATAACGTTGTCGGCGAATGGCCGCACAACACACCACAGTCCATCTTCTTCGACGATATTCGCGGCGCATATGACCTCACGAAGTACTTGATATCTCTGGGCCATCAGCACATTGGCTTTGCCGGAAACCTCAGCCTGCCATGGTATTTTCGTCGTTTCCAGGGATATCGGCAGGCGATGGTTGAGGCCAATCTGTCGATCCTTAGCAGCGATCTGCCGACACTAGACGGTGAGGAGATGGGATATCTGAGCACACGGTTGCTGCTGCAAGGCAGTCCACGGCCAACCGCCATCTTCGCTGCAGACGATCCGGCGGCGCGCGGAGCCTACAAGGCCGCCCGCGACCACGACCTTTCTATTCCTGAGGATCTTTCGGTCGCTGGTTTCAATGACACGCTTGACGCAGCCGCATTGCACCCGCCGCTGACGTCGATGCGCGTGTTCACTGAGGAATTAGGCCGGCAAGCAGCAAAGCTGTTGCTAAAACAGATTGAGTACCCTGGCGTTCCAATCGCCAGCGTTGTCCTGCCGACGCAGCTCATTCGCCGTGAATCCTGCAGCAGCCCAGTGATTAACCGGTCCGTAGTGCTGTCAGTCAGTCACTCGCTTTGACGAATTTTCCTCACGATGAAATATATTCTGATGTTCGTGAAATATTTCTTGACATTGACTTTCTGTGTCATGTAGAAGTCGCTAGTGGATTTCCAGCTCTTGGCTCGGTTTAGTACCTTCCTTGCTTGCTCGCTTTTCCTGTTCCCTTTAAGCACTGCTGCCGCGGGACGCATGTGCGACGTTCGGCAACATGGCGCAAAGGGCGATGGCGTCACAAAAGACACTCTCGCCATCCAAGCCGCGGTAGACGAGTGCGCCCACGCAGGTGGCGGCACAGTTCGTCTGAGTGGAGGGATCTTCCTCAGCGCGCCGATCGTGCTGCGCAGCCATATCACATTCGAGCTTGCGGCCGGGGCCATTCTGCTGGGCTCACCCGATCACGGCGACTACCCGGCGAAAACAGAATTTCACAATCCTGGCCTGCAATCGCTGGTGAGCGCGACAGATGCTGAGGACGTGGCCATTACGGGTAGCGGCGTAATCGATGGTAATGGAGAGAGCTGGTGGATCGAGGCCCGCCGCTTCAAAGATGCTGGCATTCTTGGCTCGGAGCACAGCCGTCCGCGTCTGGTCGTGTTTGACCACTGTCACCATATCCGCGTGCAGGGCGTCACGCTGCAGAACTCGCCGATGTGGCAACTGGTACCGTACAACTCCGATGATGTCGTCATCCGCAACATCCGTGTGCTCGCGCCGGAGAAGTCGCCCAATACGGACGCCATCAACCCCTTCTCAAGCAGCAATGTGGTGATCGACCACGTCTTCGCGGACGTAGGCGACGACAACATCGCGATCAAGTCCGGTGCCATTAATTCGCCTGGTGGCGATCTCCCAAGTAAAAACATCCGGATCACCCACGTCGACTTTCGACATGGGCATGGGCTGTCGATCGGAAGCGAGATTGCCGGTGGGGCGCAGAACATCTCCGTCGATCACGCCAATTTTCGAGGAACCGACAATGGCATCCGCATCAAGGCTAACCGCGACCGCGGCAACGATGTCAGCGGCATCTACTTCCACGATGTCCAGATGGAAAACGTCAAGACAGCGCTTATCGTCAGCGAATACTATCCCGCCGTTCTGCCACCGGCAGATGTGGCGCCTGCACCTGTCACCCGGCTCACGCCGCACTTTCATGACATCGTGATTGAAAATATGACGGCAACAGCCACCACATCTGCCGGCGCCATCGCCGGTCTACCCGAAGCGCCGATCAAGGGTGTGACGCTTCGCGACGTTTCCATCCATGCCCCATCGGGCTTCACTATCGGCTACGCAACTGTGGTCGCCAAAAACTTCAATATTCAGGTACCCGCCGGGCAAGCCATCACCAAGCTCCCAGGCGCTCTTCTTCAAAATAGGTGATATATGCACTTGGGTTGCCCCCGCCTTGACCAGGCAGCTAATGTCACGCCACTTGATCGCGATTGAATATTTCGCGTTATAAGGGGTGTTTCATCCCAAGAACTTTAGGTGAGGCTACAGATGATGCTTAATAATGATCGACCTACCATATCCTGCTTCGACAAAAGCGAAATAAAAAGCCTGCTCTGTCATCTCCTCCGAAGTTTGCTGGTTCTCTTCGCGGCTGTGCTGCTCTGGGGTTCTCCCGCTGACGCCCAGCTCGCCGGTAAAGGCGAGATCAAGGGCAGGGTAACCGACCCCTCCGGCGCGGTCGTCCCCGGCGCCATTGTGGTGGCGACAGCGACAAGCCGCGGCATCACGTTCACGACCAAAAGCTCGGAGTCCGGTGACTTTTCTGTGCCCGCGCTTGACCCGGACATCTACACTCTTACCGTTTCGGCCACGGGTCTTGCAACAACCACACAGGAAAATGTCCATGTTAATGCGCTCGAAGTCGCAGACGTGAATGTCAGCTTGAGGCTTGGCACCAAATCGCAGACGGTCACCGTTTTTGCCGCTCCTCCTGCGCTCGAAACCAGCAACGCGACCCTGGGAGCGACCATGGAGAACGAGATGTACTCCGCGCTTCCCATCCAGATGGGCGCCTACGGCCAAGCAGACCAGCGCCGCGCTACCGACTTCGCGTTTCTGATGCCTGGCGTGCAGGGTAACAACACAACTGGCAACCCAACTACCAATACCGGGATCGTCAATGGATCGGGCAGCCGCGGCGCCGTCTCTGCGGTGTATATCGATGGCATTCCGTTTGTGCGCGCCGGAGGCAATGGCGATCCGCGCTACGTCTGGACCGCGATCTCTGTCGATGCGGTAGACCAATTCCAGGTGCAGACGAGCGGATACTCCGCCATCTACGAAGGCCAGGGAATTCAGAACTATAGCATCAAGCAGGGCGGTATCAAGTATCACGGAGGCGTGTACTACTTTTTCCGCAATACCGCACTTGACACGTGGGGATTCTTCGGCGCTAACCCCAATCCAGTAACTGGCGCAGTCAGTAAGCCCGTCGAGCACAGCAATGAGTACGGCATCTATCTTAGCGGTCCGCTGGTTCCTGTCGGCTCGTGGAAAGACAAGCTCTTCTTCTTTGGGAACTACAACGGCTTCCGCTATTCGAGCCAAACTCCAACAACTCTTACCTTCCCCACGCCAGCCCAGCAGCAGGGTAACTTTGCTGGCCTGAACACCGGTGGTATCTACGATCCATTTTCGGCGGCGACGTGCACAGCTAACAGCACAGATGGGCCCTGCCGGTACCGGTATGGCTATGGGTCAGGCGCTGGTCTGGGCTCTAGAGGAAATCCGATGCTGATCGGACCTGTGGACGTGATTCCGGCAAGTGAGTTTTCGCAGGTAGCGCTGAATCTCCAGAGCTTTCTTCCTGCCGGTATTGGCCCGTCAGCACAAAACAACTTCAACTCTGCTAACCCGACAGGGCTGACGAACTGGTCCATGACGAGCCGCATTGATTACCTGTTCACGTCGAAGGACACGCTCACGCTGGTGGCAGCCATCGGGCGTCAAGCGAGTTCCAACCCTACCGGCCAGACGACAGCGGGACGCAATGTAGGCCCGGTTCCATATAATTACGGTCAGGTCTTCGCGCCTAAGACGGCTGTTGGCGTTATTGAAGAGACTCACGTCTTCTCACCGCACCTCATCAATCAATTCAAGTTTGGATACGCTCGCTACAACGGTCCTACGTTCCAGTCCAACGAGACACCCGCCTATGCCGCGTCGACCCAGGGCATAACGGGGCTGCCGGGCGGACAGGGTGCCGGAGCTTTCCCGATCGTCACCTTTGCCGGTACCAACGCGCCTACCAACTGGGCCGGTCAGGTCGCTAACATCACCCTCGCAGAGAACTACACGCTGCTCAACAACCTGCAGTGGAACGTTGGCAGACATTCCTTTACGTTCGGCGGACAAATCGCGTGGCTGCAATACAACGTCACACCTAACACCGGAGGTTCAACTCCCCTCACCATCGCCAGCGCAGTTACCGAGACGGCCGCTCTCAATAAGTCAAGCAATTCGAGTCCCTCCTACGCAGCAACCGCTAACACCGGCCTCGCCTACGCCAGTTTCCTGATTGGTGAGAACGACAAGGGAAGTCTCACCCAGACTCTCGTGCAGGAGTACGCGTCGCGCTTCCGGGCGATCTCTCCCTACATTCAGGACAATTGGAAGGTCACCGAGAAGCTGACACTGGATCT
>CAYVSQ010000140.1:0-5162 GCA_964453815.1 uncultured Acidobacteriaceae bacterium | reverse complement strand
CGAAGGTCGAAATTTAACTATTTCGTGATTCGAACCCTGATAACGTTAACAGCTTGAACTGAAACGTTTGATTACTCCTCGCAATATACGACTGTCAACAAAAAATAACGGCAGCCGCCGCGAACCCCAATAATTGCCGCTTCTCCACTAAGATACGGCTCGCCTGATCCTCGCAGTTTTTTCGCTTTCTTGTCACCGCCTCATTCTGAATCGAGGCACTTAATATTTTGATACAGCGCGAATTCTATATCGAAAGTTGTAAACCTGTATAGTCTTCTTATTGAGCAAGCTGCTAACGAGCTTGATGCCGCGCGCTTCCGCTCAAAATAAAGGACTTAACTTCCGTTGAAAAAGCGCTGCGACCGAATTCAAGCGCCGGACCTGTCTTGGACGCGCCGGAGTTGATCGAATAAGTGGCTACAGGCTATGGTAGGACCTGATCAACCTCACAGAATTGCGTTGGATTTTTCAGACTAAAGTATGCCTGTCGCCGCTAACCGGATCCGCCTTTGCAGGCAGGGCCTTTTTCTTCTTCTTGTCCTGACTTCGACTGAACCGTGGCTGCGGGCGCAGCTATCAACCGAAGATCACCTGGCCGAGCCCGGCTTCTGGCCAACTCAGGCCGGAGTTTCCCGCAAAGACTATGTCGGTCCAGCAGCCTGTGCGCCTTGCCATGCGTCAAAATTTGCTTCCCAGACAAAAACACCTATGGCGCGCACGGTGGCCCATGCGGATAATGCGGAAACCCTGCACAAACATCCTGAACTCTCGTTTTCTGTGGGTGTGTACCGCTATCTCATCAAGAGCGACGGACATCACAGCCTTTATACGGTAACCGACGGCACACAAACCCTGTCGTCGCCGCTGCTTTGGGCCTTTGGCACGCCACGCGTGGGTCAGTCGTATCTTTTCAAGAAAGAGGACGGCCACTTCTATGAGGCGCGCGTGACTTACTTTGAAACCCTGAAAAATCTTGGCTTTACGCCGACGCGCGACTTGGCATCTCCCAAAGACGTTGAGGAAGCCATGGACCGGCCCGTCGCCATGGCCGAGATCGGCCGCTGTTTCGCCTGCCATAGTACAGCCTCGACCATCGGCGACAAGTTCGATGGAGAAAATCTGATCCCCGGCGTCACCTGCGAGGCATGCCACGGACCGGGAGCCAAGCATGTCGCCGCCATGAATAGCCTGATGAAGGGAAATCTCGATGCCCGTCAGACAGAGATCTTCAATTCCCGCCATCTCAGCCCGGTAGATTCGGTCGAATTTTGCGGTGCCTGCCATGCAACCTGGTGGGATGTGAAGACGACCGGCGTAAAAGGAGTCGCCAGCACCCGATCGGCGCCGTACCGGCTGGTGACCAGCAAATGCTGGGGGAAGGGCGACGCACGGCTAACCTGTATCGCCTGCCATGACCCTCACGAGCAACTGCAAACGGAGTCAACCGCCTACGATCATGCCTGCCTCAAATGTCACGTCACTTCGCCGGGTCAGAAACCAACTGCGGAGCACCCCGGCTCCGCCTGTCCGACAGCCACGAAGAACTGCACCTCGTGCCACATGCAGAAAGTGTACGTGCCGGAAATGCACGACAAGTTCACAGACCATCGGATCCGCATCGTGCGCGAGGGCGAGCCTTTCCCGGAATAGCTGTGTCTCAAGCCCGCGCAGGACTACTTCCACTTTCCGGCTCCTTCGACGATCGTGATGTACCGGTCGATAGGGAGATCCGTAAATCGTTCGACGGCCCCGCTCGGCTGCGGCCAATGAACCTCAAGCCAATCCACTTTGGAGCGTTGCCCGAGGCCCAGCACCATGCGCGGGTCGTGCGAAGACAGGAAGCTGCCCCCTCCAGCCTTCATGCGGCTGCGGTTGAGATCTCCTGCCTGATACGTAACGTGCGCCCCGATTGCATCGGGATTCGACTTACGGCCAACAAGATGTAAGCCCAGCCAGTGATTCTGCTTGGCGGCATAGTTCTTGAGTAGAACGGGTGCACTATCGTTGACGCTGATCAGAACATCGACCGCGCCGTCGTTGTTAAAGTCTCCAACTGCCAGGCCGCGCGCCGCGAAAGTTTTTGCGAAAACGGGGCCGCTCTGCTGGCTCACGTCCCTGAATGACCGCCCATCGTTGCGAAAGAGCAGAAGCGGTTCGCGATAGGTGACCTTGTTGGAGATTTGGTCCACAAGATCATCGGGGAATCCGTTTGACAGGATCAAATCCATGTTGCCATCGTTGTCGTAGTCGAAGAACTTCAGCCCCCAACCACTCATCCAGCGCGTGGCCATGCCTATACCTAGTTGCATTGCCACATCGTCAAAGGTCCCGTCGTGGTTGTTTTGATAGAGAGAAAAGATCTCCTCGTCGATGTTCGCGACAAAGAGGTCCATCCAGCCATCGTTGTTGAAATCCGCTGAGTCTACGCCCATTCCCGAACGCGCTCTGCCTTCGGCGCTGTAAGCCACGCCTGCCGCAAACCCATCTTCTTCGAAGCGTCCTCCACCGCGATTCATGAAGAGAAAGTTCGCCACGGTATCGTTGGCGACGAGCAGATCCATCCGGCCGTCGTTGTTGAGGTCAGTGGCTACCACACCCCAGGCCTTACCCAAGTGCTCGGCGATGCCCGATTCCCTGCTGACATCGGTAAAGGTGCCATCGCCGTTGTTGTGGAATAGCCAGCTGGGACGGGGCTTGAAAATCCGTGGAATGCAGTAGTGGTGGACACCGTCTTTATCAGTTCCGCAGCCAAGCGCTGCGTCAAACTCAGCGAACTGGCAGACGAAGAGATCGAGCCGTCCGTCATTGTCGTAGTCGAACCACACCGCGCTCGAACTCCATCCGGCCGCAGCTACACCCGCCTTCTCGGTCACATCGGTGAAGGTGCCGTCGCCGTGGTTGCGATACAGAATGTTGCGCCCAAACTGCGTGACGTAGAGATCGGGAAGCCCGTCGCCGTTGTAATCGCCGACAGCCACTCCCATTCCGTATCCGCCGCCAGCAACACCAGCATTTTCGGTCACATCGGTAAAGGTGCCGTCTCGATTGTTGCGGTAGAGCGCATTGCGCAATGGCCGCGCGGGGGTATAAAAATCCGTCTTTCCACTATTGACGAGATAGATATCCATCCAGCCATCGTTGTCATAGTCGAGAAAGGCGCAGCCCGCGCCGCTCGTCTCAGGCAAGTGCTTCTGCGCAGATTTTCCGGCAGTGTGAATCCAGGTGATGCCGCTGCGGGCAGGAGAAATCTCTTCGAAGGCGGGCGAAGCGGCCGATGTACCGGCAGCAAAAGACGGAAATCCGTTCAGGGGGAGCATCGCCGGCAGCATGCCCTGCAAAAAACTTCTTCGGGAAACGAGAGGGAGGTGAGGAATTATGCGAGGAAACTGCCGAGCCATTTTAAAAACGATACCAAACTGCGCGCGCGGATCACACAAGCGCGATCCGGCTCTAGCCTTGAGTGCCTCGCGAATGAGACATTTTAGTATGTTCCTTGAACGGCTCCGCTGGCCCATCCTGCATTGCTGCGCGGCGCTTCTACTCACGTGCGGAGAAGGGCGAGCAACATGTGGGCAGACTACTGCGCCTTCAACGCAGGACAATTTCCAGGGACTCGCGGAATCGGCGACTGCGGCGCGCGAAGCAGGCAAGACGGATGAAGCGATCCGTGATTACACACGTGCCGTAACCCTGCATCCAGAATGGGCCGAGGGCTGGTGGTATCTGGGAACGATGCAATATGATCGCGACCACTATTCCGAAGCCATTCCCGCTCTTAGGAAACTGGTCCAACTTTCACCTGATCTCGGCGCTGCGTGGAGCTTTCTCGGACTTTCCGAGTTCGAAACTAAGGATGATGCCAACTCCCTGGCAGACCTTCAGAAAGCTCAATCCCTTGGCGGCGAAGATGATCCGGAACTCGGCCGTGTGTCTGCGTATCATCTGGCTCTTCTGCTCAATCGAAGCGGCGAATTTGAACGGGCATCGGCTCTGCTCCTTTCCACATCCGGCAAGAACCAACTGTCTCCGCAAATCAAGTCTGCGCTTGGCCTGGCGCTGTTGCGGGTTCCCTTGTTGCCGCAGGAGGTCGATCCTTCTCAGGACGCGTTGATTCAAGCGGCGGGCGAAGCAGCGGCGATAAGGGCGCAGAGCCCAACACAATCTCTTGATGCCTTGCGCACACTGGTGAACGAGCACCCAAAGACTCCCTATTTGCACTATGCCTACGGATTAGCTCTCGTTGCCGATGGTCAAATTAAAGAGGCCCTCATAGCGCAACAGCAGGAGGTGGCGATCTCTCCACAAAGCGCGCTTCCTCACATTCAAATCAGCGCTTTAGAACTCAATCTTCACCAACCTCAGAAAGCGCTCGACGCAGCCCGCACGGCAGTAGGGCTCGCGCCTGATTCTTCCGCAGCACACCAGACGCTGGGCAAGGCACTCGAAACCGCTGGCCAAAAACAAGAGGCCGCCAACCAGGTACGGGCCGCAGCAAACCTCGCACCGGAAAAACCATACGTCGACTCCAGGCTCGCAGGTCTGTACGGAACATCTTCGGATCGAAGCGCAAATGCCACCACATCAGTTACAGATAACGCGGCGAGCTGGAATCAAGCGATGGCCGACTATTCCGCAGGGCACTATCCTGAAACGATCGCAGCTCTGAAAACTTGGGTTGAGCGCAAATCTGGAGACGGCACAGCCTGGGCCGTGATGGGCCTGTCTGAGTTTGAGTTGAAAGACTACGATAACGCCCTGATCCACTTGCAACGCGGCCAGCAACTCGGAGTGGGAGCGAGCCCGCAGGCGATCCAGCTTGCGAAGTATCGCCTGGCTATCTTGCTCAATCGCAAGGGCCAGTTCGAGAATGCCACTGAATTGTTAGCGCCCCTGGCTGGGCAGGAACCACTTTCCAACGAAATTCAATTCGCTCTGGGCATGGCGCTGCTGCGTATTCCATCTCTGCCCGATGAAGTTGATGCATCGCGGCATTCTCTGGTCAAAACGTCAGGGGAGATTGCTCAGCTATTGCTTGCCAGCAAATACGACCAGGCCTTTCCGAAGCTCCAGAAGCTGATCGAGCAGTATCCTGCAACGCCGTTCCTTCATTACGCCAACGGAATCGCGCTCAACTCACTTTCTCAATACGATGAAGCCAAGGC
>CAYVSQ010000139.1:0-2661 GCA_964453815.1 uncultured Acidobacteriaceae bacterium | reverse complement strand
TTTACTGCGGCGAATAGGGTTGCCCGAATAGGTATTCATTTACGGTGACAGCTACCCTTACCCTTGGCTCGGACTCCCAACCGACAATCCAAATCGCTGTCGTAGTTCCTGAAAAACTTTTCAGGCAGTTCGATCACGACGCTAGGCTCGCGCTGCAGCACAGTTTACACACAGGTGATTAGCGACAATTGACCGATGGAGAGCCGACCGGGGGGCACCGGATTGGATACCTCCAAACTACGGATGCTTTCGCGGTGCGACTCTTTATGGAAGTTGAACCAGGGACAACCGCAGATGTCGGCACGATCACGCTCTTGAAGCGTCGCACCTACCGAGTTAGAGTGGGAGCGGGTCCACTGCAGATTAAGCCTAACTGCCTGCCAAGCGCACGTTAGAGCTTAGTGGCGTATCCTTAGAGAAGTAGTCCTTCCTCGCCTCCGGCTGTTCCTTACTTCGCTCCAGACGAGCGCTTTTCACATTGCACAATGACTGGAGACGGTATGAGTTTCTTTAAGAAATCTGATGTACAAAATCATCTCTCGACAAGGCATCCTGGCACGCTCTTTCCACCGAGGACAAGTACGCAGCCATCGCCCATGCCAGAAGGACCGGCTCGCGACGACAGCAAGATTATCTCAAGCGATCCGAAATCGAACGAATCAACAATAGTCAAGAGGAACTAGGCGCCACTCGCACTATGCGGTCGCTCTGCCAAGATGGCCCTCGCAAGGGGCCATCTTGGTTTTGGAGCAGGAGTTAACCGAAAAAGAGGACCTTCAAACGAGTCCCACCGCGAACTTACTCAAAACGCGACTTACGGAAATAGGTCGGCTCAATGCAGTTAGAGTCGACTATGTTTACCTCCGAGAGCTGTTGGAGCCCCGCGACAACTTCCTGAAGATCGTAGTTGAGGAGGCGGGGTCAACAAAGACCGAGTCGCGGAGCCGCCATCACAAGACATGAAGCACCCTTTGGGAACACCGACCCGATCGAGTCAAGGGACGGCTACAGAACATTCAAGCTGTACTGGGAGCGATACGCTGCATATATATTGCGATGGAGCAGGCGCGTAGAATGTAACTTACAGACTACAATCAGATTGCGATTCGATCCGCCGCGATTACGACTGCCGAGGGCCGAGATACTTTCGGGGAATGGCTGACCAATCTGGCCGATCTAAAGGCGCATCTAGGGTTATTTCAGCCCAATTCCCTACCCCTTTCGTCGTCGCGGGAGTCGGCAGAGACTCGATCTGCATTCCACTCTTACTTCCATTCCATGTAAATCACCGATGCTTAGGGTTAAGTCCCGCTCGTTCAATAGTTATTCGGAAAACCCTGCGGCATCGGCATGGCTGGGGAGGACAAACTCCAAATGTTAGGGGCAGCTGTTGTCTATCAATTCCTAATGTATTCCTAATGTATGCTCACTTAAGAGAGTCTTCATGCAGACCGCTTTGGAGCATTCCGGTGATAGCAGCCTTGGGGCAATTCCGGAGGCAGAGCAACTGATCGAGTGCCTGCGCAGATCTCCCCTTTCTGTTCCACGCGACATAGATTGGCCCACACTACTAGCATTGTGTGAGAACCATAACGTCCTGCCTCTCGTTCATCGTGCGTTGGTGGCGAATGGTGCAGATCTCCTGGAAAGCTTTCTCCATGCTGTCCATCACTCTCAGTGTTCGGCCGAGAGACTGGCCGCTGAATTGGAACTCCTTCTCGCCAGCTTCGCGCAACATCGCATTGAATTGATTCGGTTAAAAGGGCCTGCACGACAATACGAAAAACAAGGTCCGAGCTGAGACCTTTGGTCATCCGACGAATATCTTCGAACTCTTTACATCAAATGTTCTCGCAAGGCGCGGACTACGTCCGCATTTTTCCCTTCTGGAATCATGAAATCCCCTCTGGAGGCTCGGAACGCGGTAAGTCCTGATCGGCCGATGTGGACTTTGTCAATTTTCGACGTCACCTGCCGGGCTACTGTGTTGCCGAATGGTTTTGGTCAGGTTTCTATTTCGGGTTCAAACGCTACCGGAAGAGCGCTCTAGAAAACAGACTGTTTTAAATCCAGCAGCCAATACATGTAGTGGCACAAGAATCCGAATAACGGTGCTGTTTTCTGCTTGTTTCAGGCTTTCCCGGGATTACTCCCCGAAAATCGGCTTCTCGTCAGTAACCCGGCAGTGACGGGAAATGCGTTTGCCAGGTAACCGTGCTGTGTTGTCTGAAAACGCTCCGCGGCGAGGAGGCGCTGGGCCTCCCCCGCAACGAAGCAGACTATTCCGGTGGCACAGGTTTTGCGGCTAGAACATCCCTGAAGCTTGCGCGATATTGCACAAAGACCAAGACCCAGAGCACAGATGCTGCCAGTGCTGGAGCAATGCTCGCCGGTGCAAGCGTCAGATGAAACGCGAGAATGTTGTACAACTCCGCCGCAAGCACCGTGAGGGCGAGCGGCACAAAAAAGCCCGAAAGCAATAGCAGTCCGCCAACCAACTGCGCTGCGAAAAAAAAAGCCGCAAAATGCGACGCGCTGACGGCGACAAAGAACTGCATCGCAAGCGGATTTGTCGGCGGTGGCTGGTGAATGAAGTTGAGAAATCCGTTCAGGGCAAAGACAATGAATATCAATCCCAGCAGGTAGCGCGCAACCACGGAA
>CAYVSQ010000138.1:0-3171 GCA_964453815.1 uncultured Acidobacteriaceae bacterium | reverse complement strand
GAAGAGATTGCCGACCTTGCGGTGCGAGTTGGCAGCGTTGCCGATGCCGTCGAACTGAAGGTAGACGTAGCGGAGGCCCGCTTCAGCAGCAGCGCGGCAGAGTTCTTTGCTCTTCGCGAATTCAATGCCGTTCGAAGCAGCCTGCACCGAGTTGTAACCAACCTTGAGGGCGTAGGCGACGGCGTCGAGGAAGTACGGCGAAAGTGTCGGCTCGCCACCCGAGAACTGGACCGACATCTGGCGGCGCGGCTTGATGGTGATAGCGTTGTCCAGCATGGTCTTGATTTCTTCCCACGTCAGCTCGTGGACAAAGCCCACCTGGTTCGCATCCATAAAGCAGGGATCGCACATCATGTTGCAGCGGTTGGTGAGGTCGATCGTCAGCACCGATCCGCGCCCGTGCGTCACGGTCGACGTGCCGTGGTTATGCAGCTTCTCGTCGTTGTGCGCCTTGATGTCGCGGCCCGGGAAAACCTCTTCGAGGTGCTTAAAGAAAGCGGTGTCGATCGACATCACGTCTTCGAAGTGCCCGTGCTTGGGGCAATCCTTCACCATCAGGATCTTACCGTCACGCTCGATGATCTGCGCCTTGATCTCGCCGACCTTTTCGTTCAGCAGGATCTCGTGCGGTAGTTTGCCGTCAATGATCTGCTGGCGAATCTCTGGCACGCACTTGGGACAGAGGGAGTCTGTCGTGCGCGGCCAGCCGAGAGGAGGCTTTTCTTTCTGATACGACTTGAGCAGCGGCTTGTCCGACCACTTGGGGGTAAAGGATGCGTTGGGCCGGATGCTGTTCAGCTTCTCGAACACGGTCCATGCTCCCTGAGCCGCAGCGGTGAGTGTCCTCTCAGCGTACTTGACGGCTTTCGACATGTATCAGTCTCCTCTTTGCAGGTCTGTCCCCTCGCCGGGGGAAATGAAATTTGGGGTCCAAACCGGCTGCGGGCCTGCCGTGCCGCCGGGACGTCTTCCGGGCAACTGCTGCTTCCAGAAGACTTTACCAGTACTTAGCATAGGCAACGGGCAGGAGGAGTGAAATCATTAACAACTGAACGGTGAAAATTCGCACCCGGATGGGAATTGCCGCCCGTGAACGGAGCCCGTTACTGGGCCTCATTTTTCTTATGGCGATGAAACACCGCATCCCGAACATCCGGCCAGAACTCAAGAAACAGGTTGTTCCCCGCAAGTCCAGCCAGTGACACGCCCCAGGTCGTTGCCGCCACTCTCACATTCGCGCTCGGCCGTGGATAGTACGTCATTGTCAGCGCCGAAGCTGCGGCCCTACCCATGGTGTCCGAGTAGTTGAAGCCTCGCGACCCATCATCGCGTTGGCATACGAACACACGTTCTGCCGCGTACTCGCCGCGCGCCATGATTCCTCCGCGTGCTCGACGAAAATAGCGTGGATCCTCATGGGTCAGCGTAGGCAGCAGGCTGTCGGAGAAGAATCGCATGCTGGCCTCGCGCACCGCCGCAGCCCCCAGCCGCTCGCCATACGCGCCCGAGTCCGATCCATATTTTGGATCGCGATCCACCAGCTGCTCCCACCCGGAAGAGGTGAAGGCGGGAAGCAGACTCAGCGGCCCGAACTCCTCGTGCAGCCAGAACATCATCTTATCGTGCGCATACAGCGGAGGTATCTTCTCGCCCGGATCGACAACGCCAAACCATTTCGATTCGGCAATCTGACCCGGATCCGAGAGGTGTACGGGAGGCGCGCTGGGAAGCGTGTCATCTGTCGCAGGCGACGTGGGCTTCTCGCAAAACGCAGGAAGAGCCGCGAGCAAAATCACGGCCAGAAAATAGAACCGTAACAAGACTCTCTTAGTTGACATCAGGCAAATGTCTCTTCCACATAAAATGGTCCCTCCACATGTAGAAGCGCCGCAGTCAAACCTTCATCCGCAACTTGTCGCGGGAGAACCGCTCTATAAGAGAGTGATTCGCGATTCCGGGATGTCTGTACGGACACAGGAACGCGCAGATCGCCAGTAACTCATACGGCACCGCTAGTGATCTGCCATTGCTTTTCGCCGCCAGCCATGCCGATACTTGCCCTGAGTACGCGTGCGTGAGGACACTATGACCAGCCAGCCCGGCAGCGGATTCGAAGAATTCGGTCGCAAAGTGGATGAGACCCTGAATAAGGCCGTCCCTCGGGTCGAGGAAGAAGTGAAAAAGGTCATCGCCTATCTCAACGATGAGGTCGTGCCCAGCGCCCGTGAAAACTCATCGAAGGCGTTGCGCGTTGCCTCCCAGGAGTTGATTAAGCTCGCCGAACTCATCGATCGCCACACCATCGA
Organism: uncultured Acidobacteriaceae bacterium; assembly: GCA_964453815.1. Classification (GTDB taxonomy): domain Bacteria; phylum Acidobacteriota; class Terriglobia; order Terriglobales; family Acidobacteriaceae; genus Silvibacterium. Next base: position 865 of record CAYVSQ010000138.1, on the reverse strand, counting down.
ACCCGGCCCGGGTCCGGGTTCCGGCCAAGGTCCGGGCTCGGATAAGGACAAATAAGATGAGCAGGCCGGCCGTCGCGTCGCTCGCCTGCTGTACCGCACTGCTTTGCATCGCTGGATGCAGCCATCGCACGCAGATTGCCTACACACCGCCTCCGCCGCCGGTCGTTCCCCCACCGCGACCGGCCCCACCGCCGATCACCGCTTCGGCCGCCGAATCGCCACAGCCCGCAGCAACCGAACCGGCGATGAGTCCCGATGAGGCCATCGTTAACTCGCGCACGCCCATCTACACTGAGCAGGGCATGGCCAGCTGGTATGGACCCAACTACCACGCCCATCGCGGCGCCAACGGACAGATCTACGATCAGAACGGAATCTCTGCCGCGCATCGCACTCTGCCCATGGGCTCGCTGATCCGAGTCACCAACCTTCAAACCGGGCAGTCGGCCATCATGCGCATCACCGATCGCGGACCCTTCGTTCCCGACCGCGTCATCGATCTCTCCATCGGCGCTGCCAAAGCGGTGGGCGTCTGGCGTCCCGGCACGGCAATGGTAAAGATTGAGGTCTACGATGCACCCCACCCTATCGAACAGGGTGGACGCTGGTGCGTTCAGGTGGGAGCTTTCTCGAAGGAAAACGACGCTATCCAGCTGGAAGAACACCTCTCGCGCAAATACGAGACAGCTAACGTTATCGAGTTCACGGGACCAACTGGCCACTGGGTGCGCATCCGGCCCCAGGCCGACGACCGCGCGCGCGCCGTCGAGATCGCCAAAAGCATCAACCCTAAGGAAGGGGAAGCCTACCTCGTTCGCCTCGATTAACGTAGGTCGTCGCAGCCGGCGTCCTCATACGATTACTC
>CAYVSQ010000137.1:0-4602 GCA_964453815.1 uncultured Acidobacteriaceae bacterium | reverse complement strand
TAGTTCGCGTCGATCATGCTGTTGCCCGAGAACCGCTTGGTCACCTTCACCTGCAGCGAGTTGTAGTTGCTGCTGAACCAGTTGCGCGTCGCACCGATCGAGAAGTAGCCGAGGTATGGCTTGATCTGATTGAGCGCCGCGTCGCAGGTGGTGCTAATGAAGGCCGGCGTCGTCGTTCCGGGATAGACGCAGGATGAGCTAACACCGACTGCCGGGTTCACCTTCAGCGAGCCGTTCGCATTGACATAGGAGCCGGGGGTGGGCTCGTTGAGTTCCACGAGGCCAAGCAGGTCTGTGCCGTGCTCACCGAAATAGCCTACATCGAGCATCAAAGTTGGAGTGATTGCCTGCTGGACATCGAGCGAGTATTGCTGGTTATACGGCGTGCGGTAGTGGGTCGGCACTGTGTAAAGACGGCCCGGCGTCACCGAAGGCGTTGTTGGCGTACTGCCGGTGCCTGCCGGATTGTCCATGACTGCTGTGACGGCTGAGTAGGTCGTGACGTAGGGCGGGTTGTAGAAGACCGCCTGCTCCCAGTAGCTAACCTCGGCCTCATCGAAAGACCAGCCGTAGCCGCCGCGAAGCGAAGTTTTTCCATCGCCGAAGACATCAAACGCGAAGCCGAGCCGGGGAGCGAAGTTATTTTTAGGAACCGAGCCGACGGCACTGCCGTAAGGCGAGGTCTGACCGTTTGGCGCACTCGACGATCCGAAGGTCATGCCGTTGATGTAGTTCACGCCGAAATAGTCCGCGGCGGTGTTGGGAGCGCCACTGTTCAGACCATCGGTGTTCGCGCAGGGCGCAGTAAGACAGATCTGGCCCTTGCTGTTGATGGTCGGGGCCTTCGACGGACTGTAGAGCGCTGGATCGAAGTTGCTCAGCTCGCTATTGCCATCAAATGGCGCCTGGAAGTAGCTATAGCGGACGCCCAGATTCAGCGTCAATCGCGGCGTAACCTTCCAGTTGTCCTGGAAGAAGGCTTCATAGAGGTTCTGCTGAATATTCGGCGTGATGGCCTGCGAGAGCTGTGAGAATCCGTTGTTCGCATTGCCGATCAGGAAGTTCGCGTAGGAGTACGGGATCGTAAGGCTGGAGGAAGATACGCCCGTCGGCGCAACGACAGAGCTGTTGGTTGTGAAGCCGTAGTTACCCTGGTTACCCGTTCCGCCAGCAGTCAGGTTTTCCTTCTTCTGATAGTGGTTATAGGTCACGCCTGTGATGAAAGTATGCTGTCGCCAGGTCTTCGTGATACTTCCAAACGCCTCGTGATTGATGTTGTAGTCGTGATAGATGCCGCTGCTGCCGAGCGTTGTCAGACCGCCGATGCCCAACACCGGAACTACCCCAAGGGCGTTGGTGAAAGGCAGGTTCGGCTTAACATCCGGGGAGCCGGCATTTGTCAAAGCTCCCAAAGGTGTGGTCACGATCTGACCGGAGGAGTAGGCGTAGCCCATGTCCAGCAGAAGTGTGGGGTTGAGCACGTACGTGCCGTGGGCCATGTGCGTCGTGCCAGGCTGCGACGTGAAGGTACTGGCGATGCCGCCGATAGGGACCGTGCTGAAAGTTCCGGTTCCGGAGTAGACCGGGAAGGTATCGTGAATGTAGCGATAGAAGACGTTCAGCTTCTTGCCAATGGCCTGGTCGATGCGAACAAGGGTTTGGTCATCCTTGAACGTATTGGTGGCAGTGGTGCTGACGGTGTGGGGATCGAGGCCGGCTGCGATGTCCGCCTGCGAGTTAGGCAGCGGAACCTGCGAGTAAACATCCTTAATATAGGCAGCGGCTACGGGATCAATCGAGGCGATGTTTGTGCCGGTGGCCGTGCAGACACCGTTTGAAGGATTGTAGGCCGTGCAGACGTTGACCGGTCCCGTCACCCAGCCAGTCGCTGCAGCACCGGTCGGAAGATAGTATTCGTTAGAAAAATTGCCCGAACGTTCATTCGCGGTCGGCACCAGCGCGTTGCCGGTGACGTACTGGTTCACACGGCGGCCTTCATAAGAGAAGAAGAAGAAGGTCTTGTCCTTGCCGTTGTACAGGTGCGGAATGATGACCGGGCCGCCTAAAGTTCCGCCGAAGTCGTTGTAGCGTAGCTTTGGACGCGGGGTGAACAGGGCAGGGCTCGCAACATCCTTGTCCAGCCATGTATTTGCGTTCAGTGCGTCGTTGCGAAAGAACTCGTACACGGTCCCATGAAAACCGTTTGTTCCGGAGCGAGTAACGACGTTGATCTGACCTGAGGCGCTGCGGCCAAACTCAGCCGAGTACTGTCCACGCAGCGTCTTGAACTCGGAGATGGCATCGACAGAAGGGAAGACGAGCAGCGTCAGATTCGCGCCGCGATCCACGTTGTCGGCGCCATCAATCGTCCAGTTATTCGAGGTCGTGCGGCCGCCGTTGACCGAGAAGGCTACAGCCGCAGAAGTCCCTCCAGGAACCGTCGCGCCGACATACAACTGATCAGTCGCGCCACTGAAGGCCACGCCTGGCTGTAGCTGAATGAGTTGCTCATAGTTGCGGCTGTTGAGCACCATCTCCTTCATCTGGGTGCCGGTAATCAGACCCGCCGAGGTCGCATCCTGAAGGTTCAGCTGCACTTGGTCCGCAGCCACCGAAACTGTCTCTGAAACGCTTCCCGCGACCAGTGTCCGGTTTACTGTCAGCGCGTCGTTCACATGCAGCACGAGTCCAGTCACCGACTCCGCCTTGAAGCCGGCGCCGTCACCTTCACCGTGTAGGTCCCCAGGGGAAGCGACCTTGCTGTATACGATCCGTTGTTGTTCGTAGTGAGCATGCGCACATTCTGCCCACGATCCGTATTCGTCAGATATACCGTCGCGCCTTTCACCACCGCGCCACTCGAATCCGTCACCGTTCCGCTAATGCTGCCCGTAGTCTCCTGCGCCCACGCTCCCACGCAGCCAACGGCAGCAAACGCAGCCATCACAATGATCCAGACGGTACAACATGTGTAGCGCTTTAAACTTGACATCTCAAATAGCCTCCATGAATTCTTCTGCGACAGTTCATCCGCCGAACTCTGCTGGCTCCGGCATATCTACCCACGCAAATCATCGCGCCGCGAAGCCCAGGCTTATCCGAACTGGCGACTGCCGCCACTCCGAACCTATGCTTCAACGAGTCGAACCAGCGAAATGTTGGATCGCTTGGTTCAATCGGTACAGATGTTCCGTAAGGTGATGTAACGTTAATCTGACGTTAGATAGGTGTCAAGAAGATTTTCAGCGGTGCGGCGAACGCTTCGCTGTTGCCTGATCATCTAATGTGGCCTGTACCTGAGGGGATGGAGAATATGATTGACACCGCTGAATCCCGCGATGAACGTAGTCGTATGATGGCCAGGAAAGAAAGCAGGCCTTCGGCCTTGCAACCTCAGCCGCCACACCCGCTCGATCAACTCAGCGATAAACATCAGGAGATTATCCGCCCTGTCCTCGAAAATCCGCGAGAGTTTGTCCTATTGAACGTGCGAGACATGGCCCAGCGGCTCGCAACGGCACCTACAACGATTGTCCGCGTTGTCCGGGCTCTGGGATTTGAAAGCTATCGGGATTTTCAGCATTATCTTCACGATCTGTCCGTCACCAGCGCCACCATTCTGGACAGCATGCAGGCCGCCGAACACACCGCCGAGCCCCCCAGATTCCTCAAAGACTCAAGGAAGCAGCTCCAGCAGAACTTTGGGGTTGCTCTGAACCACATCGATTTGCAGCAGGTATTGAGGGTTGCGACACGAATCCATAAAGCAAACAGGATTCTTCTGCTGGGTGGTGACATGGCATCTTCGCTCGTCAACTACATGGAATACCACCTGACCATCGCTGGCCTGCCCGTTCTGGCGGCAGTTGCTCCCGGCCGTGCAACTCACCTCGCTCGCTCAACCGGCAAAGGAGACATCGTTATCGGCATCAGCTTCCGCCGAGGTCTTCGCATGACCATCGAAGGGATCGAGAGAGCAAAGAAGAACGGCGCATACTGCGTGGGCATCACGGACTCCATGCTCTCCCCATTGGCCCGCTTCTCGGATGAGCTCCTCACCGTGCCTATCAACAGTCTCTCTTTCGCAGCAAGCTACGTCGCTCCTCTCGCCTTGATTGATCTAATCACCGCCAGCGTGGGCAGCTTGCGGCGCAAGCAGGTCGTTAACCGTCTCAAGGAAGCTGACCAGGAACAGAAACACGGCTACAGGTGGTATCAAACGGAGTCTTAGTGTAAGGGGCTGGCTGAACGTTGAAGGCTTTCGGAAGATTCAGCTCGAAGCCAGCGGTGGTGAATGCGGTCTCGCCTGCGGTATAAGTGCGGCTCCGTAGTTCAAACCTAAATCCCGATTGTCGATAACAGGGTTCAACGGTTCTCTAAACCCTGGCGAGTCGGTACAGACAGAATCCATGACGAGAACAGCGTTTCTCAAGGCCAAGCCACGGAATCTATGAGGTCTATGGAAATGTCTGGAAACTATAGCCATGTCTCTCAAACCCAAGTGACTCGTAAAATCGGTGAGCGTCTTCACGCTTAAGATTGCTGGAAAGCATAAGTTTGTAGCAGTTTGCATCACTGCACTGTTTACGAGCGTGTTGCATC
>CAYVSQ010000136.1:0-3607 GCA_964453815.1 uncultured Acidobacteriaceae bacterium | reverse complement strand
TGGAAAATGGAGCGGCTGGAGCCGACGACCGGACTTGAACCGGTGACCTGCCGATTACGAATCGGCTGCTCTACCAACTGAGCTACGTCGGCTTTCTCTTATTGATTTTATAGGCGCTGTGGAGTGCCGTAAAGTTACGAGTGACCTCTCTCGATGATTCGGTGTGAGTGTTCCCCGTGCCCACCCTCACCGTCCCATCGCCCAGCACATGGTAGTAACAGTGAATGTGCGCTGTACGATCGTGATCGTACGGAGCATACGCTGAACACGCGGGAATCGAACCCCCAGACCGTGGCTCATCAGAGTCACCGTTGATGCCGAAATTTACCCTCCGGCTGGGTTCATGCTCGCCGCGATAAGACGACTACCAACTACCTCACACCAAATAGGTCTGCCAATTTAGTTCCTGGAGCCGGGTATCCAGCTCGCGGAACTGTTTGGCCAATTTGCTCCACCTGCTTTTGAAGTTGCGCAATCGACACGGTTGGGAAGAAACTTCACCTCTGACTTGGAGTAGCGATCCTGGCGCGTACTGGCAACCTCCGCGACTGTAGACAAGAAATCACGCTGCTTTCCGGTGACGTCGCGTTCTGCGATAGCATCCGAGATCGTTTGTTTGTCATTAAATACTGCTTTTGCGTTTGTTCGATTGATTCCGCTGATCAACCCCAGCGAGCCTGTGAATACACGCTCCGATTCCTTCAGCAACTCGGCTGAGTCTTCTGCTGGCTGCTCGCCTTCCTGTACCCTGGCCCACATCGAAGCTTCGGGATTGCTTCCGGTTTCCCTTTTTAGGGTGCTCTCGTCGTGCGTTTGAATGCGCTGATCAGTATCGCAACGGTGATTGCGATGTAGAGAACGCCTGTGACGCCTTCGAGGGCGGCGAGCATGCGTGCCTCGTCCTGAAGGGGGATGATGTCGCCGTAGCCGACGGTCGAAAGGGTCACGAGGCTGAAGTACAAGAGCTCACTTTGGCGGTCCGCCGTGGTGTTATTGCCATGCTGAAATGCGCCCGGAGACACAACATCGATTGCAGCGTAGAGCGCAAACCACATCATTCCGAGCAGAAGGTAGACACTGATCGCGGTATAGAGATGGGGGCGCGTGATGGCGGGAGCATTCGCGAGGTAGGTGAAGAGGCCGACGACCGTGAGCGCGAAGAATGCGGCCAGCGATCCCCATTTGATCACGAGCAATACCGGATTCGGGAAGAAGATGCAGATCACTCCAAAGAAGAATGTGACCGACATTAAGAGAACTGCGGGACGCACATATCGTTTAGTCTGCGCCAGGCGGATAGTCGCAAGGACCACCGGTACAAAAGTCAATCCTGTGAGGAGGAGTCGGCGCAGGTCACCATGATCAAGTATGGGGTTCAGCAAGATGACCAGCAGCATGGCGAGCAGGAGCCATGCGTCCGGCGCTGATGGATTTTTTAGGACCATTCGAGCATCCCCACGCTGTCGCCGGAGGCAGAAAAGAGTCCCGCTGAAGATGAAAGAAGCCGCCCGGCAACAGGGCGGCTCCTCTCTTTAGGGAGAATAGTTCCAACGGAGGCAAAGCCATCAGAACTTTCTGGCGAAATAGTATGGTTGGGGGGAAGGGGTGTCAAGGCAAAATCCTGACACATTTAAATGGTTATGAATCAGTCAGTTAAAGGGGGCTATTCAAAAGGTGAATTTTTAACTTATCTTCGTCATTTATTCGCCTACGACGATGCCGAAGCAGGCGGCAATCATTTATTTTTGAGCAGGTTAGCCAAAATGATGCACAAGTACTGGGGCAATCGGCCCGGCTCAGTTTTCCAGCTTCAGACTGATGAAGTCGTCGTCATTCAAGGAAGAGACGGGCTTGCCTTGTAGCCTGCGCACCAGCGCACGGCCTCCGCCAAGAAACAGCCCGAGCAGAATCGAGGCCCCGCCGAGAATGCCGGTAAGGTACAAAATGCCGAGCAGCAGGCGAGCGGTCTTCTTCACTTCGCTCACGTAGCCCTCGGTGTGATTCCAGGTCACCTCGGCGTCGTATTTCACATTCGCGAGCAGAGCGTGCGCCTCATCGCTCGAAAAGTTTCCGCTGGTCACCGCCACCAAAGGTCCGCTGCGATGCACGCCGAGTGCGGCCACGTTGCCTTCGACAGCCGCTCCCTGTTTGATCTGCCCTTCGATAGCCTTGGCTCGCTCCACCGCGATCTGCGGCGTGGGATACTCGATCACAGTCAAGGTTCCTTTGCCATCGTGCGCTGCATACTGCGCGGTCACCGCTTCCGCATCACGGCTGAAGTCCACAAGCCCCGGCGGCAACACACCGCCAGTGTGCGCATATGCCGCGGGCCCGATCGCATAACGCACACTGCTTGCGTCGAGTCCCTGAACGGGAAGATAGTGGGGAAGATTGGGCGAAATACCTTCGGAACCCGCTGCCTGCGGTATGGCGGCAGCCAATTCTTTCAATGCGGCCTGGTCGGGAGCTTTCTGGAAGACCGCATCGATCACAGTTGAGCCAGTCCAGAACAGAACATGGTTGCCGTCGGATGCCGCGCCCTTACCTATGTCCTCGGCATGCATTCCGGGACGGCGATAGAAGGTGAACGCTCCGTATGCGCCGGTGGCATCGGCAAAGCGCCGCGCGTGCAGCATGACATGGTTGCCGCCGCGTGTATACTCGCCGAGGGTAAAATCCTTCAGACCATATTCTTTGAGTACGTCAGCGTTTGCCTGGTCGGCTCCCTCGGCAGCGGTGCCTGTGGTCAGCGGCGCGGTTGCCGTCCATCCCGCAAAGCTGGAAGGCAGCAGCGGCTGGGCCGCGAGTCGAGGAGGCATAGGTAAGGATGAGGATTGTGCGAAAGAGAGAGGTTGGAGCACAGCAGAAGCAAGCAGGAAAAGGACCGCGCCGAAAGAACGCAGAGAAAAAGCCATTTCAACTTGAGGTTATCACCACCGGCCGAAGAACGCCCGCGGTCTCACTCGCTGATTGTCGGATCAATGATCGATCGAATTTGCGAGATCCGGTTGGCGGAGAATCCGCCCTGCTGAGCATGCTGGCGTACCGTGTCTTCGTCCGGCGCAATGTATAGGCAGTAGATTTTGTCTTCGGTGACATAGCTGTGGACCCATTGCATCTGAGGACCCAACTCCCGCAGTACGCTGCTTGACTTTTGAGATATCGCTTTTTAGTTGCTTAGGCGACAGCTTATCGACCTCCGGATTTTCCCGCTCGATGACAAACTTCGCTATGGTGCCCGCTCCCTTTGCTTTATAAGCTGTGATAAAGCTAGCGCGACTCTCGGTATGCTTCTTCCCATGATTGTCGTATCTGTCCTCTATCCGAAGACCGGTGAATCCTGGTTCGACCACGACTACTATGCACAGACTCACCTTCCGCTGGTAAAGTCCCGTTGGGCCGGGAAGCGACTGGAGAGGATAGATATCTGCGCGGGAAGACGGCGTTAGGCGACGGCCGTCCCGGCTTCGAACTGATCGGCCAATTGACGTTTACTTTAATTGAAGATACGCAGGCCGCATCCGCCGCTGCCGGGAACGAAATTCTCGAAGATATTCCCAAATTCACCGATGTGGAACCTTTGATACAGATCAACCAGCCTGTGGAG
>CAYVSQ010000135.1:0-3770 GCA_964453815.1 uncultured Acidobacteriaceae bacterium | reverse complement strand
TGGCTACAGATTGTGGGAATCATCGCCGACAAACGAGATGACGGGCTGCGTAATCCGATCAAGCCGGAGGCCTTCCTTCCCTTCACGATGGTGTTGGGGATGTATACCCAGATTCTGGTGCGGTCGGATGTGCCTCCGCTGTCACTGCTGCATGCAATGGCTGCGCAGGTGAACTCGGTGGATCCGGACCAGCAGATTATCGGACAGGTGGAAGACCTGGAGCACTGGATTTCAGACCAGCCAGAGTGGCAGCAGGAGCATCTGGTGGCGTGGATTTTCGGAGCATTTGCGGTGCTGGCGCTGGCGCTGGCGGCGGTGGGGCTGTACAGCGTGGTGTCGTACTCTGTGGAGCAGCGGACAAACGAGTTCGGGATTCGCATGGCCCTGGGCGCGCAGCGAGGGCATGTGCTGGGGATGGTGTTCGCGTCCACGATTGTGAGCGTGAGCGGCGGGATTTTGGCCGGAGTGGTGTTGACGTTGGCGCTCAACAAGATTCTGGCTCGCTGGGCGGAGGGCAGCTCGCGCGATCCACTTATCCTGCTGGCGGTGACTTTGCTGCTTGGCATAGTGGCGGCGGTTGCGTGCGCTCTGCCGGCGCGGCGTGCTTCCCGAGTGGATCCCATGATTGCACTCCGTTTCGAATAGAGGGCTCGGGTGTCCCTCGTATCGCAAGATCAGCTAATCTTCTAGTCGATATCTGATCTGCGAGGTGAGGTGGAAGTGGGCTCTTACTGGAAGGGCAGGACGGTCTTCGTGACCGGGGCTACAGGCCTGATGGGCGGCTGGGTGGTGAAGGCCCTGTTGCGCGATGGCGCAGAGATCGTCGCGCTCGTCCGCGACTACGCCCCCAAAAGCATGGTGGTGCGCGAGGGCGTGATCGAGCGCATTGCGACCTTGCCAGGCGATCTGGAATCCCTTCCGACTATGCAGCGCGCCATCGCCGATTATGCGCCGCACACAGTCTTCCATCTTGCGGCGCAGCCACTGGTGCAGGTGGCCAAGCGCGATCCGGTGGGAACACTTCGCGCGAACGTGATGGGCACGTGGAATGTGATGGAGGCGTGCAGACTCGCGGGGACGTCGAATGTGATTGTCGCCTCCTCGGACAAGGCCTATGGAGCGAGCGAGACGCTGCCTTATCGGGAGACGCATCCCCTGCAGGGACAGTATCCCTATGATGTTTCGAAATCGTGTACGGACCTGATAGCGCAGATGTATGCCGCGACCTATGGCGTGAAGACCGCGATAGCGCGCTGCGGGAATCTGTTTGGCGGAGGCGATCTGAACTTCAGCCGCACACTGCCAGGGCTGATCAAGGCGACTCTGGCGAACAAGCGGTTTGTGATTCGCAGCGACGGTAAGTTTGTCCGCGACTTTCTCTATGTAAAGGATGCGGCGGAATGTTATCTCACGTTGGGTGAACGGCTGGCCGAGGACGAGTCGATTTCAGGAGAAGCCTTCAATTTCAGCCTCGGCGAACGGCTGACGGTGCTCGACATCGTGAACATGACGCTGAAGATCATGGGCAGAATCGACCTTGAACCGGTAATCCAGAACGTGGCAACCTCCGAAATTCGCGAGCAGTATCTGGACGCGAGCAAGGCGCGGGAAAGGCTCGGCTGGCGGCCACGGTATGGCATGGAAGAAGCGATCCGGGAAACCGTGGACTGGTATCGAGAGCACTTCGCAGCCGAGGCGGCAGCGCCATCGAAGACGCTCTAATGCTGGCAGTCTACGCCGGTGGCGCAGAGAACCCCTCGTCGGACACATGCTAGAGCCACGCCAAGTCGATGCCAGCCACAAACAGTGAATCCAGATCGATGGGCCGAACGGAGCGATATTGGGCAGCGCAAAGGTAATTGAAGGTCTGGCCGCGTGACATTGGTAATGTTCATCTTTACCATAGTTTATCTCCCTCGATTAATTAAGATGTAAATGACCGACCATTTTGCGAGGCTGCCCTGCGATCACGACTCCTGCAGATTCTGGTTCCTTGGCGATCGCGGATGTGCATTTCCGTTTCGTGTCTGGTCCTCGTATGGGGCGGTCTTGCCCGTCCTCTCGTGGCGGCGGATGCTCCCCAAAAGGTCACTGAGATAACGGCTACGCCGGACTTCGATGTCGCGCATTGGTTTCCCACTGTCTCTGCGCCAACCGCCAGGTTGGATGTGCAGCCCTATCAGCCCCCAGAAATCGAAGAGCGCTATCACTGGAAGGGACTGCTGATCCAGTCCCTCGAATTCAATGCGATCGAGAACTCGGTCCGGCTGGCCTCGGACGATCAGATTCGCATCTTCCTGGTCAACAAGCCGTTTTGGCACGACTACGCTGCCTCTCTGAAACAGTTCAACATGCGCCGCTGGAACGATGGCGATGACTTTCTCGTCAACTACATCGGGCATCCGCTAGAGGGTGCTGTTGCCGCCTACATCGAGATTCAGAACGATCCGAAAGCCCGAATGCTAGAAATCAGCGGTAACCGCGAATACTGGAAAAGCCGTGGCATGGCGATGTTATGGGCCACCGTCTTCAGTACCCAATCAGAGATTGGGCCGTTGGGCGAAGCAGGCATCGGCAATGAGGGCGGATGGACCTATCCAAAGCTGAAATGCACCAGGCCCTGTCCGCAGTACAAGCCCGGCATCACCCATTACACGAATAACAGCGGCTGGGTGGATTTCATTGTCACGCCAGCGGTGGGGATGCTCTGGGTGCTTATGGAAGACACGCTGGACCGCTACATCAGTGATCCGGTGCAAGGAGGTAACTACAAACGGATCTTCCCGAAAATTCTGCGCGGCGGCCTGAACCCGGCGCGATCCTTTTCCAACCTGCTGCGCGGGCAAAAGCCTTGGTACAGAGACTGGCAGCATTCTGGCGTTCCTCTATTCAAAGAAGTCCATTTCAGGCCGGCGGACGATCAGTATGAAGATGAAGCTCAGCAGCCACGCTTCGAAATCTCCCCACACTACACGTCGCTTTCAACCGTGGTGAACACACCGGGTTGTCACAATTGCAAGCGAACAACGACTGGCAGCGGAATCGAGGCTTCGTACCGGCTGACCCGCTGGCTTGACGCCGACGTCGATTTGAATCGTCAACCGAATGCGAGTCCGCTCCCGTCGGACCGCGCGGGAGGAAACCTGACGAATGGACTATTTGGCTTGCGTTCAGGGTTTGACACCGAGCACTATGCCCTCAAACTGGCACTTCGTTCTGGCTTTGTTCAGTTTAATAATGCGTACCTGACGAGTCCGATAGAGGGTTCGACAGAGGCGCCGCAGACCGGCAAGATCACCCACTTCGCCTGGAATGTGGCGGTCTCAGGAGATTACCGCATCGGACGCAACTTCGCGCTCCGCTGCACACTGGGCGAAACGCTGGTCCGTTACCGTAGTGCCGCCGAAGATCCGCCGGGAATTGGGCATCCTCCATATCTTAGTTGGCTTTCACATCAGAACTTTGTGAACCGCGGCAACTGGACCTTCGAGGCTGGACCAGTATTTCGATTTGGCGCGCCGCGTGGGGAGTGAAGAGAGACCACTGATGCGACATTGCCACTTTTTCGTAAAGAGCTCATAGCGCCAGGACCAGCGAACCCGCGAACCTAAGTAGACGAGTTTGCTGTATCAATTCATCATTTCTCCTTTTTCGCTTCGGGGACGTCACTCGTCCTAGGTGCCGGCAATACCCTTGTTCTGCAATACCCGCACTACGACGCGCCGGTTTTCAGGCCGTCCCTCCGCCGCTACCTGCCTGCTCCTGCTGAA
>CAYVSQ010000134.1:0-4060 GCA_964453815.1 uncultured Acidobacteriaceae bacterium | reverse complement strand
GTAATCGCCTTGTAATCCGGAATCCGGTCACCACTATACTTCGGATCTTCATACGGCTCCGTCGTTTGGTTCGTGTAATACGGACTGATCGCAATAGGATTTTTCACTCCGCGCATGCAGATGTTCTGATACAGCAGATCGTGCACCGGCCCACCCCGCGTCACATTGCTCTTGATTCGAATCCCACTGGTCGTGTGATCCAATGTCAGCCCATCCACCAGAAGAAAGCTCTGGCCCGTAAACGTCTCGCTTCCGATCGACATCCCGTGCCCGCTAAAAAAATGATTGTCCAGCACGCTCATGTGGGACACACCCGTCTTGATCGCTATATTGTCGTCGCCGTTGTCGATCCAGCTATGCGCAATTGTCACATTCGTTGAACTGCCCGGGTCGATTCCATCTGTATTCCGCGCATCCATGCCACGCGTCGTAGGCGTCAACAGATGCACCCCCCAAGCTGTGAACCCATTCGTCTGATTCACGCTGACATGGAAGTTCGTCGAGTTATGCAGAGTAATTCGGTACAGCACTAATCCATCTGCATGGCTGGCTACAATCATCCGGGGTGTATAGTAGCGCTCATTCTTTGGCTCAGCCTTCCGCGCCATCTCCCACCAGCCATATTCTTTGCCCAGGATCTTCGCATAGCCCCGCCCATCGATCACGCCGTCCCCCATTATCCCGGCATTTTTGGCATTGATCACTGAGATCAGCGGCATGCACCCTCCGTGTCCGGGAGCCGGCCGCTGCGGAGCCGGAAACACAGCCGGAGGCGCGCCCGAAGCAATTGTTCCGCACAATCCCGAGGTCACCCCTTCGCCCGTCATTTCATACAGCGCAGCATCCCGCGAGCCGAACAGCGTCACTCCCTTGTCTATCAGCAGCGTCACTCCCGTTCTCATTTCCAGCGGCCCCGTCAAAAAAGCATCGTTGTCGCCAGCGGTTTTCAACTCCACCGCCTTCCCCGCCTCGCACACATTTAGAGCGTTCTGGATCCTCTCGGTGTCAAGCTTCGACTCGTCACCCGGCGCGACCTTGTCATCCACGGTCTTCAGCTTCGCCTCCAAATGCAGACAAATTGGCGGAATCTTCGGCTCCTCAACATGTCGTGTATCCTGCGCTCCGGCCAAAAACCACACGCCACCCACCCACAAAGCCATTCCAACCTGAACCGGCAGTTGCCGCCACATCATTGTCCGAACTCCTTAAATCGTGCAAGCTAACCTAGCGCAATATAGCTACAATCTTTCTCGGCGAACTGGGAGAATAACGAGCAAGTCAAGTATGAGACAGTTTGTGCCTATCTTGCTTTTCTCCGCTCTCTGCAACGCGCAGGACATTCACGTGCATGTTTCACCATCGAATGATCCATCGGGTAATAGCACGACAGAGTTCGCGACCATCCAACGCGCAATGGATCATGCTCCGCAACCCGGTCTGTCTGACCGTTTGTATATACACCTCGCGCCCGGGACGTACTCAGAAGCGTCATCGTCACGGCCAATCGTCCACGCACAACATTCCTTGGTGACCCATCAGATCCATCTCGCGTCATCATTACTGCAGCACAAAATGCGAAAAGTGCCGGAGGAACCTTCTTCTCGGAAACGGTTGACGTGGAGGCGCCAGAATTTAACGCGGACGGCGTAACTTTCGCGAACACCGCAGGTGCAACCGGACAAGCCGTCGCCATCGCCGTGCGTTCTGACAAAGCCGTCTTCAAGCATTGCCGCTTCCTCGGGTATCAGGACACTCTCTTCGCCGATTTCGGCCGTCAGTACTACACCGACAGCTACATCACCGGTGGTGTGGATTTCATCTTCGGAAATGCAGCCGCCGTCTTCGACCACGTCACGATTCACGAGCAAAATCCCGGATATCTTACCGCACAATCGCGTACTGGAGCTCAGCAGGCTACCGGATACGTCATCACTAACTCCACCGTGACAAGCGAGGCCCTTGAAGGGAGCAGCTTTTATCTCGGTCGGCCTTGGAGGGAGTACGCAAGAGTAATCGTGATGAATACAGTCCTCCCCGTAAAACTCAGCCCACGGGGCTGGTCGCCATGGAGCAAAGGCGATAGCCCAACGGACACCTTTTATGCCGAGTACAACAACAGCGGACCTGGTTCATCGATCGCTGGCCGGGTACCTTGGTCGCACCAGCTGTCAAGACAACAAGCGCAGCACTTCGCTGCGACAGAGTTTTTAAGTGGGGTAGATCATTGGAATCCTATTGCAGAGGCGACAAAACTTCCCTGAGAGTCTGAGAAAAATATCTCGGCAAATTGCGAAGCATAAAGGTGAACGAAGCAAAGCCCCAAGGATAGCCTTAGGTCTTTCTGATTGAGGCCGGGCTAGAACTCGATGCGTGCGCTGAGCTGTGCGGAGCGACGCGTATTGGCTTGTGTACCCGAGACCTGGCCAAAGCTGGTGTTGCCAAACACCGGGCTGGCAACGGTGAACTGTGTATGGTTGGTAACGTTGTACAGATCCCCCTGAAGGCTCAGCCTGGAGGATTCTCCGAGGTGAAGTGGGAGGCTGCGACGGAGGCTGATGTCCCAATTGTAATTGCCAGGACCATAGATGTCGTACGGAGCGGTACGCGCCGTGTTACCGAAGACGAAGTTTCCGGTGGTTACAAATGCTTTGGGATCTATATAAACGTTGGATGGTGAGTTGAAAGTGGCGCGTGTGACTCCGTTCCCCCATTTGCCATTGATGCGCGCCGGGCCCGTGAAGGAAGGATTATAGGTAGGCATGCAGGTAATCTGAGCGGGATTGGTGCCGCAAGTTGCCGCTGTGATGGGCAAAGGGGAGCCGGAGAAGGCCTGGAAAATCTGAGAGAACTTGAACCCTCCGAAGAGTGCGCGTTCCCAGGCGCTGTCAGCAAGCACTGTACTGCCAAAGGGAAGATCCCAGACACTGGTGACGACAACGTGATGTGGCTGATTGCTGGTGGAGACCGAGCGCTCGATGGCATCCTGCTTATAGGCCTTGCCATTTCCGGAGAAGGCCGTCGGAATCGGATAACCGGAGCGGAAGGTGCCTCCATCGTCGATCGACCGTGACCAGGTGTAGCTTGCCATAAACGTTAGCCCATGCGAGGCACGCATGTTCAACTGGGTCTGCAGTGCGTTGTAGTTTGCGTTTGCCACGTTGCCAAACTGATCGGTCATGCCTGAGAACGGGAAGGGCCTCAACGCCACGTTGAGCTGTTGACTGGCGGTGAAGTTGGCCGGGCAATTCAGCCCGTTTGCCACGCAGGCAGCTGTCGCTGCCGCACCCGAAAGGTTCAGGGCTGAACCAAGAGAAAGATACTTCGGATCGAGCTGATTTGACCAGTAGCCCCGAGCGTTAGCCCCGTCAGCAACGAGGAAGTGCCCCTGCGATCCCACATAGGTGATGTTTGATGTGAGGGCATTGGTCCACTGGTGCTGGAAACCGAAGGTCCAGTTGATGTATTGCGGTGTTCGGCCGCCAAGATATGGGTCATAGTAGCTGACACTGGAAGGCGTACTCGTATAGCCCTTGGCCGTTGTGTAGCCCGTTCCAAAAGCCGGCCCTGCGCTGCGCCCTGAGGCCGGCGTAAAGGCGGGAAAAACATTATCGGTTCCAGTGAATGGCATCGTCGATAGCAGTTGGCCGTTGACCCCAAAGCTTGGGCTGGCCGAGAAGCCGAGCGTATTGCCCGCTAATCCTGCGGTAGAGGCGCCCCCGCCAACGGCGTTGCCATGCGTGTACATGACCCCGTAACTCGCCCGGAACACTGTCGTTGGATCGGCAGCATAAGCAAGACCGATGCGCGGTCCGAAGTTCTTGAAGTAGTTGTTGACCGGAGTACGGCAATTGCAGGTGTTGGGTCCAGTGCCGGCAAACTGTAGCGCACCGTTGTAGCCGGTAACAGGGTTCGCCAGATTTGGATTGAAGAAGCTCATGTTATCGTGTGCTTCGACAAGCGAGGGGAAGAAGTCGTACCGAAGGCCAAGATCCAGTGTCAGCTTCTCGGTGACCTTCCAATTGTCCTGAATGTAGGGAGAGATCGCACGGAAGCGCGACGC
>CAYVSQ010000133.1:0-16402 GCA_964453815.1 uncultured Acidobacteriaceae bacterium | reverse complement strand
CTGTTCGGCCCAGCGCAGATACATGCGCATCAGCATCTCCGCCCAGTCCTGACTTTCTGTGCCGCCTGCCCCGGGATGCACGACGACGATAGCGTTCAACGGATCGGTCTCGCCTGAGAGCAGTGTGCGCGTTTCCATCGCTTCGGCAAAGCTGTTCAGAGACTCAATCTCGCGCTTGAGATCGTCCTCGACGGGCTCGCCCTCGCGCGCCAGATCGATGTAGGCCTCGACGTCACCGGTCTTTCGAGCCAGTTCAGCGTCGTCCGCGAGCAGAGCTTCGATGCGCTTGCGGTCGCGCATCAGCGGCTGTGAGAGCTGCGGATTCGACCACAGGTTCGGATCGGAAAGCCTCTGCTCGATGCTGGCTAGTTCAGATTTGAGGCGGGGAGCGTCAAAGATACTCCCGCAGGTCGCGGACTTTGTCGCGCACGGGAGTGTAGGCGAATTCGAGATCGTTCAAATCGTTCAACACTTTGGGGAGACCTGGCTTTTTCCTAAATTCGACGCGGCTTTCTGGCAAAATACACAAGCGCGCCAATCACGATTATCCCACATGCATAAGCAAAGACATCACCATGCCGGGTGTAGAGAGTAACGTCGTCGCGAAACCCGTATTGCACTGCCAGGGAAGTAAAGACATGTCGGGGCGCGCTCTGAACCACGCGTCCGTATGGATCGATGGCCGCAGTAACTCCGGTGTTCGTGTCCCTCAGAATCCACCGGCGATTCTCGATCGCCCGCATCCGCGCCATATTCAGGTGCTGCCACGGAGCGCTGGTGTCCCCATACCAGCCGTCGTCGGAGATGTTCACAAAGACCTGCGCGCCGTTTCGCGCAAACTGCCGGATTTCATCTGCAAAGATCGACTCATAGCAGATGAAGACGCCATATCGGTGCCCGTTTGCGGTAAAGACCTTGCGCTCCCTGCCACGCGAAAAGTCATTCACCTGTTGCGTCAGATGATGCGCAAAGAAGAACAGTTCGCGATAGGGAATGTACTCGCCAAAGGGCACAAGATGGATCTTGTCATAGCGCCCGATAAATTCACCGGTCGGCGAAATGAAGGAAGCGGAGTTGTACTCGTCAAGCGTGGGCTGACCCTCACTCACTCCCCGATCGGTCGAGATATTCCCGGCGACAATCCCCGCGTGTGTCTCCGATGCCAATTCGTGCATCAGCAAATCGAAGCGCGGGTCTTTCTCGCGAAAAGGCCCAGGAGCCTCCGGCCATGCGATCAGCGAAATCGACGACGGCTTGTCGTTTGCATTGTGCTGCAGCGGGTTGCCTGCATCGGGCACTCCGGCATAGGATGGGGCGCTCGTATCCTCACTCTGATGAAGAAACCGAGCAGTGTTCTGATCCCACTCACTGCCTACCCAGTTGTTGTCGGTGGCTACCTGCAGATTGTCCTGCAGCAGCACAGCTGTCGCCTGGGTGGGAGCGGGCTTAGGCGGCATCCACGAACCCAACTGCATCAGCACCGCAGCCAGCGCCGCGCCAACTCCAAGCCGCAGACGCATGTGAATCGACTTCGACAGAAGCGCCGCCACAAATAGGGCATTCACCGCCACCAGCACGAACGAAATTCCGTACACTCCGGTGACTGGTGCAAGTCGCGTCAACAGGAAATTGTCGACCTGCGAATACCCAAATTGATCCCATGGAACGCTCGTGATGCGCGCCGCAGCCTGCTCGATCGTCACCCAGAGAAATGGCGCCAGCAGAAGAGGAGCGGTCGTATCCCCCGAAACGCGCCGCAGAAAGGCAATCCCCAGTCCGAAGAGTCCGAAGTAAAAACCAAGGACCATGCTGTAGAGAATCAGGATTCCTACCGCGCCGGCGGCCGCAACTCCGGCATAGAGATGCATGGTCTGGTAGATCCAGTAGCTGTTCAACGTGTACCAAAAGACGCCGCCAAGGTAAGCCGCCAGCGTGCTGCGCCGCAGATAGCGAGGATGCGCAGCGCTGCCCGGCGCAAGCAATGCGTACAACAAAGGAATCAACGCAATCCATCCAAACGCAGCTCTCCACGGTGGCAGCGGCGCGGCGATCGGAAAGGGAAGATTCAGCAGGAATCCGGAGAGCAGAGCCAGCAAAATAGGCGACACAAACGGCGCGGCAACCGCATGACTTGCGGCAGTTGTCCGGGTGGAAATTACGGGCATTTATGGCAAGTTTAACACTTTCATACGCTTCGAAAGCCGTTGCATCTCGACCGCCTGGGTTTACAATCTCCTCGTGACCGCTATTTTGCAATTCATTATGCATGTCCTCACAGTCCTGTTCTTTCTGGGGCTGGCAGGATCTTCGGTCGTAGTGATTCTCAGCTTCGTTGAAGATCTCAACGAACTTCTGGGTGAGTAGCTCGCTGAACCCATTTACGCAATTCTGTTTGCTGAACTCCTTCCTAGATTGCGCATTGACGCCATAGGTTAACCGACATACACTCAGCCGTGAGCGTCAGGACGAAGATGGCCATGGAATCTGTCCCATTCTGACCGCTACACCCACGATCCATGCCAGCTGGACAAACGTTTTCCGCCCCGCAATCCAACCGAGTCAGGCTCGTTGTTGCCTCCTCGGTAATGCTCACTTTCATCTCCTTTTGGCGAGCTGCCGCAGTCGTACTCAACGACCTTGGTTCCTCGGCTTTCTATGCCGGGGGTATCGCCGAAGAGGCGGTTGGGAAGGCAGCACCCTGGTTCATTCTGGGCATCATGCTTTTCTCCTTTGCGGTGCGAGCCGTTTATGTCGAGAGCTGCTCGATGTTCACCCGCGGCGGCGTGTACCGTGTGGTCAAGGAGGCATTGGGCGGTAATTTCGCCAAACTGAGCGTCTCGGCGCTGATGTTCGACTACATCCTCACGGGACCGATCTCAGGCGTCTCTGCTGGGCAATACATCACCGGCCTCCTCAATGAGTTAATGACCGTCGGCGCCGCGCACGGCTGGTTGCCAGCTGCGATGATAAGTAGCGGGCACGTCGCCTGGCAGTTTCCCGTCAACGGAACCTCAGCGGTTTTCTGCGCGGTCGTCACCATCTATTACTGGTGGCAGAACACCAAGGGTATCGAAGAGTCGAGTGACAAGGCTCTTGAAGTAATGAAGATCACCACCATCATGGTGGTGCTACTACTCGGGTGGGGCATCTGGTCGGCCTTCCACATCGGCGCAAAATTTCCGCCTCTGCCTACGCCCTCGAATCTGCACTTCTCCAAAGACGCACTAGGATTTCTCTCGGGAACAAAGGTTGCCAGCTCTCTTGGCCTCTTCGGTATCCTGATGGCCTTTGGCCACTCCATCCTGGCCATGAGCGGCGAGGAAACACTCGCACAGGTCAATCGCGAGATCCAGCATCCGAAGCTCAAGAACCTCAAGCGCGCGGCGATTGTCATCGCCATTTACAGCACGGTATTTACCGGATTTGTTTCCCTGCTTGCTGTCATGCTCATTCCGGATTCGATTCGCGTTCCGGTGTATCGCGATAACCTCATCGCCGGTCTGGCAATGAATGTCGTCGGGCCACTCACGCTGCGCATCGTCTTCCGCGTTTTTGTTGTCATCGTAGGATTTCTGATTCTTTCAGGTGCCATCAACACCTCCATCATCGGCTCGACCGGTGTGCTGATGCGTGTCGCGGAGGATGGGGTGCTTACCGATTGGTTCCGCAAACCGCACCACAAGTTCGGAACCAGCTACCGCATCATCAACCTGGTTACCGCGTTGCAATTATTTACCATCATTGTGAGCCGCGGTAATGTCATCACACTGGGCGAAGCCTACGCGTTTGGTGTGATTTGGAGTTTTACCTTCAATAGCCTCGCTATGTTAGTGCTTCGCTGGAAGTATACGGGCGAGCGCGGCTGGAAGGTGCCGATCAATATCAAGATCGGCAAGACGGAATTGCCCGTCGGACTGTTCTCGGTTTTCCTGGTTCTGTTCACGACGGCCATCGTCAACCTGTTCACGAAGAGCGTTGCCACGAAAAGCGGTGTGGCTTTCGCCGCCGCCTTCTTCATCATCTTCACGATTTCCGAGCGCAGGAATCAGAAACGACAACTTGTAACTGTCAAGCAGATGAAGGAACACTTCCAGCTTGAGCAGCCAGAAACAATCAGCCGCGATGCGCTGGAGATTAATCCTGGCGGTGTTCTGGTAACCATGCGTGATTCAGCCAACCCATTCGCGCTTAAGTGGGCTCTTTCACGCACCAATACCAAGGAGCAGGACATTGTTGTGCTCACTGCCCGGATGATGGGCGCAGGCGGCCCCGAGTATCTTGATGAGCAGCTCTTCAGTGAGTACGAGCAGATGCTTTTTACCAAGGCCGTCTCCGTAGCCGAGAGTTTCGGCAAACATATCTCTCTGCTGGTTGTTCCTGCCGGCGATATCTTCGCCGCCCTGGTGCAAACCGCGAATTCGCTCGAAGTTGCCGCTCTTGTTTCGGGTCTTTCCACCAAGATGTCCGCGCAGGAACAGGCCTATCACGTTGGCCAGGCGTGGGAAGCGCTGCCTGAGCCCAAACGGCAATTTACCTTCTACGTCATCATGCCTGACGGCCAGGATCTTTCCTTCCACATCGGGCCGCACGCCCCCGCTCTGCAAGGAGAGGACGTGCAGTTAGTCCATCGGCTGTGGCTGAACTTCCGCCGCGATCCAGAAACGCAAGGGTTGCACCACAGCGATATCGTCACCTACGCTCTCACGCGTCTCGCGACCGAGTACGCACGCGACAAGGTGGAAACGCTCAAGGATTTGCGCCGCTACACACAGGATGGAAGACGCACTAGTTCCATGTTCGGAGAAGGCCCTCGCACTTCTTATCGCGAAGGGCTCGATTATTCCATTCCCGCTCCCAAATCATCCAGGGACCAACCCAGTTCAAGCCAGGACGACTAGGAAGGTCGCATTGTGAGCGACAAGTTATCGCATCGCTCCGATGTGCCTACATCGAAATCGACGACCTAGCGGCGGCGGAAACTACAGCGATCGGAGAAATGCCTTAAAGGTGACTCCGCTCGCCTGCTGCCCACACGACATTATTTATTTCATAAATATTTGGCAATTTATTACTAATGGAGTTACTCTGCCCAGTAGCAGTTTTTACTTAGAGTGCTGAAGATTGACTGACACTTCTCTTGGTTGGTCAGACTCCAGGCAAATGGAGGAAAAGTGCAAGTTAGTCAGATTCTGATTGAGATCGACAACGAGATAGCACGCCTGCAGCAGGCACGGGATTTGCTGGCAGGTGGAAGAGCAAAGGTTGTAAAGCGCGGGCGACCCGCGGCTGCAAAGAAAAGGGCAGCCAAAGCCCCAACCAAGCGCAAGTTATCGCCAGAAGGACGACGCAAAATTGCCGAGGCCATGAAGCGTCGCTGGGCCGAGCGCAGAAAGGAACTCGCCGCCAAGTCGGCGAAGACTGCAAAGGCCTAGTTACTCTGGATGTACAGTTAGAAAGGCGGTCTCCTCCAGTTGAGGCAGTGCCGCCTTTGTTGTTCTGAACAAAGTAGAAATACTACCGCAGGGTTTCGCCTGGCGTCGCTTTCAGAACTTTTATACCCGTTCCCTTCAGATGACCTTCCAGCTCCTCCGGAGTACCCGTGAGCTGCGGAAAGGTTCCGTAGTGTATTGGAATAACAGTCTGGACCCCCAGATACTTTGCCGCCAATGCAGCGGCCGCAGGCCCCATGGTGTAATGGTCGCCGATCGGAAGCAGTCCTATTTCGGGAGCATAAAGTTCGCGGATGATCTGCATATCCGAAAAGACGGAAGTGTCGCCCGCATGGTAAAGCACCGGACCGTCTTCAATCGCAATGACAAATCCAATCGCCTCTCCAGCGTATAAGAAATTAGTGCCGTCTTCTACGCTCGAACTGTGTCGCGCCTCCACCATGCTGATGGTCACATCCTGATATTTGTAACTTCCGCCCAGGTTCATGCTTACAACGTTCTTCACCCCCTTCGACTGCATCCATGCGATCAGCTCAAAGATGCCCACGGCTTGTGGATTACCCCGCCCCGCCACGGCAACGGCATCGGCAATATGATCGGAATGGCCGTGCGTCAGTAAAA
The DNA here is from genome assembly GCA_964453815.1 of uncultured Acidobacteriaceae bacterium. Taxonomy (GTDB): domain Bacteria; phylum Acidobacteriota; class Terriglobia; order Terriglobales; family Acidobacteriaceae; genus Silvibacterium. Next base: position 10,331 of record CAYVSQ010000133.1, on the reverse strand, counting down.
GAAGATCCAGCTTCTCCGGCAGCTTATAGTTCTTCGGATACTTTGGATTATGTTCAAGAAATGGATCGATAAGGATCTCGGTTCCCTTGGCAGTGGTGATGTGAACGACGGAGTGCCCCAGCCAGGTGATGGTCGAACCTTTCAAGTCTGTCATGCGATCAAGCTCCTGTAGAAACTGCGTTTTACTAAACGAGCTTCAAAAACCAGCTCCGAAACGAGGATAGTGCTTTTGGCTGTATGTTGCTCGCCGGCGGCCCTTATAACCTCGCCAACCCCTCAATTCGATCGCCATTTTCCGGGCGCCAATCGCGGCATGAAATGTACACACTTGACGGCTGCATCCGGCAAGAGTACGTTCTCCTTATGGGCGAAGAAAAAGCGAAGTCGCAGTTTCTTTTCAACATCCTCCCAGCGGGCGATAGGGTGCGGGATTATTCGGTAACCGACGCGCCTCTGCGCGGCATTGCCCGTATCGCCGCCAGCGGCTGTCAGGCCGGTGAAGGCCATCTGGTCGAGTTCCGTACGCTCCCGGTTCGCTCCTTGCTGAACAAGTCAGTCTCGCGACGCGGCCTTCCGTTTCGTTGGAGCATCAACCCGTACAGGGGCTGCGAGTTCGGCTGTCGCTACTGCTACGCCCGCTATACACACGAGTTTATGGAGATGCGGGATCCAGCCGATTTCGAGCACAAAATCTATATAAAGCAAAATGCCGCGTGGCTGCTCAGGCAGGAACTGCGCTCTCTGAAGCATGGTGAACAGGTTGCCCTCGGAACCGCGACCGACCCTTACCAACCCATCGAGAAGCGCGCCAGGGTAACGCGCGGGATCCTCGAAGTTTTCGCCGAACAGCGTGGCTTGCGTCTCGGCATCGTAACCAAATCAACGTTGATCGAGCGCGACATCGATCTTCTTCAGCAAATCGCGGCGAAAAACGATGTGTCGTTACACATCACCATAACCACGCACGATGCCCGGCTGGCCCGCATCCTCGAACCGCGTGCTCCGCGGCCCGACCTGCGCTTCCGCACAGTTCGCCGCCTGCGTGAGGCCTGCCTGCGAGCTGGCATTATGTGTTCGCCTCTGATGCCCGGGATCACGGATAACGCTGTTTCCCTGGACACTATGGCCCGCAAAGCGCGAGAAGTCGACGCAAGTTTCTTTTTTGCGAATCCTCTCTTCCTCAAGCCATGTTCCAAGGCCACCTTTCTGGCCTTCGTTCACGAGCATTTTCCTCAGCTCGATACTAGCTATGCGAAGCGTTACGCCGAAGCCGCCTTCGTCTCCAAGGCCTATCAAACGCGTATCCGTGACCTGGTCGCAGCAGTAACCAAAAAATATGAGCTGGGGCGCAGAGCTACCGATGCCTCGCAGGCGAGGGCTACGGGAGGGGAACTGGAAGGCCGGGAACCACTACAACAAACCCTCTGGCCGACGGAGAAACCGCCGCGCAAGCGCACGCCGGCGCCGGTTACTCCTCAGCGGGTAATGATGACTTCGTAAATGTTGTCTTTGGCCAGAAAGAAACGATAGTTGCCGTAGCGCGAAAACAGCTTTTCGATGCTGCGGTTTGTGTAGACGCGGAGGATAGGATGCGTCTCGGACTCCTGCATCTCAATCGTGTCGCCGTCCGTCAGGTGGTAGCGGCAAAATGTGGTATCAGGCCCTATGGATTTGGTGTGAAAAAGGGCGAGAACTCGTCCGCCCGGACGTACAGCCGTGTGCAGATGTTGGATGAACGGCTGCACCAGCCCTTGTGGAATGTAGTCGAGCGTCGTCCACAGCAACACCACGTCGAACTGACGTCCGCCGAAATTCAGGTTTTGCTCGAAGAATCCGACAAGATCAAAACCCGCCTCGCCGCCCTCTTCGGACGGAGGCGTGACCCACTGCCCATTGAGTGCCTCATGCACCACATCAGCCATGTAGCAGCTGTGGCCGAGCCCAGTCAAAAAGTTGATATTGCTCGGCGAAGTGGGTCCTATATCCAGCACGCGCAAGCTCTCTTCTTCCTTGAGATGTTTGAGCATGGCGGCCCAGCCGCTTGAGTGACGGGGAATCTTCGGCCCTGAAAGCACCGTGCGACTGGTGCGCTCTGGCCGGGGCGGTTCTCGATGGAACAGGCTGCGCAACACGGTGCTGGGTCGACCTCTGTCGGGGAGTCTTCGGTCTATGGCCTGAGAGCAGTCCCCGTGCCGCTTTCAGGCGGCTCCGGTTAGCAAACTCGATTTACTTTGAAGCGCCGAACATCGTCCCAGACTGCGTAGTCGAGCTGGACGGCGATTGTGCTGTGATCCCGCCACGTTCGGTTGTGCCTGTAGTTCCCTGGACGAGGTCTACCTTACCCGAAAATACCGCATTCTCTTCGATGGAAAGCCTTGCCGCACGGATATCGCCCTTGAGATTAGCTCCCGCTCGCAATTCAACCCGGCCACTGGCCTCGATATCGCCGTTGAGAGTCCCCAGCAGAACCACATCGCGGGCGGACACATTGGCTTCGACATGGGCATTGGGGCCGATCGTCAGCCGGCTCTCGCTCAGGGTAATCGTTCCCTCGACCACGCCGTCTACCAGCAGGTCTTCGCTTCCCTTAACTTCACCGCGAATCTGTACGGACTTACCAATCGACGCTGCTGCGGTGATATCTGATGCGGGCATTTCTGACTCCTCCAACGTTTATGAAAGCTTGATCGCACTATACGCAAGGACCGCACAGCGCCGCAACCTCTCGTCTACTGCCCGAAGCGCCGCTTGCACCTTTGAGCATTCTCCTGCATCTTTAATCTCCATGGAATACAGACAGCTCGGCCATTCAGGTCTGAAGGTTTCTGCTCTAAGTTTTGGCGCGGGAACTTTCGGCGGCGGTACCGAATTCTTCCGCGCGTGGGGCAGCTCCACCGGCGACGAGGCCACTCGTCTTGTCGATCTCTGCCTCGATGCTGGAGTCAACCTCTTCGATGTCGCCGACGTTTACTCCGACGGTCTTGCCGAGGAAGTCCTTGGCAAGGCCATCGCCGGCAAGCGCAACCGGCTGCTCATCTCAACCAAGGCCACCTTCCGGCTCGGCGGCGGACCGAACGACGTCGGCTCCTCGCGTTACCACCTCATCGAGTCGGTGAACGCCAGCCTCGAGCGTCTGGGCACGGATCACATCGACATCTACCATATGCATGGCTTCGACGCGACCACCCCGGTCGATGAAACTCTCGAGACCCTCGACACCCTGGTTCGCACTGGAAAAGTCCGCTATATTGCCTGCTCCAACTTTTCCGGATGGCACCTCATGAAATCACTCTCCGTCTCCGAGCGCTACGGGTGGGCGCGCTACGTGGCTCATCAGGCCTACTACTCGCTGGTAAACCGCGAGTTCGAATGGGAGCTCATGCCCCTCGGCCTTGATCAGAGAGTCGCGACTCTAGTCTGGAGCCCGCTTGGATGGGGCCGTCTTACCGGAAAAATCCGCCGCAGCCAGCCGCTGCCTGCAGTCAGCCGTCTCCACAAGACCGCTGAAAACGGTCCGCCCGTCGACGACGAATTTCTCTACAAGATCGTAGACGCCATTGATGAAGTAGCGAAAGAGACGAACAAGTCCGTCTCCCAGATCGCCCTCAACTGGCTCTTACAGCGCCCGACCGTGGCCAGCATCATTATGGGAGCCCGCAACGAAGAACAGCTCAAACAAAACCTGGCTTCCGCCGGCTGGAACCTCAGTCCCGAGCTGGTTGCCAAACTGGATTCTGTCAGCGCCGTTACTCCGATCTACCCGTACTGGCACCAGCGCCAGTTTACGGAGCGCAACCCACTGCCAATCTGAATCTCGTTTTATGCTTAGGAGGCTACGCTGGCTGGATCACGCGGCGAGCACTCCAGGATGTTTGTACCTTCAGCTTCCCGTTGGATCACCGTCAAGCTGACATCGTCGCGAATTGGACTACCGTTCGCGAAGTCCTGTACCGCAGCGAGGAGCGTCATCAGTGTGGCGTGAGCGGATTGCTGCCTGGCATGTCGGGACGCCTCTACTAATCGCTCCAGCCCATACTCTTCACCTGATGGGTTGCAGGATTCGAGAACGCCGTCAGAGTACGCAACAAGAGTGTCGCCCGGCTCGAGAACAAGTTCGCCAGAGTGGAATTCCGCATCTTCAATCGCACCCAGCAACGGACCGCCGGTCTCGAGCAGTTCAGCTCGTCCATCAGCGCGCAGCAGTATTGGCTGAAAATGGCCGGCATTGCAGTAGGTCAGTTCTCCGCGATGGCAGTCAATCTGCGCCAGAAATGCCGTAACGAAAGGCGCAACCGGCCGCAGATAGCAAAGGTGGCGATTCACTTCCGAGGCAATCATTGCCGGGTTGGAATCCGGCTGGCCGTAGCTTTGGAGAAGCCCTGCCAGGTTGGTAAACCACATCCCGGCGGCAACGCCTTTACCGGCAATGTCTCCGTGGGCAGCAAGAACTCTGGAACCATTCTGCCAAAGCATCGTGAAATCTCCGGAGAGAAAGCGAGCCGCGAAGACCTCGCTCGCGAACTGCAAGTCGCCGAGGCGCAGGGCACGCGAGCCGCTCAATTTGCGCTGGACCTGTGCCGCTTCAAATAGCTGCGAATGTAGTTCAAGCTTCTCCCGCAGGAGCGCATCCACATCCTCTCGCGGCGGCACATTTGATGACGAGGACGGCATCGAGTGTGCAATCGGGAAATGAAGGATGCCGTAGTCTCGACGTTCGCTGTTGATCCGCAAAGCGCCGTTGCTTCCTGGTAATATTGCTCCCTGGGTCACGATCCACCTCTTCTCGATTCTGATTGCTGTATAGACAACAAGCTGCTGTCTAACCTACAAAAAGCTATCTAGCCAACAAAGCGATAACCAGTTCCGTGCACGGTGAGAAAGTATTGCGGTTGTTCAGGGTCGGGCTCGAGCTTTTGGCGCAGACGCACCAGGTGCGTATCCACAGTGCGAGTGGTTGGGTAGTTATCGTACCCCCAAACCTCCTCCAGTAGACGATCGCGGCTCAGCGTTTCGCCAGGATGACAGATGAAGTACTTCAGCAGATCGAATTCTGTAGATGAAATATCGAGAGCCTTGCCCGCCCTGAGCACTCGACAACGCTGAAGATCCACTTCCACGTCGCCGAAGGAGTGCTGATCCTTATCTTTGGGAACGACGGTTGTGCGTCGCAAGATAGCCTTGACTCGCGCCAGCAATTCGCGAATCGAAAACGGTTTGGTTACGTAGTCGTCCGCGCCCAGTTCGAGCCCTACTACTTTGTCTACTTCCTGGCCGCGGGCGGTCAGCATGATGATCGGGATGGAGGCGCGCTTGGCCCTTAATTGCCTGCATACTTCCAGTCCGCTCAAGCGCGGCATCATGACGTCCAGAACCACCAGGTCCGGAGATTCTTCCATCGCCCGCTGAAGGCCCTCGACGCCATCGCGCGCTGTGATCACTTCATAGCCTTCAAACTCGAAATTGTCGCGCAGTCCGGCCACCATGTTCGGTTCGTCCTCCACAACAAGAATCTTTGCCGGACGCCGTCCTTCAGCCGCCTTTGCTTTCTCTTCTTTCATTTTCATACCCCGTCACCTATTGAATAGCTAACTTCTGCAGCGGCAAAGTAATGATGAATTTGCTGCCCATCCCTGGCGTGCTCTCGACGGCAACCTCGCCACCGTGAGCCTGTACGATGTGGCGTACCAGAGATAGACCTAATCCGCTTCCCTTGGTGTTATGAACCAACGGATCGCCCACCCGATAAAACTTCTCGAAAATCTTGAGGTGCTCCTTGGCGGGGATTCCGATGCCATGATCGACAACCTCCAGATTGACGCCGTTGTTGTGGCGGTACAGATGTACCCCAAGGTATTTCTCGGCACCGGAGTACTTCACGGCATTGTTCACCAGGTTCAGCAGGGAGCGGGCAATTGCCTCGCGATCCACCCACAGCGGCGGCACATCGCTTTCTATCTTCTGGTCGAGCTGGAATCCATTCTGCTCGATTTCGAAGCGATACGATTCGAGGGTGCTACGCACCAGATCGGCCACATCAGTTTCGCGGAAGCTGTACTCTTTCTTACCTGACTCGATACGCGAGAAGTCGAGAATGTTGTTGATCAGCGAAGTCAGCCGCTCGCTCTCTTTGCGGATGATCTCGTAATATTCCTGCTGCTTTCCTGAGTTGGAGATACGTCCCAGCTCCAGCGTTTCCGCGTAAAGGCGGATGAGCGCAAGCGGAGTCCGCAATTCATGAGAGACGTTGGAAACGAAATCGGACTTCAGCTTCGCCAGGGCGAGCTCACGCGCCACACTCCGGTAGGTGAAAAACATGCCGGCGCCCATCAGCAGTGACAGCGCCGCCAAAATCAGAAAATGATTTCGTAAGAAGCGAGCGCTGACATCTGCGATGGTGGTGCCGCGCAGCTTGATTCCCAGAATCAGACCGGAAAAGACATCCTGAAAAGCTCGTTCGACTTCGGGCGATCCTCCATCCCAGGAAGCAGAAGCAGCGAGAGGGACATCTTCTTTTTCCGTGCGAACCATGAACGCCGTTCGTGGATGCGTTGAATCGCCCTGGTTCTGATCGGGCATCACTTCGTTCAGGGCCGCGGGAAAAAACTTATTCTTCAGATAGTCGGTGTCGTAGATGAATCCAGCCAGGGCAGGGCGCTCGGGGCTGGAGCCGCGGGGCAGAAAGAGCACCAGAGACTGATACTGCATTTTGTCGCCCATGGTAACCCAATGATTCATAAAGAAGAAGTGCGTGCCTTCGTTTGCTTCGTGCCATCTCAGCTTGTTGATGTACGTCTTGCCGTCCGTGTTCCACCAGTCGACGTAATGCGATGCAAGTGCGCGATCCTCGGCACAGAACGCCCCGCTGCTCATCCGGCTGGGCTGGGATCGAAAGATGAAGTGATCTTTTCCGGTCCACAGAATTGCATGGGCGATATCCGGATGCGCCGTCAGGAAGCTATCGACCCCATCTGCGTCGGAACTGTCCATATCTGGAAATTGCATTCTGGCGTTGTCGGCCATATCATACGCACGCTCGTTGATCTGCTTCTCCGCGACGGCAAGCGTGTGCTCATACTCGACCCGATACGCGGCCTCGATGACCTTCTCGCGCTGGATGTTGCAGAGATAAATGACGCTGAAGCCGATCAGCGCTGCAGCCGGCAGCATCACGGCCAGCATCAGCATCAAGATGCGGGGACGTTCGGACCATCGTTGAACTTGCGGCTTTAACATACGTGAACCTTCAGCGCTCCGCTCCCATAGAAACAAAATAGAGTAGGGAATTCGGCGATATGTCACAACGACGCAACAAATTGCAAAAAGTTGTGAACTACTGAAATAAGCAAAGCCGACAAGGACTGGTCGGGATATTATCTCTGCCGCAGTATCTTTCAAACCCATAGGCGTGGTGCCGTAGTGGGTCATTGAATCCACAAGGGCTGAGACTCTCTCCCTCATAGTCCATCTGTCAAAATCGAGACGACAGTTGTCCGAGTTGCCGATTTTTTCGTCCAAGTGACGAGAAGCGCTTCGGACTGATCCGCCATGAGCGGGCAAACAGATATACGCTGAGTCCCCGGGAAACACCTTTGACACTTTTGTCGCCTTTTTTCTGGGCGGGTATTAAATTTTCAGATCCGGGGCGGCGATGCAGGGAGCAAAATCATAATGCCGAGGTATTCCAATGACTGAATCTTCTGATCTTCGGATGAAGAGAATGCCGCTCAACCACGGAGGCGGTCATATACCTGCAGTCGGCTTTGGCACGTTGATTCCAGATCCAGCTGTGACGATAACTGCGACCAGAGGCGCACTGGAAGCTGGATTCCGGCACTTCGATTGTGCGGAGCGATACCGGAATGAGCGTGAGGTAGGCGAGGCGTTGCAGGCAGGACTTGTCGCTGGAGGGATCGCGCGCGAAGACATTTTTGTAACCACAAAGTTGTGGAACTCCAATCACCGTCCCGAGCGCGTCGAGCCGGCTTTCGAGGCGAGTCTCGATAGACTCAGGCTCAACTATCTGGATCTCTATCTCATTCACACTCCATTTGCTTTTCAACCAGGGGAGGAGCAGGATCCGCGGGATCAAAACGGCAATGTCGTTTACGACCACGGCGTGACTCTGCTCGACACCTGGAGGGCCATGGAAAGTCTCGTGGACCATGGCAGGTGCCGCGCCATTGGACTGTCGGACGTCGGCTTGAACGAATTGTTTCCCCTCTATGAAGCTGCGAAAATCAAGCCGGCTGTGGTCCAAGTCGAGTCACATCCGTATCTGCCGGAGACGGACCTTCTGGAATTCTGCAAAGAGAAGCGCATTGTGCTTTTGGCTTTCGCGCCATTAGGCCATGGAACCAGACCGGGGCCGCTTGAAGATCCAGTCATTACAGCAATCGCCGCACGAGTTGGAAAGACGCCGGCGCAGGTGCTGCTGGCGTGGGCAGTGCAGCGAGGCACTGCTTTGCTTACCACGCCCAGGAGTGCGGCCCGCGCCAGAGAGAATTTCGACATCTCCGCCCTTCCGGAAGACGCGCTTGACGAAATCAAAGGAATTCAGGTTCGACAGAGGTTCAATGAAGTGGTGAAGACCGGCAGCCCAGGTTTCATTGCTCGAGGTAGTTGAACTTGCGGGCTGCGCTAGCGCCATTTCGAAACACACGTGGCCCCTGCTATACTCCCTAGTTGCGGGAGTTGCTCCAAAGCAGTATTGTTTCCAGCATTTCGCCGCAAAATTCACCTACCAGGCTCCCGAGGTTCTTTATGTCCGGCCATTCCAAATGGGCGACAATCAAACACAAGAAGGGCGCACTCGACGCCAAGCGCGGCAAGATTTTTACTCGCCTCATCAAGGAAATCACCATTGCGGCACGCTCCGGAGGCGGCGATCCAGACGGCAATCCACGCCTGCGTAGCGCCATCGCTGCCGCCAAGGCTGAGAACATGCCCGCTGAGAACATCAAGCGCGCTGTCCAGCGTGGGACCGGGGAGATACCCGGCCTTCAGTACGAGGAAATCTCCTTCGAGGGTTATGGTCCCGGTGGAGTGGCTGTCATTGTCGATTGCACTACCGACAACCGCAACCGCGCAGTCAGCGAAATTCGCCACACCTTCTCGAAAAACGGCGGCAACCTCGGCGAGCCCAACTCCGTCCGCTTCATGTTCGCGAAGAAGGGTGTCATCGCTGTCCTAAAAGAGGCAGCCGACGAGGACAAGCTCATGGGCATCGTCCTCGAAGCCGGGGGCGAAGACCTCAACGACGAAGGCGATACGTGGGAAATCATCACTGAGCCCAATGCCTGGGAAGCAGTGGCCACAGCTGTGAAGGATGCCGGTATTGAGACCGTCCTCTCCGAGGTCACCATGGTCGCGTCGACGTACACCAAACTTGAAGGCGCACCTGCGGCGCAGTGCATCCGGCTGCTCGAAGCGCTGGAAGACAACGACGATGTGCAGAACGTTTATTCGAATTTCGACATGGACGCGAAGCAACTCGAGGAAGTCGCCGGTTAAAGCGATTATTGGCCAATACAACGGGGCCGCCCGGCAGGCGGCCTTTCTTTTGCGGACTTTTGCGGAGAAGATACACTCGCATGCGGATGAAAGTATTTTGCTTCCCCACCGTTTTTTGTCTCCTCGGCTCCGCTCTTTTTGCATGGACCATGCAGGCGTCAGCCCAGACCGCGCAGACACAGACCATACATATACAACAGGTCATGTCCGATCCTGACCGTGCGCCCGCCCAAGCCGCGCTGGCTAGCGATCCCTGGGAGTTCGGTCCCTTTCTTCAAGGTGGCTTCGGCACGGGCAACCGCTCGGACTTCAGTTTCCTTTCCGCCGGAGTGCGCGTGGGCAAAGTGCTAACCGACCCGCATCTTCCCGGCATCCTACGCGGCCAGTTTGAGTACGCGGGCGAAATCATGCCCTACTGGCAATCCTTCACGCCACCGCCCCACGACATGCTCACTGAATACGAGTTCGAGGGCGAGATCGGCCATGTAGTCCTGCCTTATGGCGGTGGAACCTTCACAGGCGTCAGCATTACGCCGATCATCCTTCGCTGGAATTTCAGTCCCAGCCGCCGTGTCGTCCCGTGGGTGCAAGGCGCAGGCGGACTCATCTACACGACCCACAAATATCCACCGGATATCCTCGTTCCGCACGGCCAACCCGGCGGGACCAGCGTCTGGAATTTTTCGCCCCAGTTCGGGATCGGATTTCACTACTTTGTAAAACCGGGCAACTCCATCAACTTTGCCGCGAACGCCATCCATATCTCCAGCGCGTCGCTCGGCGACAGAAACCCCGGCGTCAACGCGAGCGTACAATTCCAG
>CAYVSQ010000132.1:0-5491 GCA_964453815.1 uncultured Acidobacteriaceae bacterium | reverse complement strand
TTTTTCCTGTGGGTTGTTGGTGCGCCTCGGTGTGGAATCGCTGGTACTGGTCGTCGGTCACGCTGATGTCGGCACGGTAGCCGATAAAGCCCATGGCATGAGCGATGAGATGGCCCTGCGCGTCGGTCGGCAACCAGAGCTCGTTGTTCACGAGCTTTTGATTGAAGGTAAAGTTACTGCCTTTGCCAACGCTGAAGAGGCCGAAACCCAGGTGGAAATTGTCGTCGAAGCGCGCAATCATGCGGCGGACCTGGCGATCTTTCTCGTCGATCCATAACGTTCCCTCCAATTTTTTGGAGGCATCTTCGGCCATACCGTGAGTTTTGGCGTGAGGATCGCCCACAAAGTCGAAGGCAATCGTGCTGCGTCCATCGATCACCTCACGTCGGGGTTTGTAAATCTTCATGATGGCCAGTAGCTGCGTGATAGTTACAGTATTCTTGTCTGTCGATGTTCCGGGCGGTGTCTTCTGCGCCTTTTCGATTTCCTTCATGACGCGGTCCTGCTCTTTTTTCTGGTCATCGGCGCTCAGATCCTTGCCATTCTTCTTTACCTTCCGATCAAGTTCGTGCGAGTTTACGTAGAAGACGTTGTTCTCCTCGCTCTCGGTCTTCTTCACGTTGCCGTTCTTGTCCAGCTCGTGGGTGACGACGACCTCACGATAGGTGTAATTCTCGCGAGTCTGGTCGAGCTTGCGCTGATGTTCCTTCACCTGTCCGATGAGAGTCGGCACGTCGGGAATCGCTGCCTCATTCGCAGGCGCGTTCTGTGCACAGCAAGCGAGGACTGACGCGCATATAAGGAGGCCGGCAATGAGAAGGCGTATCGGCGACATACTTCCTTGATAAACCATGCTAGAGTACGCTGGTACAACCGGCCGGTTTCCTCACAGAAAATTTGCGCGGGACTCGGACCTACCTTGAAAGGAATAAGGCTAGCTAAGATGATTCGTCTTCTGTTGCGGTGGTGCCTGCAGGCCGGTGCACTATTGATTGTCGCTTACCTGGTTCCGGGTTTTCGCGTTACCAGTTTCTGGTCCGCACTGCTTGCGGCACTGGTAATCGGCCTGTTGAACGCCACCCTGGGACTTCTGCTCAAAATCATCACGTTGCCGATAAGTATTCTCACGCTGGGGATTTTCTTCCTGGTGATCAACGCGCTTATGCTGAGGCTCGCCGGCACCTTCGTACCCGGCTTTGGAATAGCGACCTTCGGGGCAGCATTTATCGGCGCAGTCGTGCTCGCATTGCTGCATATGCTGTTTGAATCGATTGCAACGCACGGTTAAGGTGATTGTCCGAATATTGAGGGAGACGCAATAGCGGGCAATTGCGAGGCTGCTACGGTCGAGTAGCATCTCCCGATGCCGGGGACGGAGTTCTCGGCACTGCAACGCCGGCAGGCTTTTGCGTTTGTGATGAGATAACCGCACGTCCGCTTGCCGTCTGGCGCACCGAACGCGCACGCCCCTGCGGTGGCGCCGATACAGGCTGATTTGCAATATGCGCGGCAGAGGCTGCTCCCATGCCGGAGGACCCTGCGGGAAGTCGGACGCCGGGCACCGTAGGCAGAATTCTGTGCGAATGGTTCACACTACCGGCAATGATGGCCACGCATGCGACCAAAGACGAGGCCACCCCGATGGCAAAGCGAGGAAGTGCGAAGAAGCGGGCACGGCTTGCGCTCCGGCCTTGCGTCTTTGATCGCTCTCGAGCGAGACGAGCAGAGATGCGGTCTTCGATACCTGCGGCCGGCGTTACAGAGCCCAGCCGCCGCAGCGTCCGGTCGATACGCTGGTCGTGATTCTGCTGCTCATGGTAAATTCCTCGGTTCATCGCGATACTCCTTCCTTCTCCAGCAACGCGGAGAGTTCGCGCCTCGCGCGAAAAATTCGCGAACGGATGGACGATTCGGTGGTGCCGAGCACAGTTGCGATCTGCACGGTTGAAAGCTCTTCAACGGCGGAGAGCAGGAGCGCCTCGCGCTCCTTGCGCGGCAGGCGATCGATCAGCTTCAAAATTCGCCCGTGCTCCTGAGACGAGATGAGCGAGTCATCGGCTCTGCGGTCCGCGGCAGGCAGGACACGGACGAAGTCGGCGATGTCATCGTTCTCGGGTCGAGTCTTGCTGCGGCGCTTCTTGTCGAGTACCACGTTCCAGGTAATACGAATCAGCCAGACGCGCAGGTCGTGAATCTCTCCAAGTCTCTCGCGATGCTTGAGTACGCGCACAAATGCCTCCTGCACGGCATCTTCCGCCTCGGCAGCATTGCGCATCACCGAGTAGGCCACGCGGTACAGCGTCGCCGAGTAGTGGGCAACAAGGGCAGTGATCGTCTCGGTCGAGTCCAAAGTCTTTGCCGGCGCGAACGTCTCTTCAGAAGCCAACGCTTTCTCAGTTATCAGAGCCGGAGCCATCCAGCCGGTCAGCTGTCCCGGAAAAGAACTCATTCCTAACTCCCTGCTCTAAGGACGGAGGATACCGCGTTTGCGCTCATGAAAAACAGGCGTCAGCTGAAATGCGGATATCGGAGAAGCGGTTCAGCTAGAATTCCATTAGCCGAAAGGCAACGCGGACAGCACCGAGGGCCAACCAAGATCGTGCAAAGAAAAGAGTGGTTCGAACTTCACGATCATCCCCACTTTCCTGGCTTTCTGCGCGATTTGATGACCGATGGGCTGGAGGCGATGTGGAGTTCGCAGGATATCTATGGCCCAATTGTGCCCCGGCTGCAGCATGCTCTTGCTGCGGCTGGAACGCGCCGCGTCATTGATTTGTGCTCGGGCGGCGGGGGGCCATGGATCAGGCTTGCCCGCGATCTCGCTGAAAGCGGAGAGCCAGCGCCTGCAGTTCTGCTTACCGACAAGTATCCCAACCAGCCGGCCTTTGAGCGGATTCGCGCTGCGACCGGAAATGCGGTGGGCTTCCATCCGGACCCGGTTGACGCTACCCGCATTCCGCCCGAACTTGCGGGATTCCGCACGATGTTTACAACGTTTCATCACTTTGCACCACACGAAGCGAAGGCCATTCTGAAGGATGCCTTCGACCAGGGCCAGGGCATCGCCATTTTTGAGACACCGAAACGCGATGCGCGCACCCTGCTCATGGTCTTCCTTGTACCTCTGCTGGCGCTTGGGCTTGTACCGCGCATCCGGCCATTTCGGTGGTCGCGTATCTTCTGGAACTACTGCTTGCCTGTCATCCCATTTACGTTATGGTTCGATGGCGTGATGTCGTGCCTGCGCTCCTATTCGCAGGCCGACCTCCGAGAGTCGATCGCCGGTTTCACCTCGGAAAATTATCGCTGGGAGGTGGGCGAGGAACGCGGGAGGTGGGCAAGCATCACGTACTTGCTCGGCTGCCCAGTACGGAGGGGTGAACTCGAAGATTTAGAACTCGCGGCCGCGGAAATAGAAAAGCCCACATAGCGGGGCACTACGCCGGCCGATTGTTGAGTCGAAATACACACCTTGGGCGGCGGCTACTGCAAGGGTTGCTTTCCACCGGAAAGCCTTTGTGCTGCGATCTGGCCGGCGGCCGTAGTCTTGTCCTGATCCTTGATCTCGGCGTAAAGCTTCTTGGCCTGAGCCGGATTTGTCGTCTCATACAGCTGCGCCAGCTGTAGTTTGGCGGCCGAGGCGGGAACGGTGAGCGTCGGGCTCTTGATGATCTGCTGATAAAGATCCCCCGCTTGGGCGTCGCGGCCCGTCTGGCGATAGAGGCCGGCGAGAGCCATTTTGGCTAAGGTCGCCAGAGCGTTATCGTGCGAATTTGAGGCCTTCTGCAGTGCAGCTTCTGCCGGCCCCGTCTGGCCCATGTCGAGATAAGTGAGCCCTGCAAAGTATTGCGCGTTGGCGCCGATCTTGAACCAGCCGTATCGGTTGGCGACATCGACAAACAACGGATTGACTGCCTTGGCGCGCTCGGCGGACGTCGCGTAGGATGCGTCGCCGGGCGCGACCGGCTGACCAGGCTGGCGGAGCGGCGTGGTGTAAATATCCATCGCCTTGCCGAAGGCGATTTGTGCATTGTTAGAGCGCGTATTGTAAACTACGACGCCGGTGACAATGAGTGCAACGACGATAAGAGCTGCCACCGCGAACTTGATGACATTGGTGCGATGCAACTGCAACCAACTTAGGCTCGAGGCGGTGGCCCCAACAAAGCGATCTTGCTTTAGCGCGTGACGTGTCTGTGTATCCAATGGAGATCCTTCGGAATCCTTGTGGGCGGGAACTGGCCTGACAACAGGCTGTACGCAGACAGGCATGCCTAAATGGGCTGTCTGCTTTTAGATAACTCAAGTTTAACAGCGTGCGAATGGGTGGGTCAAAGCCACGAGCAGGGGGCTAGCGGGCGGGGGGCAAGGGAATGGGAGGCACGAGCCCCCTGTGGCGCGGACAGATTCGTCCCCCAAAATAGTCAGGCCGCGCGCACTGGATCCTCGATCTCGCCGTTTTCGATCTTTTCCTGGCACTCGATACAGTGCGGAGTCCATGGCAGGGCTTCCAGGCGCTTTGAGCCAATCTCAATGCCACAGTGAACACATTCACCAAAGCTGCCGTCCTGAACGCGAGTCAGCGCCTGCCGCACCAGCATGAGTTGGCGGTGACCGGTCGTGCTTTGGCTGAAGAGTAATTCTTTTTGGTATGAGAGAACCGCTTGATCGGCTACATCCTGCGTGTCTTCCGCGACGGTTTCACGACCTTGCTCTACAGCTGTCAACATCACTCGCTCCAGCAACTGCTTCTGCTCAAGAAGCTTTTCCTCATAACGCCGAGCGGATTGGGGAGTAAGAGTCACTTTATTTGCTCCTTTGAAATAAAATCAACTGCTTTGACGGCAGATGTTGGACGAAGGTTTCGTGGAAAAGATTTGTTTTCCATGAGAAACCGTATTCTTTTGTCACTGGAGGCCAAAATTTCGGGTCTGGCTGTCCGATCACTTGCTGGCGGGAGAGGCTGCGATTAGGCTAGATGTTGTCATGTATGAAGACTTCCACGTGAACGACCGCTGGACCGGTGAGGATTTACGCTGCCGCTGGGTTGCGAATATCGTGGCCATCGCCACTCGCCACGCCGATGCCGTCGATGTGCGCTTCGACGTCAGCGGGCGCCCGGTGTGGATCGCCATGCCCTGCCATGCTTGGGTGGAACAGAAGAAACGCACCGGTAATGTGATTACCGACGCACTCGCCGCGCAGATTGCCGGCCGCTACCTGAAACAGTCCGTCGAGACCGGCTATGACAACGGCCGCGAAATGTACACCATGAGCGTTGACGAGGTACTGGAGCACCTTGACGCTGTGCTGCACGAAGCCGGCCATACTAGCAAGCTGCCGCCCCTGGTACCCACCGACGACGACGCCCAGCCTCTGCCCTAGGGAAAGCCTTTCACGGCCGCCTGGGCCGCGTCGGACTTTGCCATCCCTTATGCTCGAATGGCACAATAAACGGTTTGCCCGAGAAGGAGTATCTCCATGGGAGCAG
>CAYVSQ010000131.1:0-12754 GCA_964453815.1 uncultured Acidobacteriaceae bacterium | reverse complement strand
AACACAAAGATCAGATCTGTCCGAAACGATTGTTTTTCCCAGTGAAAGTGGATGCTGTCACTCAGAACCGCCACTGCAGGCGCAGGTAGAACCGGGACCGCTCTGGTCTCGCTCTCTGTTGAATCAGGGCTCATGCCTCTCTAAGCATGACACGCCGCCAATCGGAGGAGAGGACGGTGTGCATACAAAAAGCCGGGGAAAAATATTCACCCGGCATCCATCGAAGCCCTGATATTTACCGCTCGGCATTGCCTTTACTGCGGTTTGGTCGCGGCGTCGTTCACCTTCTGGCCTGTTTCCTTAGTCCTGTCTTTGGCCTTGACAGAGGCCTGATGCGCGTTGTCTTTCGCCTTCGTCGACGGCTCCTTGTTGGGATCGAAGACTTTCTGGGTGCCTTCCTTGGTCTTGTCGAATCCCTTCTCCGTACCCTCTTTGGTCCGGTCGTAAGCCGTGGTCGTGCCTTCTTTGGTCTTGTCGTAGCCGGTGGTTGTACCCTTCTTCGTAGCGTGGTAGGTCTTCTTTGTGCCGGTCGACACCGCGTGGCCGGTATCCTTGGCCGCGTCTTTTGTGTCTGTCCCGGCGTTTTTTACATCCTGCTTCGGGCTTGTATCCTGAGCCGAAATAATCGCACCGGAGCTGCAAACCATCGTGGAAGCCAGCAAAATGCCGATAAATTGTGAGTTTTTTATACGCATGTTGTAATGATTGCTCTCAGGGGCAAATAGGTTGTTCTGCAACCCCTAAAATAAGCGAAGAACCATGATGAACGCCGCCACGGCCGCGATTTCCGCAACTCCGGCGCCCTCCCATGCCGATTCCCCAGCCCTGAATCGCTATGCGTGGGCTGTACTTGTCTACAACGTCGCCGTCGTTCTCTGGGGAGCAGCCGTACGCGCCACCGGCTCCGGTGCGGGTTGTGGAGATCACTGGCCGCTCTGCAACGGCTCTGTCATTCAGCATTATCCCACCGCCGCGACCCTGATCGAGTTTGCCCACCGCGCCATGAGCGGCGTCGCTCTCATCGCTGTCTTCGGCCTGCTCTTCTGGATCTTTCGTGCCACTCCGCGCCGTCACCTTGCCCGTGCCGCCTCCATCGCGGCCCTTGTTCTTACGCTCAACGAGGCGCTTCTCGGAGCCCTGCTGGTCCTGCTCGGCAAGGTCGCTCACGACCAGTCCGCATCACGTGCCGTCTATCTCGCCCTGCATCTGACGAACACCCTGCTCCTGCTCGGCGCGCTTGCCCTGACCGCGCACTTTCTCTCTCGCAAACAAGGCTTCATGCGCGGCAGCGTCGAATTCCGCGCCCCCGGCCTCATCCTCACCGGACTCATCGCCCTCCTCGTCGTCGGAGTCACCGGCTCTCTCGCTGCTCTCGGCGACACGCTCTATCCCGCCACCAGCCTTCGCGCGGCCCTGGCGCAGGATTTCTCCAGCAGCAGCTCCTGGCTCGTCCGGCTTCGTTGGGCGCATCCTGCCGTCAGCCTTCTCGCCGGCGTCTTCCTGCTCTGGCTTATCTTTCACGGCACCCGTTCCGCGGCGAATCGCAGGCTTTCACTCACCGTAGCCGCCTTACTTCTCCTGCAATACACGCTCGGACTGGCCGACATTCTCCTCCTCGCCCCTACTTGGATGCAGATGGTCCACCTGCTCGGCGCCGATCTGCTCTGGATCACGCTCATCGTCCTGGCGGCTCGCCTCTGTGTCCGTCCCATCGGCTGCACCGAGGGCATCTGTCCTGTAAAGACAGCTTGAGTTGACGGTCATCCCCAAACCCTTGCCCCTTTTCCTCACTCGCTGTACAGTGCTTTCACGTTAACTAGAGGCGGAAACCGCCGATAAAAATCGGTTTACTTTCATTCATTCTGACTGTAAGCAACGCAAGGAGAAAGAAGCGCGTGAATCCACCCACCGAAGCGACGGCGCAAAACTCTTTCGTGAGTTCCCTCGAACCTCGATTTGCTGAGCAGGACGAAAAACACCGGCGCCTCGCCGCCTTCCTCGATCGCAACAACCTCTCCGCGATCCTGCTCAGCCGCCACGAAAACATCGCCTGGGTCACCGCCGGCCAGGTCGAAGCCCGCGTCGCCCTAGGTTCTGAAACCGCCGTCACATCACTGCTTATCACCCACGAGGGACTCCGCTACTACCTCACTTCCAACAACGAAGCCCCCCGCCTAGCCGACGAGGAGTTCACCGGCCTCGGCTACGAGCCCGTTATTTATCCCTGGTATCAAAGCCCGGCTCGGCTTCTCCGCGAACTTGTAGGAGACAACGCGTTAGGCTCAGACACTCTGATAGCCGGCGCCGAGCACGTCAGCATCAGCAGCCTCCGCTCCCCACTCCTGCCCACGGAGATCGAACGCCTCCGCATTCTCTCCCGCGACACCGCCGAAGCCACCGTCGTTGTCCTCGAATCTCTCCAGCCCGGAGTCACCGAAGACGAAATGGCAGCCCGCTCCGCCGCCGCGCTGCTTGAACGCGGCATCACGCCGACGGTGCTGCTGATGGGAGTCGACGACCGAATCCGCAAATACAAGCATGCCGTCCCTCGCCAGGGTGTCCTCGAACGCTACGGCATGGTCAATCTCTGCGCCCGCAGGTGGGGATTAGTCGTCTCAATCACCCGCTTCGTCCACTTCGGACCGATACCCGAAGATCTGGCCGCATCCTTCATCGCAGCAGCCCGCATTCACTCCGAGCTGCTCCATGCCACCCGCCCCAGCGTAATCTCTGCTCAGCTTTTCGAGGTTGCTCGCGAAGCATACAAATCCCTAGGAGCCGCCGAAGAGATCGAGCTCCATCACCAGGGCGGAGCTTGCGGATACACCGAACGCGACTGGCTCATCACGCCCTCCGGAGAAGACATCGTCACCGCTCCCCAGGCTTTCGCCTATAACCCCAGCCTGCGCGGAGCCAAGGTCGAAGACACCATCCTGGCCAGCGAAAACTCGATTGAAGTTCTCACCGAAACGCCCACCCTCCCTGTTGTCGAAACCGGCATCGGCGGCGCCGTCTATCGTTCGGCCGGAGTCCTTCAACGTTGAGCCTACTTTCTGAGGTCTTTGGCCGCGCAACGCAACTTCATTGATAATGATCGGCGGGAATAAAGAACGGTAGGAAGCGCCATGTCATATAAGCCCGATCGCCGCCGCTTTCTCATTGCAGGTGGGCTTACTGCCCTTGCCTCAACCAGAGTGCTGGGTGCAAACGATACTCTTCGCATTGGGGTCATCGGAGCGGGCGGCCGAATGAAGGGCCTGCTCGATTCTGCCGAGAAGGTCGGCCCCTGCCAGATCATAGCTGTCAGCGACGTGTATGCGCCGCACCGCGATGCTGTCAAAGAGAGGTCCAACGGCATGGCTACCACGCATGTCGACTATCACGAGGTGCTCGACAAGGATATCGATGCCGTGATCATTGCGTCCCCGGATCACTGGCACGTTCGCATGGCCGTCGACGCCCTGGCCGCTGGCAAAGACGTCTATCTGGAAAAGCCCGTCACACACACCATCGAGGAAGGCGTCGCGCTCACCCGCGCCGTTCGCTCCGGAAAGCAGATTCTGCAGTGCGGCATGCAGCAGCGTAGCTGGACCCACTTTCGCGATGCTGTCGAGTTGATTCAGGGCGGTAGCCTCGGGCGCGTCACTCAGGTAAGAACCTATTGGTGGCAGAACTATCAACGCAACTGGCCGACTAAGCCCGTCGACACACAGGCTCTCGACTGGAAGCTTTGGCTCGGATCCGCTCCCGATCAGCCGTTCAGCGAAGAAAAGTTTTTCCGGTGGCGCTGGTTCTGGAACTTTGGCGGCGGAGCCATGACCGATCTATTCACTCACTGGATCGATGTGGCCCACTGGGCCATGAAATCCGACCAGCCGCGTGAGGCGCAGATGCTTGCGGACAAATATATGTTTCTGGAATGGGACTGCCCCGACACGATTCAAGCGGCATTCCGTTATCCAGGTTTTGATGTTGTCTACGAGGGAATGATGAGCTCCTCTATCGACGACGGCGGTCTTGAATTCCGCGGGACCGAGGCGACGCTGAAGATCAATCGCAGCGGGTTCAGCGTTTATCGCGAGGGCGTCCAGAGTAACCAGAATCCCGTTCTCAAGGAGGAGAGCTTCCGCGACGGAACCATCTCGCACATGCAGAATTTCTTCGAGTGCGTCAGGATGCGCAAAGAGCCAAACGC
The DNA here is from genome assembly GCA_964453815.1 of uncultured Acidobacteriaceae bacterium. Taxonomy (GTDB): domain Bacteria; phylum Acidobacteriota; class Terriglobia; order Terriglobales; family Acidobacteriaceae; genus Silvibacterium. Next base: position 8,559 of record CAYVSQ010000131.1, on the reverse strand, counting down.
GCCCGTGGAAACCGGGGTCGCCGCGGCGCGTGCCGGTCAGATCGGTAATCTGGCCTATCGTGGCAACGGCCAGATTAGCTGGTCGCCGAAGTAGTCGCCCGCGCTTCCTCGCTCACGATCCGCGACCAGCGCCGGTATTCTGCCTGCCCGCCCACACGCGAACAACATCCCGAATGACAGACGGTCAACTTAACAGCGCAAACACCTTATCGACCATCGCCTCAACAACGAGGTCGTGATCGAGACCGAGGGCCTGGAGCTCGCCCTGTCCAATCGCATCATAGATTCGTTCTGTTGTGAATAGATGTATTGCGTCATCCTCTCGCCGGCCTGCCGGAATTCCGAGGCGGAGGCGGAGTTGAGCAATTACATCCAATTGTCTGCGACGTTGGCTCCGATAAAACCGCCGCACCTTTTCGTCCGTGAAAACCAGCTCCATCAATGACGCTCGCAGACCGCGCCACCGCGTATGGAAGTCGATGGCTAGCTCGACGAGTCTTCGGGCCGTCTCTTTTGGTTTTCTGCCGGCCGACAGTTCCGAATCGACCGCGGCCCACTCGGACGTAACCCAGGTCTCGTAAACAGTGAGAAAGGCTTCACGCTTGTCTTTGAAATGCTTATAGAAGGTGCCGGTCGCGTATCCGGCCTCCTTCGCAATCCGGTTCGAATCGGTTCCGTGATAGCCGACACGATTGAAAATCTCTGCTGCCGTGGTCACAAGACGCGCGCGTGTTTGCTCTGGCGTGCCCCGTCTGGGACGGTCTGCGTTTAGTCTTTTCTTCCTACGGTTGGTCATGAGAATATTGACAACACTCAAGTCATAATGATAGTGCTATCACTTATAGTGATACAAACGTCACTAACGCTTTGCCCCATAAGGAGGCGATTCATGCGCATACTTTTCCCTATCGCGAGAGTCATGTTTTCATTGATCTTCATTACCGCAGCTCCACGTCATTTCTCCAGCGAGGGAATAGGACACGCCGCAAATTTAGGTGTGCCTTTTGCTCACCTGCTCGTTCCCTTGTCCGGAGTCATGGCGATCGTCGGCGGATTGAGCGTCGCTTTCGGTTACAAGGCACGCTGGGGAGCCTGGGTTTTAGTAGCGTTCCTCGTGTCCGTCACATGGATGATGCATACGTATTGGAAACAGAGTGATCCGGCTGTGATTCACATACAGCAAGCAATGTTTGCTAAAAATTTGTCTATGCTCGGTGCAGCACTTCTTATCACCCAGTTCGGAGCCGGTCGAATCAGCATCGACGATTGGAAGAAGGATCGCGAATCTGTCGCGTGAGGCTTGTTAAAAGGTGAGGCTTGGACCGCCGCAAGAACATGTCGCAGGATGGTTTGTTGCAAGTGTCATGGTTCTTCTCGTAGGACTATTTGCGATGGGATTCGTCGGCACAGCAGGACGCAAAACTCGCGAGACAGACTATCGCTGCGCTGGAGGCGCGCAGGATCAAAATATATCTCCCTTCAGCCCCCTCACTCATGACAAATTGGCCGACCGCAATCACGACCGTTCCTATCCGCGGGCCGTTCTCCATTCACTTGCTCTCAGTCGCGATTCGGCTCTTCGGAAAAACCGGTAATGGATCAGTTTGAACTCCAGGGGGCCGAGACAGTTTCCCAAATACATCGTATTCAGGCTGTCAGACGATCAAAATTCCGGCGGCACCACGTTGGCATCGCATACGGCGACCCCGAAAAAGGGGGTTTTGTTACATAAAGAGACGGATCGGGTTGAGCTACAAGACTGGCGACGCGGAACGCCAGGTTTTCTCCGCTTCCGTCAGGATACTGTCGCGTATCGCATCCGACCTCTTGCCGATCGTGGTCGCCTTCGCATCGGCATGCGACGTAAAACAAATCCCTCGTGGAAACGCACCTGAGCCAAGGGCCTACCTGCAAAGAGGCAGTCGGTCACTTGGGCTGGTTGCGTGAGAGCACGGGGGCCATTGCCTCGAATACGCCGTCATTCCTGATCAGCTTATGAAAGAGAATCGCTGCGACATGCATCAGGATGAATGCGAAGAAAGCAAAGGCCAGGTAGTAATGTGCATGCCACAACAATGCATGCAGGCTGGGACGCACAGGCAGAATCGAGGGCAGATGCCCACTGCCGAAAAGCACCACCGGGTAGGACGCTGCGGACAACATTCCCCAGCCGATCAGCGGCATGCCGATCATCAGCGCGTAGAAGATATACTGCGACAGATTTGCAGCCAGCTTAATTGGCTCCGGCAGGTCGGCCGGCAGCGCAGGCGCGCCGTAAAAAATGCGCAGTAACAGACGGATGAGTGCGAGCACCAGGATGGCGATACCGAGCGGCTTATGAATCTGGACCAATGTCAGGTACTTCGGCGTGATGGTCGAGACCATGCCTACACCGATGAACAACATGGAGAGAATGCAGATTGCCATGAGCCAGTGAAGCAATCGCTGCGGCGCGGTGAAGCGTTTGCGGCTTGTGGTCATTGCTTGGCTCCTGCCGCAGTGCCCGGATAGTACGAGGCTTCGGCTGTGCGGCTGTTGTACGACCGGGAATAGGCGGCCGAACGGGCGGCGGGGAATGGGTCATCGGACGTCGTGATGCCGGAGGGTAACACGGTCGGGTCGAAATTGATGTTAAGACACGGGCCGTCACGCTCAGGCTCTATCTGCTGGACGGTGAGCGTGCCAACCTCAACTGTGCGACGATCCGCTGGCCATGCCTTGTTGGGGTCCGCTGTCGGATCACCCGGGTTGGCAACGATCACCTCCATACTCCAACGTTGAGGGCTGGCAGAGACACGCTGGGTAATCTCCTGCTCCAGGAAGTCGGGGCCACGTTTGCTCAGCTCATCCGGTGAGACGGGTACAGGTTGCGCCGCCGGAACCAACGACCAGCGTATCGGATGCGTGGTGCCGGTGGCATCGACAAACAGAAAGGAGTTGAGACTGTTGTAGCGCTCCTCCGCATAGCTCCCGGTCCAGGGAGCGCTCTTGGCCCAAGCGAGGAACGTGGTGAATTCCGGATGCGCGGCAATAAACTTCTTCATCGAATCGGGATCCTTGCTTCCGGAGGCAGTCAGGAGTTCGTAGAAGCCTTGCGGTGTCGATACAGGGAAGATGGGCGCATCGATCATGGCGCTCCGCCATTCCTGTCCATCCGGCGTCGTGATGCGGATGCCGATGCCACGCACGCGCACCATAGCATCTGCTGCATTCGGGTCCGCGGTACCAAGGTTGAATCGTCCTACCACCGGATATTGACCTCGAGCGAAGACCGGTGCCTTGGAAAGCGCCGAACCATCTCCGTTAGCTTCGAACGTGCCAGTGAAACAGATGCCCTTGGCGTGGTTACGGCGATGGCCCAACGCCGGGCCACCTGGAGGTGCCAACGCCTCTACCATCTTTTTTGGCGTCAGCCTTTGCGGTGAAAGCCATCCAGCCGTGTAGGCAAAAGCAACCGCGGCTACGCCCACCACCGCCGCAATGATTACCACCGGTCCGAGCCGAAAGGATTTTGGTGATGCAGGTGTCTGGACCATTCAAACCTCGTTTCTTGTAATCATGGGATCTCAAGCCGATACCGTCACTGTCTCGCCGGAACTCTACGCGCATTATCGGAAGACGATTCACATCATGGCCCGGGTTCTAGGCCGTCTGGGCGTAACGATACGACTCATCATAGCGTGCCGTGAACTGCGTTTTCTTGCCAAAGCGCACGAAAAATTGGCCGTTAGCGAACTACAACACAGCTGGGTGGCCTCGTTGGTACAACTCTGAAGCGGAAAAGTCGACGTATCTTGAATCAATAAAATAGGCTTCCTCTCATTCGGTCACTGGACACCTTGACCGCAGTCACAGACGCGGTCGGCGGCTGACGCCCTCCTACAATCTATTGACTTCGCCGTGGCGGCCGAGCGCCTTGGAATGGACGGAGCTACTTTCACGTTCATCACTTCGCGCGTCAACTGGCATCACCGTTCCCACTGCTTGCGGCGGTCGGTGCGAAGACGAGAAGAATTGAAATTGGCACCGCAGAGATCGACATGCGGTACGAGAATCCTCATTATATGGCGGAGGATGTGGGCGCCCCGGACCTCATCGCTGACGGACGCTTGCAGCCGGGAATCAGCCGCGGTTCTCGTGAATAGGTGATCGACGACGACCATGATCGTGCCTATTTCGGACGAGGGCTCAGGAAGAGGGCAAGATTGGCTTCACTGACGCATCCACGCTGGCGATCTTCGGTCGTAGCTACGCTGCTGAACCGGATGTACTCATCGAGCAGTTCAGAAAATCTCAGATGTAAACGGTTTGATTTACCATAAATCTAGTATTCCCTTTGGAGATCTCTTGATGCGTTTTGCCTCACTTTTTCTTGCCGGCCTTGTTGTGTTCGCACCCGCCGTCTCCGCCTCAGCCCAGGCCACCGCTTATCCCAACCAGCCGCCACTGCTCCTCGGAGCCGCCTGGTATCCCGAGCAATGGCCCGAGTCCCAATGGGAGCCTGACCTCGCCCTCATGGAAGCAGCGCATATCCACCTCGTCCGCCTCGGCGAGTTTGCCTGGAGCACCATGGAGCCCTCCGAGGGCCACTACAACTTCGACTGGCTCGACCGCGCCATCGCTCTTGCTGCCAAGCACCACATAGCAATCGTCCTCGGCACGCCTACCGCCGCGCCGCCTGCCTGGCTGACGACCAAATATCCTGAGACCCTCCGCATCGACGAGGACGGCCGACGCGACGAGCACGGAAACCGCCAGCAGTTCTCCTTCGCCAGCGAGCGCTACCGCAAATTCGCTCACGACATTGCCGAGCAGATGGCCATACGCTACGGGAGGAACCCCAACGTCGTCGGCTAGCAACTCGACAACGAATACGACAACGACTCCTTCGATCCCGAAGCCAAAGCCCAATTCCACGCATGGCTCCAGAAGAAATACGGCACCATCGACAACCTCAACAAGCGCTGGGCCACCGCATACTGGAGCCAGACCTACGACAACTTCGACGAAATTCCGGCGCGCGACAACAACGAAAACCCCGCCCTGCTCCTCGACTGGAAGCGCTTCGTAAGCGACACCTGGGAGAGCTACTCACAGAACCAGATTGACGCCATCCGTCCGCACGCCGACCCCCGTCAGTTCATCACCACCAACACCATGGGATGGTTCGACGGCTTTGATGAATACACTGTCCACTCCAACCTCGACATCGCCGCCTGGGACGACTACATCGGCTCCGGCAATTATGACCCGGCCGACAACGCCGCCCGCCACGACCTTACCCGCGGCTACAAGCGCAAGAATTTCTGGGTTATGGAAACCGAGCCCGCCTTCGTCAACTGGCGTCCCACCAATACGCCTCTCGACAAGGGTCAGGTGCGCGACATGGCGTGGCAGTCCATCGGCCATGGAGCCGATGCCGTCGAGTACTGGCAATGGCGCGCCGCCCCTAACGGGCAGGAGGAATATCATGGCGTCCTCGCCGGCATCGACGGAAAGCCTGTCCCCGTCTACGACGAAGTGAAACAGGTTGGCGACGAATTTGAGAAAGCCGGCCCCGCCCTCTCCGGTACATCGCCCCACGCCTCCGTCGCCATCCTGAATTCCTATGACAGCCGCTGGGCCATAGACTTCCAGCGTCACAGCGCCAAATTCGATCCCGTCGCTGAGCTCGTGGCCTTCTACCGTCCCCTACGCGATCAGACCCAGTCCGTCGACGTGATCTCCCCTGACGCGCCTCTCGACCAGTACAAGCTCGTCGTCGCCCCTGCGCTCAATGTGTTGTCCCAGGCTACAGCCGACCACCTCATCGCCTGGGTCAAGCAGGGAGGTCATCTCGTCCTCGGCCCGCGCAGCGGCATGAAGAACGAGTACAACGCCCTCAATCCCCAGCGCCAGCCCGGCCCGCTTGTCGATTTTCTCGGCGGCAACGTCTCGCAGTTCTATGCGCTCGATACAGAAGTTCCGGTCAGTGGCGACCTCGGCACCGGCACAGCGAGCATTTGGGCAGAAACCATCAGTCCCGCCTCACCCGACACCCAGGTCCTCCTGCGTTACGGCCCCAGCAACGGATGGCTCGACGGCCAGCCCGCCGTCCTCACCCGCTCCGTTGGCAAAGGCAGCATTACCTACATCGGAGCCTGGCTTGACCCCGCCCTGCTCAGCAAATTCACCGCTTACTTCGTTCAGCAGAGCGGAGTCCAGCCCATCCTGCCCGGCGTGCCCGATGGAGTCGAAGTCGCCCAGCGCTCCGGTGAACAAAATGCGGGTGCAAAGAAATCCGTCATCATCCTCATCAATCACACAACGGCCAACCAGCACGTAGCCCTGCCCCAGACCATGACGGACCTGCTCAGCGCAGATCATGCGTCGGCAAACTCCGTCGATCTGCCCAAATATGGAGTAGCCGTCTTCCAAAAGTAACCACAGTACCGGATTCCCCAGGTCCGGATTTTCGGGCCTGGGACAAACTCTTTCGCACGGTGCCACACCGAAGTATGCTGTCGCTCTAAGGATGTAACGGGCCTCAAAGCCAACCATCGGGGTTTCAACGTGTACCGATCCGCCCTGTGGGCCGCTCTTCTCGCCGTCGCCATTCCTGTGTCGCTCTGCGCCCAAACCCCCTCTCCGTCCGGCGCCGACTCGATCATCAGCTATTTCACCGGCAAGCAGGTAGTAGCGAAAATCGACATGCCCGGAACTCAAAAGGGCATCGACCTGCGCTTCAACAAGCCCGCGCCCATGGACTGGAAGGAGTACTCCTCGCGCATCAAGCAGTTCGGTCCGGCCATTCGTAAAGGCGATGTCGTCCGGATTACCACCATCGTCGTCAAGAAAGACATGATCGAGTTCCAGCTCGACGGAGGCGGCTTCGGCACCTTCGGAGACGACACCACTACCACCGTGACCGCCAAGCCCGTTGAAAAGAGCGACTACGAAAAGAACCTCGAACAGCAGATCGCAAACACCGACGATCCCGACAAGATCAGACAGCTTCAGCGTGATCTCGATCGTGAGCGCGCTCGTCGCGAGCGTCAGGACGCGATCAACAAGAGCAACGCGCAGATTGCCAGCCAGCTCAAGGCGCAGCAGGTCGCGGACAATCGCGCGCGTGGCGGTTCGCGATTCAATTTGCGCTGGCAGGGCTCGATTCCCCCTGCTCAACTCACGCCGGACGCAGTCATGGCCCGGCTGAATGAATACCTCGATTTCAGCGGTCTCCAGGCGGGCGGCCCGGCGCCCAATACTCAGAATGGAGTCGCGCCTGCACAGAACGGCGCTGCGACCCCTTCGCCATCCGATCAAAGTGCCACGTCCGCAGGCTCGCCAACGGCACAACTCCAGCGGGGCATGAAGATAGAAGACGTCACCAGCCTTCTTGGTCAGGGCCGTCAGCTATCGGAATCCGTCGGGGACAATGGATTGAAGACCCAGGTATACGAATATCTCCCCGGCGACCGCCGCGTCGAAGTGACCTACGTCGAAGGACTGGTCGTGCGCTTCACGATCACGTCGAGATAACAGGATCGCACCGCGTTGTTGGTTCCAGCATTTCCCTAGGCCAACGTAATTTGCAATGTCGTGACGCTGGCCGGTGGAAAGGTGTGCCGGATCTTGCCGCCGCCGGGAGCATCGACCTGGGCGGCGACAGCCTTGACTGCGTCAGGGTGCGCGAAGTCGTTATGGTCGTGGACATCGGGCGAGGCCAGGACCATGCCCGAAGCCGAGGTGACGCTCCGTCCACGGACCGCGATTTCGGTCGTAATGGGTCGCGTGAGATGTGGATTGACAACCGACAAGGTCAAAAGCTTGCCATTCTCTGAGCCCGGGCCTTTCGCCGCGATCGACGCGGAGCCGCTTAGCCCGGCGAGCGTCTTTACCGGAGGCAGCGCTCCGATATAACTGGCGCCCCCCACCTGGATCGGTGTGTTGCCCAGCGGGTTGGAGATTGTCGGAGCGGTGAACTCGGCGCGGACGGCCTGTCCTCCACGGTGCGGCAGATACATCTTGAAGACATGAAAAGTCGGGGTCAGCGTTACCTTATCTCCCTGCGCAAGCATGAGCGAGTGAAGACAGTTGACCGACTGTGCCACAGCGCCGACCCCGACCTTGTCCGCATGACGCTGGAAAATGTCGAAGGTAATGGCGGCGAGAAGCGCATCGCGCATGGTGGATTGCTGCGACAGGTTGTACTCCGGCGCGAGCGCCGTGCCCTTACCGTACCAGGCTCCCCACTCGTCGACAACCAGCTTCACCTGTGGCTGGCCCGGACTCTTGGGTTGACCGGGAAGGTTGCCCATCGCCGACCAGTGGTCGGTAATGATCTTTTCCATGAGCGAGCCGCGGGTGAGCAGATCGTAGTGCTCGTCGGCGCTGAACTGGAGGGCGTCGCCATCGGCAAAGCGGGCAGCGCTGCCAGATGTGTAGTAGTGAATCGAGAGTCCCCACAGGTGGCGGCGTTCGGGGTTCGCATACAGCGCCTTGAAGAGGCGTGTCGTCCAGTCGACGTCGTCGCCATTGGGGCCGACGGCCACGAAGCGAAGAGGGTTGCCGTAATTC
>CAYVSQ010000130.1:0-7274 GCA_964453815.1 uncultured Acidobacteriaceae bacterium | reverse complement strand
GATGAGGCAGGGGAAGAGGAAGTCTCCCCTTCCCCTGCACCCCATCCCCTCAACCAAACTAAAGTGTCAGGGATGTCCTCGGTCTAAACTGTCAGGGATCTCCCCGGCTGCACACCACCTGTCGTCCGTTCCATGGTGGTCGCATGGGCCACCATCCGTTAGTCGCCGGAGTCTTCGCGTGGTTTGATCTTCTTTGCTATGGCCAGAATGCCGAGGAAGACGGCGCCTGCGGGAAGTCCCAGGACCAGGACGGCGCGGCGCAGCCCCTGCCTCACTCGCGGGGTAGAGCCGGCGGTGGTGTCGCGGCAGAGGCTGCATCCCTGGGCGTGGGTCAATGCCGGGAAGGCCAGTGCGGTGGACAAAACAAGCAAAATGCGAAGACGCTTCACTGGAAGAAGACTAGGAGCGCGAAGAGGAAAATCCAGAAAAGGCCCATGGTGTGCCAGTACCATGCCGTGCAGTCGACGACGATCTGGCGCAGCTCCACGCGCCGCAATACGAAGAGCGCGGCGAGCGCGGCGGCCAGCGCCATCACCCCAAGCAGCAAGTGAATGCCGTGGGTGCCCGTAATCAGGTAGAAGAAGTGACTGCTGGGATCGGGCGAGTTGTAGTAGAAGCCCTGCTGGACCAACTGCTCCCAGGCGATCCACTGCCCAGCGAGAAAGAGCGAGCCCAGAACTACCGTTGCGACCAGCCAGGGAGCAGCGCGTTTGACGGCGGGCCGACCGAGCCCGAGCCATTCGTCCATTACATCGATCTCGTGGAAGAGCTGACGGCGGGCCATCTCCATCGTCAGGCTGCTGAGGATGAGGATGGCGGTGTTGATCCAAAGAATGGGCGGGACGGCGAGGGGATGCCAGTCGGAGACGTAGTTTTCGCGGGCGTCGAAGTGTCCGGCACTCTGGCGCACGAAGAAGGCGCTGACCAGAGCGACGAAGAACATCAGGTCGCCGGCGAGCGCAAAGAGCACTCCGAGACGATAGCGGCCTAGCAGCTCGCGAGGGCCGCGGCGGCCAGAGGGGCGATTCTCCCAGTTGTCTCCGTCGCCTCCGCCGCCTGTGGGACGCCGGTCGAGCGGAGGCTTGCCACCGATGCCGGTGTCTTTGCGCTCGATCTCAACTGGATGACGGGTAAAGGTGGCAGGCATCGCAGTCCCCTAGCAATGAAAGTTTACTCCTCTTTTGCCGCCCTTTCCCACTGCGGATGAAAGTTCGTTTCGTTCATAGCAATTTCATACTCGTAAGGGCCGCGTTCCACACGGCCGCGCTCGTTCTCAGGAGCCCATTCGAGCGTCGTGGCCTCCCATGGATTTGGTTCGGCGGCACGGCCCCGGCGCGCGCTCGCGAAAACATTCCACAAAAAAAAGAGCTGTGCCCCTGCAAGAAGCAGCGCGGAATGGGTGATGCCTCGCTCGACCGGAAGAAGTGTGGGAAAGGATGTTGCAGGGCCGCTGAGACGTTCGTAGTGACGGGGCTCGCCGGCGAGACCGGAAAGGTGCATGGGGAAAAAGGTCCCATAGGCGGTGATGAGGGTGATCCAGAAGTGTACTTTTCCCAGGGTCTCATTCATCATGCGTCCTGTGATGAGCGGATACCAGTAGTAGATGCCAGCGAAGATGGAGAAGACTCCGGCCATGGCCATGACCAGGTGAAAGTGTGCCACCACAAAGAAGGTGTTGTGCAGATACATGTCGAGTGCGGGTTGGGCGAGAAGCGGACCCGTCAATCCGCCTGCAATAAAGAAGGAAAGGAAGCCGAGGGCAAAGAGCATCGGCGTTCTGAGCAGGAGGCCGCCTCCCCAGAGCATGGCCAGCCAGCACAACACCTCGACTGTACTGGGAACCGCGATAGCCATGGTGGTGAGCGCGAAGGCTGTTCCCGCGTAGGGGTTCATGCCGCTCACGAACATGTGGTGTCCCCAGACAAGGAGGCCGAGGAATCCGATGGCCACCAGCATTGCCGCCATCAGGCGATAGGTAACCGGCCGGCGGCGCGCGAAGTTGGCGAAGAGGGAAGTGGCGAGTCCCATGCCGGGCAGGACGGCGATGTAGACCTCGGGATGGCCGAAGAACCAGAAGAGATGCAGCCATAAGAGGGGCGAGCCGTCTCCACGGCCGACGATGTGTCCGTTGACGAGGTCGCCCATGGGGACAAAGAAGCTGGAGCCGAAGTGCCGGTCGGAGAAGAGCAGAACGATTGCAGCCAGCAGCACACTGAAGACCAGCAGCGTGAGGATGGAGGTGATCAACCATGCCCATACCGTCATGGGCATATGCGACCAGGTCATCCCGGCGCGGCGTTCTCCAAGGATGGTCGCCAGCATGTTTACCGCTGCCAGCCAAGAGGCAAAGCAGAAGATGCCGATGCTCGCCAGCCACAGGTCCATGCCGGCACCCTGGCCGGGTCCGGCTGCAGCTATGGCGCTCAGAGGAGGATAACTGGTCCATCCCGAGATGGGCGCGCCTTGCGGCACGACAAACGCCGCGAGCAAGACGAGAAGCGCGACTGCCGTCAGCCAGAAGGCCGCTGCATTCAGGCGGGGAAAGGCCATGCTGCGCGCGCCGATCTGTTCCGGCAGAACGAGATTCGCGAAACCGATCTGTGGGGCGGTGGTGAGAACGAAGAACACCATGAGCGTGCCGTGCATCGTGACCAGCGCAAGATAGCCTTCGGGTTTGAGCACGCCGAGCAATGGAAGCGCAAGGTTCGGCCAGACGCGATGTATGCGCATGATGAGCGAGAGCAGCGTTCCCACCGTGACTGCTGCCAACGCGAGGAACAGATAGAGGATTCCGAGCGCGCGATGGTTGGTGGTGAATAGGCGCAATCTCACGGGGCGATTTCCTGAGCGCGGATTTGCTCATGCGTTGTGAGCCACGTTTCAAAATCTGCCGGCGGAAGAACGGAGAGGACTGCCTGCATGCGTGCATGGCCGGAGCCGCAGACCTGGCTGCACAAAATCGGATAGGTTCCGACTACTGTGGGCGTGAAGTGAACATGCAGGAGAAGTCCGGGGACGGCATTTTGTTTGAGGCGCATTTCGGGGACAAAGAATCCGTGAATCACGTCGAGGGAGCGCAAGCGGATATCTACTTCGCGACCTGCGGGAAGAATCAGAATGCTTGAAACAATGTCGTCCTTGCCGCGAGCGTCCCGGGTGTCCAGGCCGATAGGGTTGCCCCCGGGGGCATTCACCAGCTCGGGCCGCGTCGCCCCAAATGCCGCGTCCTGCCCTGGGTAGCGGAAGTACCACTGGAATTGCTCTCCGACGACTTCGACCTGCATGGCCTCGAGCGCTGGACCTGCGAATCGATTCTCTGCCCACAGACGTTGCGCGGTGATGGCTATCCAGATATACATCGCGCAGAGCGCTGTTAACGTCGCCCATCGGAATGCGGTTTCAAGCTGTTTTGAGCCTTGATCGAACTTGCGACGCCGCAAGATCGCTGCGATTATCCATCCGTGCGCGGCAAGAAAACAGACGCTTAGCGCGATCAGGTTCCATTGCATCAGGTTGTCGAGGACGACGCCGTGCAACGCGCCGTTGGGCGGCATCCATGCCGGTGATTGGGCAACGCGCACAGCTTCGAGCAACATGTTGAGCGCGGGCATGGTCGGGACGATCCTCAGGAGCTAGCGGTCAAGTGCTCGCGCACGAGGTTTACGAAGCGCTGGTGGACACGGCGGTCGGCGGACAGCTCGGGATGAAAGGTGGCGGCCAGAATGTGACCTTGTTCGACAAGAACAGGGAAGCCGTCGCGCTCGGCGAGGACCTGCACCCCGGTACCAGTCTTCAGAATGCGTGGTGCGCGGATGTAGACGAGCTCCATGGGGCCGCCTTCGAGCCTGGTCTGCGTGGTTTCTATGGCGCTGTCGATTTGGCGTCCGTAGGCGTTGCGCTCGACGGTCGCGTCCAGCACAGCGAGGCTTTGCTGCGATGGATTTGTCACTTCTTTGGCAAGCAAGATACAACCGGCGCAGGTGCCGAAAGTGGGGCGCGTTCGGACGAAGGCCTGAAGGCGGTCGAGAAAGCCGTCGCGCTCGAGGAGTTTGAGAAATGTCGTTGATTCGCCGCCGGGAATCACGAGGCCATTGACATCGTCGAGTTGCTCGGCCTTACGCACCAGCACCGGGTCCGCGCCTGCTTCGCGCAGCGCGGTGGCGTGAGCTTCGAAATCGCCCTGAATGGCAAGCACGCCGATGCGCGGCGCATTCTCTCTTCTGATGTCTGCCATGAGAATCTCAGTTCTCAGTTTTACATATTTCGATCTGGATACTCTTAAGGCGCATGTTCACTCCCGGCGTGCTTCCATCACGATCACGGCCGTGATTTGAATTTCTCTTTACAGCAATCGACGCTGCGGGATATCGTTGGTCCGCTTGTCTGGCGGCCGATAACACTCCCCCTGGCGCTGGCCGCCCGTTACGGCTACCACTTTCAAGCAAGAGGTACATACGTGACTGATCAAGATCCTCCGGTGGACCCAGCCGGTCAGGCCCAGGCGTCAAAGAAGCGATGGATCGTCACCGCTGCAGCGGCGGTTTGCGTCGTCGTGATTCTGCTGCTGTGCTTGCTGCATGTTGTGCCGGTTACACTGCGCGGTTTCCTGGTTGTTGCCGGACTTCTGATCGCAGCAATCGCTGTTGTCTCCTCAGCCGTCTATAGGAAACACGCACTAGGTGCGAGGAAGATACCTGCCACTGTGCTCTTCAACATCACAGTATTTCTGGTGTCGGGCCTCATCGTCGTGAGCTTCTGTACCTGGATGTCAGCGCGAACCTGGGCAGCGGGAATGCTGTGGGCGATGGCTTGCCTGGGTCTGGGTGGAACAGCCGGATTTCTGTTCGGAATTCCGCGCTCGCGCGTGCCGGGAACCGCGGCACAACAGGCCGCCGCTCAGGCAGGGGGAGCGTCGGGCAGCGAGTCCTCACCTATCGAGCAAATCTCCGACTGGCTGACCAAAATTATTGTCGGACTCGGTTTGATCAACCTTACAAAACTCCCGGGCATGCTCTATATATGGGCAGGCTATGTTGCCTGCAGCCTCGATCCGTGCCCAGCGCAGTGCCCCAGCAGTCGCGCTTCGCTCACGTCGTTTGCGCTTGGGATTATTCTGTATTTCTGCGTGCTCGGGCTGGTCAGCGGATACTTGCTGACGCAAATCTTCTTGCTCGCGTATGTGAACCTGATGTCTGCACCTTCGTCCGGCAACGTTAATACACCAGGCACTTAGCGACGCTGCTCTGGGCGCGCTCCTACCAGCCGCGTGTCTGCAGCAGCTGACCCTCTTCGATTGCGGCGACGGCCAGGCCTTTCATCGAGCCGGTGACCAGCTCACTTGCTTCGGCCAGAGTCTTTGGATCGTCGAAGTGCGTGGTTGCAATGACGATGGCTTTGGCACGGGACTCAGCCTCTTCGCGCTCCTTTGGATTATTCAACTCGCCCTTGTCGTTGAGTTCGACGTCGAGCGGAGTGGCGCGTTCCTTCATGAAGATGCCCGAGCCAACGAAAACAGATTCAGCTCCGAGCTGCATCATCAGGGCCGCGTCGGCAGGAGTAGCAATACCGCCAGCCGAGAAGTTCGGTACGGGCAGCTTGCCGGTCTTCGCGACCATGCGGACCAGTTCGTAGGGTGCCTGATGCTCCTTGGCCGCGGCATAGAGTTCCTGATCGCTGAGCACAGTGAGCGCCTTCATTTCCTGCACGATCTGGCGCATGTGCTTGACGGCGTGGACAACATCTCCCGTGCCGGCTTCGCCCTTGGTGCGGACCATGGCTGCACCTTCGGCGATACGGCGCAAGGCTTCGCCGAGGTTGCGAGCACCGCAGACAAAAGGCGTCGTAAAGGCGTGCTTGTCGATGTGATGCGCTTCATCTGCAGGAGTGAGCACTTCGCTCTCATCGATAAAGTCGACCCCGAGATGCTGCAGAATCTGCGCTTCTGCGAAATGGCCGATGCGGGCCTTTGCCATGACCGGGATCGAGACCGAGGCGATGATCTCTTTAATGAGGCTCGGCTTGGCCATGCGCGCTACGCCGCCTTCGGCGCGAATCATGGCGGGGACGCGCTCGAGAGCCATGACCGCGACAGCTCCGGCCTGCTCGGCGATCTTCGCCTGCTCGACATTCATCACGTCCATGATCACGCCGCCCTTCAGCATCTCGGCCAGACCGACCTTGAGTCGCAAGCCTGTGCCGCTGTCGGAGTAGCCGTTGTTTGTTGCGTGATTTACCATGATGTACCTCCCATTTCTAAAGCGCGGTTCAATGCCGGACAACTAAGGTCCTAGCAGCGCGCTGCCCAGTCATAACGCTGAAATTCCAGTTTAACAGTTTCATGCAGCATTAAATCCATGGCTTAGCACGAACAGCTGCCCTATCTCCGTTCTTGTGATGAGTTCGCTTCTTGGTTACACTCGCCACAAGAATGGGCCAGGTGGCAAAACCATAAGGCCAGTCAGCTCCCCATGTTTGATGCTTCCCGGCAGGCGCCATCGCATCTCCGCAGACCGCACGGCACCGCGTCCACTCACCTCGATGCGTTGCGGGGAGTTGCCGCCGTCGGCGTGTGCCTGAGCCACCTGCGCGATTTCTTTTTCCAGGATTATCCAAAGCTGCCACACCATAATGCGTTGATTGCCGCAGCCTATCTGATTACAGGACTCGGGCATCAATGGGTAATCGTATTTTTCGTGCTTAGCGGATATCTGGTTGGGGGGAAGCGTCCTCCGCTCGGTTGCTGTCAATCGCTGGTCGTGGCGTGTCTATCTGCTGAACCGGCTCACGCGTCTTTATGCGGTGCTTATTCCGGCGCTCGTCTTTGGCGGTCTTCTCGACCTGGCGGGGATCCACATCTTCGGAATGTCCGGTATCTACGGTGGTAATTCGGGAGCGCATGAACTCACGATTGCCGTTCGCAGCCGCTTGAGCTTTCCCATCATGATCGGCAATTACGCATTTCTCCAAGGGATATACGTTCCTACTTTCGGTTCGAACGGTCCGCTTTGGAGTTTAGCTAACGAGTTCTGGTATTACATCGCGTTTCCGCTTCTCGTTTGTGCATTGTGGCCTCGACTGTCGGCCGCGCAGCGGCTCCTCAATGTTCTTCTGCTGCTTGCGATCCTGGCCTTCGTTCATCCCCAAATCGCGCTCATGGGGCTCATCTGGCTGATGGGGGTTGCGATTCACTATCTGCCACCTTTGCCTATCGGCATTCCGTTCGTGCTCCGTTGGTCCATCCCCGCCGCCGTGCTGGTGTGCGCTGCCACGCTGAT
>CAYVSQ010000129.1:0-2747 GCA_964453815.1 uncultured Acidobacteriaceae bacterium | reverse complement strand
CATTCTTCGCGTGTACCTCAAGTACGGCGCGAACAACGAAGCCGCCATTCGCGACCTCTCCCGCGTTTCCCGTCCCGGTTGCCGCGTTTATGTCGGCCGCGATGAGATCAAGCGCGTGCAGGGCGGACTTGGCATCAGCATCCTCACCACGCCACGCGGTGTGATGACCGGACGCCAGGCGCGCCGCGAAGGACTGGGCGGCGAGATCCTCTGCGAAGTCTGGTAAGCACTTCGCGTGCTGGCGGGACGCGCGCTTCGCGCGCTATTCTTGCCGGCGTATAGCATCGGCCACGCCGTTGGCGTGGATTTGAGATTGGTAAGACGGTGAGCAGGGTTCGCCAGGGCTGCAGTGGAACGACTTCGAAGTCGGGACTCGCAAGCCAGAGAAGGGTTCAAAGCATGTCGCGTATTGGAAAGAAACCGATTCCGCTGCCGAGCGGTGTGAAGTATACGGTACAGGGCAACACGATTGTGGTCGAAGGGCCCAAGGGTAAGGTGGAGCAGGCGATCCCCGCCGGCATCAAGCTCGAGACCAAGGACGGTTTTGTGCATGCTGTCCGCGAGAACGATTCGCAGGCTGCGGTGCATGGTCTTACTCGCGCGCTGGTCTTCAATGCCATCGAGGGTGTTACCAAGGGCTGGTCGAAGGATCTCGACATCGTCGGCATCGGCTACCGTGCTGAGCTGAAGGGCAAAAATACGGTTGTCTTTACCCTGGGCTATTCGCACCAGATCGAGTTTCCTCTGCCTACGGGTATCACCGCAGTGGTTGATCCCAAGCAGACCCGTGTGACCGTCTCAGGCATCGACCGGCAAAAGGTAGGGCAGGTCGCCGCCGATATGCGGTCCCTGCGTAAGCCCGATCCTTACAAGAACAAGGGCGTTCGCTATGCGGACGAGAAGCTGAAGAAGAAGGTCGGCAAGACCGGAGCGAAGTAAGACGGGATTAGGACTTAGCCATTAGGGATTAGAAAAGGCTCCAATGGCTAATCACGAATCGCTAATCCCTGTAGTTCAAACCGAACGGGATCGCAAGGCGGTTCCGCTTTTAGGAAGGAAGAGAAGAAGATGATTCCGCAGAGAAAAAGAAATGAAATTCGCCAGCGGGTACATGACCGCATTCGCGCGAAGATGAATGGCACGCCCGAACGTCCGCGGCTGAACGTGTACCGCTCGCTCAACCACATCTACGTGCAGGTGATTGATGACTCGCAGGGTGTGACGCTGGTGTCGGCATCAACGGTTGCCGCCAAGATCAAGACCGGCGGCAACGTGGCTGCGGCCAAAGAAGTCGGTAAGCTGGTCGCCGAGCGCGCGCAGGAAAAGGGCATTAAGAAGGTTGTTTTCGATCGCGGCGGATACCTCTATCACGGCCGCATCAAGGCGTTGGCGGATGCCGCCCGCGAAGCGGGTCTCGAGTTCTAAAGCAGCATCAGCGCGGCACGTGCCGCCCGGAAGGAATCAGGAAGCAAATGGCAACAATGAAGAGAAAACTCGATGCCGGTCAGTACAACCTGAAGGATCAGGTTGTCGCCATCAATCGCGTCACCAAGGTCGTCAAGGGCGGTAAGAATATGTCGTTTGCCGCGCTGGTTGTGGTCGGCGATCCCGGTGCCGGCGTGGTCGGCTATGGTTCGGGCAAAGCGAAGGAAGTACCGCAGGCGATCCGCAAGGGCATTGAGTCGGCCAAGAAGAACCTTGTCCGCATCAACCTCACGGAGACTACCATCCCACACCAGGTGCTGGGCCGCTTTGGCTCGGGACAGGTCATGTTGAAGCCGGCTCCGGAAGGTACCGGCGTGATTGCCGGAGGCGCGGTGCGCGCGGTGATGACCTCGGTTGGCGTGCAGAATGTGCTCACCAAGAGCCTCGGTTCGCCTAACCCGCACAACGTGATCAAGGCAACGTTCGACGCGCTGGTGCAGTTGCGCGATCGTGCGGAAGTAGCAGCCATGCGCGGCAAACAACTTCAGGAGCTATAGTCATGGCAGAAAATCAAGCAGTCATCAAGATTCAGTACTTCCGGTCCATGATCCAGGCGCCGGTAAAGCACAAGAGGGTCGTCAAGGGCCTGGGCTTTACACGGTTGAACCAGGTTGTCGAGCGCGAAGACACCCCATCGATTCGCGGCATGGTGAGGACGATTCCTCATCTGGTGCGGATCGTAGAGTAGCTAAAAGCCGGATAACTAAGAGGCGGACAGCTAAGATCCTGTTAGCTAAGAAGCGGTTAGCAGTACATCGGCCAGGGATGTAGCGGCTAGTAAGAACAATCAATGCGAGTCGGAGCGGGATACCTGCTTCGGCGTTGAGCGAGGAAATTATGAATTTATCCAATTTAAGAGCACCGAAGAGCGCCAACCGCGGCAAAAAGCGGGTGGGACGTGGCATGGGCTCCGGCCACGGCAAAACTTCCGCCCGCGGACACAAGGGACAGCGCTCCCGTTCCGGTTCGAGCATGATGCGCGGTTTCGAGGGCGGCCAGATGCCGCTACACCGCCGCCTGCCCAAGCGCGGCTTCACCAACATCTTCCGGACCGAATACACCGTATTGAATCTCGACCGCCTCGTCGAACTGGGCGAGACCGAACTGACCCTCGATGCATTTGTCGCGAGGGGCTTCCTCAGGAAGCGCAATGAGCTGTTGAAGATCCTCGGCAATGGCGAGATCAACGTCGCGTTGACCGTGCATGCGCACAAGTTTTCCAAGGCCGCGCAGGAGAAGATCGAAAAAGCCGGCGGCAAAGC
>CAYVSQ010000128.1:0-12485 GCA_964453815.1 uncultured Acidobacteriaceae bacterium | reverse complement strand
ACAATCCACGTTGAGCGTACAAAATTCGTCTTTGGCGCGAGGCCAATTCGCCGACGATGAAACCACCAGTGACATCCTGACCAATGGCCAGATCTCCCACGCTGCGGAATATGCTCCTCTCATCATTGGTTACAACCATGGAGCTGCGGTGCGCCTCTCTGATGTCGCCAGCGTCACGGACTCCACGTCGAACCTCCGCAGCGCAGGCTATCTCAATGGCAAGGAGTCGGTGGTCCTTATTATTTTTCGCCAGCCCGGCGCCAACATTATTCAGACCGTCGATCGCGTCTATAGCCAGATAGGTTTTCTCAAGGCCGCAATCCCGCAGGGAATGGACATGACGGTCGTCATGGACCGGACCACGACCATCCGCGCATCCGTCAATGACGTCGAGAGATCCCTCATCCTCTCCATTGTCCTCGTTATTCTGGTCGTCTTTCTTTTCCTCCGTAGTCCCCGCGCCACACTTATCCCCAGCGTTGCTGTGCCGGTCTCTCTCATCGGCACCTTTGCTGTGATGTACCTCTTTGGCTACAGCCTGGACAACCTGTCTCTCATGGCCCTCACCATCTCCACGGGATTCGTCGTCGACGACGCGATCGTGGTGATGGAGAACATTACCCGCCATCTGGAAGCTGGAATGCGTCCCTTCGCGGCTGCCATGAAGGGCGCGCAGGAGATTGGTTTCACCGTCTTCTCCATCAGTATGTCGCTGGTTGCCGTCTTCATTCCCATCCTGCTGATGGGTGGAATCGTAGGTCGCCTCTTCCGCGAATTTGCCGTTACCCTTTCCACCGCCATTCTTGTGTCGATGGTCATTTCGATTACCACCACACCCACCATGTGCGCCTACCTGCTTAAGACTCACAAAGGAGAGAAGCACGGACGCATCTACCGCATAAGTGAGAAGTTCTTCGACGGCATGCTGTTGGGATATCGCCGCAGCCTGGAGTGGGTGCTGGAGAATCCTGGATTAATCCTGGTTGTCCTCATTATGATCGTGGCCCTCAATGTCGTGCTCATCGTCAAAATCCCCAAAGGATTTTTCCCGCAACAGGATACTGGCGCGCTGGTTGGCGGCATACAGGGTCCCCAGGATGCGTCTTTCGCAGTCATGAATGACTCCATCCAGCGGCTGGTCGCAGTCATCAAGGCCGATCCGGCTGTAAAAAACGTCGTCGGCTATGTCGGTACCGGCAACACCGGATTCATCTACATTGCTCTCAAGCCGCTGAATGAGCGCAAAATAACTGCGCCGGATATTATCAATCGGCTCCGGCCCAAGCTGAACCGGTTGCCGGTTGCATCGGCATTTTTACAGGCTGCGCAGGACCTTCGTATCGGCGGCAGAGGCAGCAATGCCCTGTATCAATACACCATCCAGGCAGACAATGTTCAGGATTTGTCGCATTGGGGTCCGATCCTCCTTGCGCAAATGAAAAAGATCCCAGAGCTGCAGGATGTCAACTCTGACCAGCAGAATGGCGGTCTTAACGAGTTTCTGACCTATGATCGTGTCACATCCGCGAAACTGGGTCTAACCGCACAGTCGCTCGATTCGGCTCTCTATTCCGCTTTCGGCCAGTCGGAAATTTCTGTCATCTACACCCAGCTCAATCAGTACTACGTCGTGCTTGAGTTGGCTCCTCCTTTCTGGCAATCGCCCGAAGCACTGAGAAATATCTATCTGCACACGACCAGCAACGGGGTCATCCCGTTGGCCGCCGTTACGACCTCGGAAGCAACAACCGCGCCGCTCGCCGTGAATCACACCGGGCTCTTCCCCTCGGTGACTGTCTCCTTCAATCTGGCGCCCAACGTTTCTCTCAGTGATGCCACCAGGCTTATCACCCAGATGCAGGAGCGCCTCGGAACTCCATCCACTGTCCAGGGATTTTTCTCCGGGACGCTGGAGGCGTTCAAGCAGTCGCTCAGTACGGAGCCTATCCTGGTCCTTACAGCGTTGCTGGCGGTCTTTATCGTACTTGGCATCCTCTATGAGAGCCTCGTGCATCCCCTTACTATTATTTCGACACTGCCCTCCGCCAGCGTGGGTGCCATCATGGCGCTGATGCTCTTCAAAACTGACCTGAACATTATCTCGATCATTGGCATCGTGTTGCTCATTGGCATCGTGAAGAAGAACGCAATTATGATGATCGACTTTGCTTTGCAGGCCGAGCGCGAGCAGGGTATGACGACAGATGAAGCGATCTTCGAGGCTTGTATGCTGCGATTTCGCCCGATCTTAATGACCACCATGGCCGCCCTCTTCGGAGCGTTGCCCTTGGCCTTCGGCACCGGCACAGGCTCCGAGCTGCGCAGGCCGCTGGGCATCACCATCGTCGGTGGCCTGATCGTAAGCCAGATGCTCACCCTCTACACCACACCGGTGGTGTATCTGTTCCTGGATCGCATGCGGCTCCGCGTGCTCGGCAAGCATCACGACACCTTCAACCCGGAAGCTGGCGAGGCCACCTCATGAAGCCTGCCTTGATGAGAGCTGTTCCAAGTGCGAAGTTTTGTATGAAGAGAATGACTCTGCAATCCACTCGCTCCATTCGCCCGCCACTCTGCGCGCTGGCTCTTTGCGCTGCGCTGGCCGGCTGCACCCCCGGGCCTAAATATCATCAGCCCTCGGCACCCATGGCGACCGCTCCCAGCTACAAGGAGTCGCCTGCAAATTTCCAGGACGCCGACGGTTGGAAGGTAGCACAGCCCCAGGATGCAATGCTGCGCGGCAAATGGTGGGAGATCTTCAACGATCCCGAATTGAATGCCCTCGAAGAGCAGCTTGATATCAACAACCAGAACATTAAAGTGTCCTTTGAGAATTTCATGGCGGCGCGGGCCATGATTCGCGAGGCGCGTGCCCAGTATTGGCCTACCGTGACCACCGGTCTATCTTGGAGCCGATCCAAGACCTCGGGCAACCTCAGCAACTCGAGTAATGCAAATCCTGGGCGAGAAAGCTCTGCCTGGACCCTCCCGCTGGAGGTTTCATGGACGCCCGATTTCTTCGGGAAAATCCGTGCCGAGGTTCGCGAGGCGCAGTATGGAGCGCAGGTCAGCGCCGCAGACCTTGAAAACGAGCGGCTGGTCGAACAGGCGAGCCTCGCCGAATTCTTCTTCCAGATACGAGGACAGGACGCCCTGCAGAAGATCCTCAACGACACTGTGGTTGCCGACAGAAAGTCACTTGAGTTGACCCAGGCCCTCTACGACACCGGCATCAATGATTACCTCACGGTCGTCGAGGCTCAGACGACACTGAAAACCGCGGAGTCGACAGCTCTGAACCTTGGCGTCGCGCGCGCGCAATTCGAGCACGCCATAGCCATGCTGATCGGCAAACCGGCTACGGATTTCTCTATTCCGGTAAAGCCGCTACTCGTCGCGCCGCCGCCCATTCCTGTCGGAGTGCCCTCGCAATTGCTGGAGCGGAGGCCGGACATCGCTGCTGCCGAACGCACTCTGGCCGAGGCCAATGCAACCATCGGCATTGGTTACGGAGCATTCTTTCCGGATGTCACGCTCACTGCGGGTGGAGGCTTCGAGGCATCGAGCCTTACGCACTGGTTCGACTGGCCCAGCCGCTTCTGGTCCATCGGCCCATCGCTTTCGCAGACCCTGTTTAATGGAGGTCTCTATCGCGCCCAACTCCAGCAGTATACGGCTATCTACAATGGCGATGTTGCGACCTACCGCCAGACCGTCCTCACCGCGTTTCAGCAGGTCGAGGACTACCTGGCTGCGACCCGGATTCTTTCCCAGCAAATTCTGAAACAGCAGGAAGCCGTCGACGCGGCGCAGCAATTCCTTACCCTCCAGACCGGGCGGTTCGAGACGGGCCTCGATCCTTATCTGGATGTAGTGATTGCGCAGAATACATTGCTCACCAACCAGCAATTGCTTGCGACCTTGCACGTACAGCAAACGACTGCGGCAATCGAACTGATTCAGGCCTTGGGCGGCGGATGGGACCGCACGCAATTGCTCACTCCCGCACAGGTCTCGCAAAAACCAAGCAAG
Organism: uncultured Acidobacteriaceae bacterium; assembly: GCA_964453815.1. Classification (GTDB taxonomy): domain Bacteria; phylum Acidobacteriota; class Terriglobia; order Terriglobales; family Acidobacteriaceae; genus Silvibacterium. The sequence continues at coordinate 8,453 of CAYVSQ010000128.1, read as the reverse complement.
GCGGATACAACGTTACAACGATAGAGCAGTAGGGCTCCTCGCCAATGCGCTGGCCGCCGATTCACTCTGAAAGAATCGGATCCGGCGTCTCCTCCATCTTCGGTTCCAGGTCTTTGTGTTGCCCTAGAAAGCGAACGCAGGCGTTCCAGCGCAGAATGGCATCGTCGTTGCCTGCGGGCCGCAAGCGCTCCGCTTCCTCAAAAAGCCCTAGCGCCTTGACGATCCAATCGTAGACACAACTGCCCGACCCGAGTCCACCGGAGTGGTAAGATGCCTTCGCGCGCCGTTCCCATGCTATGCCGGAGTAGTAGGCGCGATCGTACGCAGTCTCCAGCCCAGACATCGCCCCCATGGCATTGGCAAACGCGCCCGTATCGTTAGGAATTTCATCGGTCAGGGCCAGGATCAGGCTGATCTGCGCCTGCCGATTGGCCGGGTCAACAGCGAGGATGTCGCGGCAGATACTTTCGGCTTCGTGCGGCTCATTCAACAGGCGGTAGCGTTCGGCCTTGGCGAGCCCGCCATCCACGCTGTCAGGAGAAATCGGTTTTAGCGTGAACATAGAATCTCCTTCCAATGAGGGAAGCTCTGATTAAGTCATGGCTTTTGAAAGGGACGCCTTTAGGCCGTCCGTAAATTATGCAATCTCGACGCGGCTTTAGCCGCTGAGGCATCATTCATCCTACTTCACGAACTTAATCAGAATATCCTTAGAGAATGTGAAACAGTTGCTTCAGAGGATCGAAAAACTGGTCCACTACCCGCTCCTTAAGCGGAATGATTGCATTCTCGGTAATCGTAATCGACTCTGGACACACCTTCCGGCAGCAAGTAGTGATGTTGCAGTAGCCGATATTGTGTTTTTTCTTCAAGTCGCCCACACGGTCTTCCGCGTCGAGCGGATGCATTTCGAGCGCCGCGGTATGAACCAGCAGGCGTGGGCCGATGAACTCGTCCTGCTTATGGTGCTCGCGCAGTACATGGCACACGTCCTGGCAGAGAAAACACTCGATACACTTGCGAAATTCCTGCACCCGTTCCACGTCGGCCTGCTGCATACGCCAGGTCCCATCCGGGAAATCAGGTGAACGCGGCTTGAATTCCTTGATAGTCATCTTGGCCCGGAAATTCCATGAGACGTCCGTAACCAGGTCGCGGATGACGGGAAAAGTATGCATTGGCTCAATAATGACCGGCATTTCCAGGTTGAGATTGCTCAGCCGCGTCATGCACATAAGCTTCGGCATACCGTTGATTTCAGCCGAGCACGAGCCGCACTTGCCGGCCTTGCAGTTCCAACGCACTGCAAGATCGGGCACATGCTGAGCCTGGACACGATGGACAGCGTCCAGAACCACCATGCCCTCCTCCACCGGCGTGACATAATCCTTGAATTCGCCGCCTGTCGAATCTCCGCGCCAGATACGAAACGTCGCTTGCGTGGCCATCTATTTCATCTCCTCAATCACGGCCTTCAACTCATCGGGAATCGTAGGCAGGGAGCGCTTCTCGACCAGCATTTCGCCATCCACCCCGCGCTTGACGACGATGTTGTGCTTGCCCCACTCAGCATCTTTATCCGGAAAGTCCTCGCGAAACTGCGCGCCTCGGCTCTCTTTTCTGAGCAGCGCAGCACACGTGATCGCCTCCGACACCACCATCAGGCTTTCGAGATCCATGGCTGTGTGCCATCCATTGTTGTACTGGCGGTTGCCCACAATGCCCGCCCGTTCCGCCCGCGCCCTCAGTTGCGCGATCTTCTCGAGCGCCTGCTCCATTTCACTCTCGGTTCGAACAATGCCAACCAGATCCTGCATCGCTTCCTGCAAGTCGTATTGAACCTGATACGGATTCTCACCGGCAGGACCGCGCTCGAAGGGCGCGAGAGCGGCTGCGGCTGTTGCCTGTAGCTGCTCGTCATTCACGGTTACAGCTGCTCCGTTGCCCTTAGCGAATTCAGCCGCAAACCGCCCTGCGCGCCGTCCAAATACCACCAGATCGGAAAGGGAATTACCGCCCAGCCGATTCGCGCCGTGCAGACCGGCAGCGGCTTCTCCGGCCGCGAAGAGGCCGGGGACTGTAGACATCTGCGAATCTCCATCCACCCGGATGCCGCCCATCATGTAGTGAGTCGTCGGTCCAACTTCCATCGGCTCTTTGGTGATATCCAGATCCGCGAGCTGTTTGAACTGGTGATACATGCTCGGCAGCTTGCGTTTGATGTGCTCCTGCGCTTTCGGAAGTCGCTGTTTGATCCAGGCTATGTCGAGAAAGACGCCCCCATGCGGCGTCCCGCGCCCTGCCTTTACCTCGCGATTGATGCACCGGGCCACATGATCGCGCGTAAGCAGTTCAGGAGGACGGCGAGCATTCTTGTCACCCTGCGTGTAACGCCATCCTTCGTCTTCGTTGTCCGCCGTCTGGGTTTTGTAGAGATCAGGAATGTCGTCAAACATGAAGCGTCGGCCTTCGCTGTTGCGCAGCACACCGCCCTCGCCACGCACGCCCTCGGTGACGAGAATTCCGCGAACGCTGATCGGCCAGACCATGCCCGTCGGATGGAACTGCACGAACTCCATATCCTGCAATTCGGCGCCCGCACCGTATGCCAGCGCAAGTCCATCGCCCGTGTATTCCCAACTATTGCTGGTGACCTTGAAGGCACGCCCGATCCCCCCGGTAGCCAGCACCACCGCCTTCGCCTGCCACAATCGGAAAAGACCCCTCTCGCGGTCGTATCCGCAGGCGCCCGCCATGCGCCCCGAGTCCATCAGGAGGCTGAGCACCGTGCACTCCATGTGGACTTCCATCCCGGTATGAATGCCATGATCCTGTAGCGTGCGGATCATCTCTAGCCCAGTGCGATCGCCGACATGAGCCAGGCGCGGATACTTGTGCCCGCCGAAGTTCCGCTGAAGAATCCGTCCATCCTTCGTCCGGTCGAAGAGCGCTCCCCATGCTTCGAGTTCGCGCACACACTCCGGCGCTTCCTTGGCGTGCAACTCCGCCATGCGCCAGTTGTTGAGGTATTGCCCGCCCCGCATGGTATCGGCAAAATGTACGCGCCAGTTGTCGCGATCGTCTACGTTGCCCAGAGCAGCGGCGATGCCACCCTCGGCCATCACGGTGTGGGCCTTACCGAGCAGCGACTTGCACACCACTCCCACCTTGGCGCCGGAGGCTGCGGCTTCAATGGCGGCGCGCAGTCCGGCGCCCCCCGCGCCAATCACTAGTACGTCGTAGGAAAACCGCTCGAATTCCGGCATCTACAGGATTCTCCAGTCATGCCAGATTCCCATCGAGCACAGCCGGATGTAGATATCCGAGAATCCCACCCAGAAAAGACTCGCCCACGCCCACTTCATGTGTCTTGCATTCAGACAGCTCACGCAATCGTAAAGTTTGTGCCGCACGGGATGTTCCGAAATCCGGTCGAGGGTTCCTCCCACTAGGTGCCGGAACGCGTGACAACCAAAAATATATCCGGCCAGAAGTACAACGTTCACCACCAGAACGAGGCTTCCAACGCCCATCCCAAAACCTTCCGGAAAGAAAAAGGCTCTCACAGCGTCGTAGACCAGAAATCCCCAGACCAGGTAAGAGAGCCGCAGGAAATAACGATGAAAATTCTGCAGAATTAGCGGAAAGGTCCGCTCACCGAGATAGCTCTTGCGCGGTTCGCTCACCGCGCACGCCGGAGGGTCGGCCCAGAACGATTTATAGTACGCGCCGCGATAGTAATAACACGTCAGCCGGAAGAAACCCGGTATCCAGAGAATGAAAAATGCTGGAGAAAACGGCAAGAAGCTCGGATACCACGCCGGCTTGGGACCGAACAGGGCGTGGGGCGAGCTACCGAAGATTTCTGGTGAATAAAACGGTGAGAGGTAGGGACCGAAGGTGTAATGGGCGTTCTGCCACGCCGCCCAGGTGGAATATACCAGAAACGCACTGAACCCCAGAAAGACCGCCGACGGCGAGAGCCACCACGCATCGCGCCGCGACGTCTGGCCAAACCTGCCGCCTTTCCAGACGACATCGGGAGCCGCCATCTTTCCCTCCACGGCACAGAACCCGCCAGACTTAGGTCCTTCCCGCCGATGGCAACGGATTATAGCATTGAAGGGAGTACACATGACGCAGCTCGAGCCAATCCATGGCGACATCACACGCCTGGCGGTGGATGCAATCGTGAACGCCGCTAATAACTCATTGCTGGGCGGAGGAGGAGTCGACGGGGCCATCCATCGCGCTGCGGGCCAGGAGTTGCTGGAAGCTTGTAGCAGGCTGAAGGGTTGTGCGACGGGCGATGCGAAAGTGACGCCAGGATTTCGCCTCCAAGCTACCTGGGTCTTTCATGCTGTTGGCCCAGTATGGACGGATGGGCAACATGGGGAAGACGACTTGCTGGCAAGCTGCTACCGGCGCTGCCTGGAGTTGGCGAGACATCACCAGGCGAAGTCAATCGCATTTCCAGCGATCAGCACTGGCGTCTATGGATTCCCCGCTGAGCGAGCCGCTAGGATTGCTATCGAATCGATAAGAGCCAATGCGGAGGGCCAAGGTGTTGAAGTTGTGAAGTTCGTCTGCTTCGACGAAAGCACCTTCTCAATCTACAAACGCCTGCTCCAACCTGGTTGAATCTCAAAACTTGTAAGAGATGCCCACCAAAGGCGTCGGCCTGCTCCGCATGCCTACATTGTTCAACTGGAACAGCACATTGCCGGAAAGTACTAAGTCGCGGTAAGGATTCCATTTCACGCCGGCACTAAGGTCATTGATCGTATAGGTGGAATTCGCCCTCACAACCGTAGGTAGGTTCACGCTTGTTTTCGTGGTGGAAGTGGGTGTCGGCAAAAAGGTAAGCGGCACTGTGCTCAGAGCGAGCTTGGTGGAGTTGAGATACTGACTGCCGAGAAGATCAATGGCAACAGTTAAGTGTTTCGTCGCGGCCCAGTCGCCTCCAAGGTCGTACTGTAGTCCTCCGGGCAGTGCTTGATTACCGCCCGGAGTCGATGTCGGATTGTTCAATTCGGTAGCAGTATTCCACTGATAGCCTATCTTGGCGTGGGGCGAAACCTTCCACAGGTAAGAATAAACAAGATATGGATTGAATCCCCATGCGCCGGAACCAAGGTAATTCAACGCGTCTCCCGTAGGCGTACGGAAGTTCATCCCCCCTGAGAACGTAGCATGCTCTCCCCTCCAGACCACATATTTCCCATTGAATGTGATATCTCCAAGGCCGCTCGCTGTTCCCGGTGTATAGGTCGCCGCAGGCGAGTAGGGAGGAACCAGGAGGGCGGTATTATCTGCATTTAGCACATAGGCTTGATTATTGAAGGTGGCGGCACCGATCGAAACCCGCTCTATCGGAACGATCATCGAGACATCGATCTTGTCCGTAATGCCGTAGGTTCCGACCACGATATATTGATTCACCTTGAAGTGGATATTCGTGGACTCCGATGTGAACGTGTTACTGACAACATTGCCGTTGTTGTCCTTGGCCGTTGCCTCAAATGTAAAAGGAACATTGCCCAAAGGAATTCCGTTGATATCTGTGAAGAAGAACTGGCTGGCTGTAAATCCGATGAAAATCCTGTGCCTGCCGATCGTCTGCGCGCGATCCGTCAGAATCGGGCCCAGATTGTTATAGGTTTCTGGAACGCCGGCTCTGTAAAGCACTACTGTTCCCGCTGAAGCGCTTGCCAGTGGCAGCTGACTTATTTGGGTAGCGATCGCAGAATTGATCGCCGTAGCAATACCCTGGGCAGCCACGAGCGATTCCGGGGTAACACCGCCGTTGGTGTTGAATGCGCCAGTTGAAAATGGTATCTGGCATACGAGTTTGAGCGAAGTCGAGCAATTGATCTGTCCCATTGCGCCCACGCTCGAGATACAGGAGAGCAGCAGCAACTGAAGTGTGCGTTTTGTCATCTGTATTCCTCGATAAAGACTAGATTTCCGTGGCGCCTGAGTGTTTGTGTGATCTCAAGCGCCCATACTTATCGAACCACGTTTACCTGAACCACTGCGGTGTACACCTGCTTATCTGTTCCCGTGCCTTGCACGAGGAGGAGATAGGAGCCGGCCGGGGTTAAACCGCCTGTAACAGTCGACGGCCTCGTGAACGAGCCACCACACCCGATTCCTTGCAGAACAGTGGCCATCATAAAGACGATTGCCAGGAACCGGAAAAATGTCTTACCGGACGATTTTCCGCCGTACAGGAATCCGATGAGTGCCAGGATTGGGATACCGAGCAGGCTAGCCGCAAAGACACTTGTGCGATCGGTCAGCATCGCAGCTGTCGTGCCGTTCGTAGAGATAGTTACTGTCACGGAACCGACTTGCGGGTTCGCTGACGACGCCACAGAGGTCGGACTAAAAGCGCACGCGATGGAGAATCCTGCTGGATCCACAAACGTTGTGAAGGGCGGGCCTGCGGAAGCTGAAGCGCATTGGAACTGTGAAAGGCCCACACCGGCAGGCAGGTCGAAGTTGACGGGGACTGTATTCCCGGTTGTCGCCCCGGAAGTCAGATTTAACGGTCCGGCCAGGTATCTAATAGCGAGCGCGAATGTTGTCGAGCGGATCAGACCCGTTGCCGAGTCCACTCCGGCTACAGTGACGGTGTAAGCGCCTGAAGTGGCGGGAGTATTTGAAGAGTTAAAGGCGTCGATCGTGATTGCTACTGATGTTTGCGGGGGCGCAGGGTTGATCGTGAGCCCGGAGCTGCTCAGCAGGCATTGCGGCAGAACCGCATTGCTCGTGGCTGTAACTTGAGCAACGCTGCAAGACAGCGCCAGGATCCCGGTAAAGCCTTGTATTGGCACTGGTGTTGCAGTTACCGTGCTCGCGCCGGATGCATTCACCTGTGGGGTGAATGGGTCATTGACACTGGTGAATCCCTGGGTCACGGTTACAGCGGCAGTCGGAGACGAGGTCAGAGTGTAATCCTGTACCGTCTGCGTCAGGGCGTTGTTGCTGGTCGTAAAGTTCGGATCGCCCCCGTAGGTCATCAAGATGGAGTGCGTACCGGAACTCAATGAAATGGTCGAGCAGGTAGCCACTCCAGTTGACGGATTGACAGGTATCGCGGTCTGACATTCAAGAATCGGGGTCCCATTGTCTGTGAAAGTCACTGCTCCTGAAAGCTGCACAGGACCTGAGATCGGTGTAACTATAGCCGTGAAGATCACCGAATCATGGAAGTTCGATGGGTTCTTTACTATGGACGGAGTCAACGAGGACGCTACGGCGGTGCTACTGGCGATCGCCTTGACCGTCTGCGTCAACATGTTGTTACTGGTGCTGAATTCTTTATCGTTGGCGTAAGTCGCTACGATCGTATGCGAGCCGTTGATCAGTGAGGCGGTAGTACAAATCGCCGTGCCGGTGGTAGCGCTTCCGGTGGCTGGAATCACTGGCAAGATGCAGCCGCTAATCGAATTCCCGTTGTCCGTGAAGGTCACCGTCCCGGAAAGCTTCGTCGTTCCAGCGGGGGCCGTAACGGTAGCTGTGAAATTCACCGATTGGTTGACATTCGAGGTATTGCCGGCCGATGACGATATGAGCGAAGTATTGCTGGCCGCAGGATTGACTGTCTGCGTCACACTGTTCTGGCTGCCGCTGTAGTTCGAATTCCCCGAATAGGTGGCCAAAATGGTATGCGGAGATGAGATCGCCTGTAACGACGAAGTTGAACATGTCGCCACATAGTTCCCGCTCACTAGTGAAACCGGAACAGGAGTGGAACAGACGGAACTGCCATTCTCGGTAAAGATCACACTCCCTGTAACTGCCGCCGCTGATCCGGGGAATGGTGGAGCTATTGGAGTAGTCCCGCTATACGGCGTTACGTTGGCTGTGAAGGTCACCGAATCGTTTACATTCGACGTATTACTCGCAGAGGACGAGGTTACCAAAACGCTGGTGCTGGCCTGATTCACCGTCAGCATGAAAGATGCCTGTGCCGTCACTTGGTTCGCGTCAGTAACCGTCACCGTGTAGGTTGTCGTTGCGCTGATCGCCGTTTGCGTGCCCGTAATAACGCCTGTGGATGTATTCAGGCTTAGGCCGGCTGACAGCGACGGTGAAATGCTATAGTGCAGCGGCGTTGTGCCGCCCGAGCCCGTCACCGGCGTGAATGATACCGGTTGGTTCACTGTCAGCGTAGTCGCAGGTACGGACTGCGCTGCTGTCACCGCACTGTTCACTGTTAGAGAGAAGGTCGCTGTAGCCGTCGCCTGGTTTGCGTCAGTGACCGTCATCGTGTATACGGTTTGTGCACTGACTGCCGTCGGAGTGCCGGTAATCAAGCCGGTCGTTGCGCTCAGACTTAGGCCCGCGGGCAGAAGCGGAGAGATGGTGTAGCCCAGCGGCGCCGTGCCGCCTGAACCCGCCACCGGTGTGAATGACGCCGATGACTGACTTACCGTCAGCATCGT
>CAYVSQ010000127.1:0-5105 GCA_964453815.1 uncultured Acidobacteriaceae bacterium | reverse complement strand
TGGAAGACTCAGGCGATGGTGCGCAAGATTGCCGCGAAGGAGTACGACGCAACTCCAGGCGGCCTTGATGGGGATGATGATTGCGGTCAGATGTCGGCGTGGCTGCTGTTTACCGCGATGGGTTTTTATCCAGTAAATCCCGCGAGCGGTGAGTATATGATTGGAAGTCCAATGTACAGGCAGATCTCACTCACATTGGCGAACGGAAAGACTTTCCGCGTGGAGGCAAGCAACAACTCAGCGGAGAATGTCTACATTCAATCGGCAACCCTGAACGGACGGCCGCTCGACATTCCAGTTATCACGTGGGAGCAGATTCAGACCGGAGGGGTCCTGCGCTTCGTCATGGGGCAGAAGCCGTCGGAATGGGGCAGCAAGTGGAGACCCTCACTTATTTCGAGTAACTAGCCACAAGGGTCTGATTACCCACCTCAGGTGTCCCCCTTTCTCTCTTCTGTAGAACCCGAGTGGAAGTCTGGTTTTGCAAGTGTAAAACCGGAGTGTATCGGCGATTTGGCAACAAATAATTTCGATATACTTCAGTCTTTCCTCGATGTGTCATAACAGACACGGTGTGTCCCTGCAGCCACAAGTGCTCGTCTCCCTACCGCAGCTCAACTCATTTATTTTCAATAACATTTTGAGTGGCCTGGCGCGTGCAATTTGTCTTTCCGTTCGTGACTGAACGAGGTGACAGATGCATAGAAAGGTCAAAGCTACATTCCTCTCAGCTCTCATTCCGGCTCTTCTCGCAATGGGTTTTTCAGCACAGGCACAGAGTTCGGGCGAAGCAAAACGTTCGCTGGTCGTGAGCCTTCAGGATCGCAAACTAGCTCTGCTCGAGGATGGGCGGGTAAGGAAAGTTTACGTCGTGGCGGTTGGGAAGAGGTCAACGCCGAGTCCGACAGGGACCTTCAAGATCATTAGCCGGGTGAACAATCCCACGTACTCACACGCGGGTAAAGTCGTAGCTCCCGGGCGGGGAAATCCGGTGGGGACCCGGTGGATGGGTTTGAGTGTGAAGGGTTATGGAATTCATGGAACGAATGTCCCGAAATCAATTGGGCAGGCGGCATCGCATGGCTGCATTCGCATGGCAAAACACGACGTGGAGGAGCTGGTTGACTTAGTCGAAACGGGGGATGAGGTCAGGATCATTACCGCTGCCGATCCAGAGACGGCAGAGATCTTTGGCAGCGCGACAGGAACGAGCGCTGCAACGGTTGTTCAGATGGCGGCTGAGGAGGCGGCTCTGACAACCACAAACACGATGCCGCCTGCTACTGCGGCAGTGCCGTTAGAGCAGTAAAGGAGAGCCGCGATGGAGATATTTGCAGAAGGTTTGAGTGTGATCGGTGCCTTGCTTCTTAGCGTGTCCTGCGGGTTGCTGGTGGAAGAGATGGTGTTCGGTGTACTGGCCCGGTTGTTCTTCGCTCGACAGCCGGGAGGCAGTAAGAAAAAGGAGCGCAGTTCACAAGGAGAATACCCATGCTTGCGTTGAAGTACCTGCTCGTCGTCGCGGGAGTGCTGTTGCTGGCTGCCGCAGTCTGTATCACGCTGTACGATCTGTGGAAGGTGATGATGTACTGGCGCGGGCTTGCGCAGGGTATGGAAGAGTTGAAGAAACCGGAACCCGTTCGCTGGCGGGGTTCGATAGTCATGTCAATGATTGCGTCCGTGCCGCTATTGATGGCGGAGACCATCGTGGTGATTCCGAGCGGGACTGGGGGTGTGCGTGTGAGCCAGATTAGCGGGACGCAGCCTGGAACGCTGTATTCGGGCGTGCATTTTGTGGCTCCGCTCACAGAGAGTGTCCAGACGTTCGACCTGAGGGACAAGCTGTTTACGACGGGGCCAGACACTTCAGCGCAAACTGTCAGCGCCAAGAAAAGCGCAATGGATGTGCAATCGAAGGAAGGGCTGAGCATGGGCCTGGGCGTGACGGTGCGCTACCGCCTCGATCCGAAACGGCTGGACTACATTCAGTCGCATCTGCCGCAGCCCGTAGATACGGAGATTGTTCCTCCCGTAGTTGCGAGCGCGTGGCGGGAGTTGGCTCCGCACTACACGGTGCGCGAAATATTCAGCGCGAAACGTGAAGATGTGCGCGAGAAGGCTGCGGATACGATTACGAAAAAACTAGGAGCGGACGGAATCATTGTGGAAGAGGTGATGTTGCGCGATATTCAGCTTCCTGCGGAATACGCACAGGGACTGCAGAATCTGCTGCTAAAGGAGCAGGAAGACGATCAACTGAATGTGCAGACGGAGATCCAGCAGAAGCAGGTGCGGATTGCCGAACTGCAGGCCGAGGCAGAGGCCGCACAGAAGGTAAAGCAGGCGGAAGGAGAAGCGAAGGCGAAGGTAGTGGAAGCGAAGGGCGAGTCGGACGCGATGCAGTACACCCTTCCGCTGAAGCAAAAGCAGATCGAACAGTCGAAGTTGGAGGCCGAGGCGCGTAAACAGGCCACGGTTGAGAATGCCGATGCTGAAGCCCAGGCCAAGGTAATTGATAGCAAGGCCGAGCTGCAACGGAGAAATCTCTTGGCGGATGCTGAGGCGAACCGGATTCGGGTGACAGCCCTGGCAGACGCTGAGAGGATGCAGAGCGAAGCGAAGCTTCTGAATCAATCACCGCTACTGATCAATAAGATCGTTGCGGAGCGCCTGTCGGACAAGATCCAGGTTGTGATGGTTCCGTCGGACGGCAAGTTCTTCTTCGCAAACGATGTGTTCCGTGGCGTGACAGGGGCAGCCGTCAAGCAGGAGATGGATCAGAACGATCCTCCCCCGACACAGGCCAGGCGCTGAATATCCGAGGGTCCGGAAAACGGGTATCTACCTTCACCCAACAAGACTAGGGAGGCGGATACCCGCACTACCGGGAGCATCGAGCCATGACGAGGGCAGGATATAATTCGCGAAAACAGATGATCCTCTGCAGAAGATTTCTTAAGCTGGCTATGGTGGTAGTGTGGCTGCAAGCCGTGCTCCTCCAGGCGGATGTAGCAGTGAATAGAGCACAGCCGATTGCCGACCTGGCAAAGCAGATTGCGGGGATTGCCGGGCCCGGTCCGGTAAAGCTGACCATCCAGAATCAGTCTTCACTGAGTTCGGAGGAGCTTCCTGCGATAAGACAGATGCTGGAGCGCGATCTGCGCGGGTACGGCGTCCTTGTTTCCCCTGCGGACGGCGCTACGCTCATCCGCGTGACACTTTCAGAGAATACGATGGGCGGGTTGTGGGTAGCCGAGATTCAGGAAGGCAAGGAAGTACGCGTGGCGATGGTTCATGTAGACCTCGGCACAGCGGCGAGGACGCAGGCTGGAACGGGAATGACGTTGCGCAAGACGCTGGTATGGCAACAGCGGGAGCCAGTGTTGGACGTACTGCTGTTGCCGGCGGGCGCCGTTCGCAGAATGGTGGTGCTGGAGCCGGAGCGGATCGAGTCTTATGTGATGTCGGCAGGTGGATGGACGAAGGAGCAGCAGGTCGAGATCGCGCACACACAGCCCTTCCCACGCGATATGCGCGGGCGCCTGATTATCGGGCAAGAGAATCTCTTCGAGGCGTATCTGCCCGGTGCGCTATGTTTGGGGGCGGAGAGCAATGGAGCATTGACGGTTTCCTGCGCAGACAACGATGACCCATGGCCACTGGCAACGCCCCATTCACTTTCGGACCACGACGGAGGATCGAATACGGTTTTGCAGAAGGCTTTCTACAACGCAACGCGGAATTACTTTACCGGAGTGCTGGCGCCGGGCTTCGGCATGCAGTTACAGCCCTTTTATTCTGCGGCGGCTATTTCTCGCCTGAGCGGTGTGGCGGAGCTCTTTAGCGGAGTGGACGGTAAGGTCGTGATCATCGAGAACAATACGATGAAGGCGATCGCAGGCGCGCGCGATTGGGGCAGCGACTTGGCAACCATTCACTCTGGTTGCGGTTCTGGAGTGCAGGTGCTTGTCTCCGGATCGGGTACGACAGCGGCCGACAGTGTTCGCGCCTACGAGATTCCAGGCAGGGAGGCTGAACCGGTCAGCGCGCCTTTGGCATTGGATGGCCCGGTCATGGCGATGTGGCCATCGAGTGACGGCACGAGCGCGACAGTAGTGGTTCAGACGTCAGCAACCGGACAGGCGCAATCGATGCAATATGAGGTGTATAGTGTTTCGGCGCTTTGCAACTAGCGGGGTTCTGTTGTGCTGTGCGCTTGCGGCGCTTGCGCGGACACGTCCGCACTATGGTGGAACGCTGCGCGTCGATACTCTGGGCGATCCATGGCAAGGCCCGGACGGTCTCGCGCGACGACTGACCATGGATGGTTTGACGCGATTGGATGCAGTGGGCCCAGTACGGCCAGCATTGGCATTGCGCTGGGAATCACAAAATGGGGATCATCGCTGGCAGTTCTGGATTCGCCCGAATGTGCAGTTCCCAGATGGTACGCCATTGACTGCTGATGTAATCGCGGCATCGCTCACGCAATCCTGCCGCGACGGATGCCTATGGACGAAGGTTCATGCGGTTGGATCGTCTGTAGTGTTTACCAGCGATTTGCCGGAGCCGGACCTGCCGGCACAGCTTGCACAGTCGAAGTTTCTGATCTCGCACCAGAACACCCAGGGCGCGTTAGAGGGAACAGGGCCGTTTCGCATAACGGGATTTCCCAATGGCGTGATGCTCTTTACTGCGAACGATGATTACTGGGGCGGCCGGCCTTTTGTGGATACGGTAGAGTTGCGGCCAAAGCGGAGCATTCGCGATCAGTGGCTGGACCTGAGTATCGGGAGGGCCGATATCGTCGAGGTTCCGCCAGAGTTGCTGCGGCAGGCGCAACAGCAGCACTTGACCGTGTTAGCTTCAAGTCCTGTGAATCTGCTGTTGCTGCAGATTACGAATACAGGAACGTTGGCGAACCCTCAGTTGCGACAGGCAATTGTTTTGGCGGTGGACCGTAGCGCTTTGTACAACGTGATCTTTCAAAAGCAGGGCGAGGTAACGGCAACCGTGGTTCCGGGAGCGCTGAGCGGATATGCATTTCTCTTCCCACTTGACCGGGACCTGAATCGAGCGCAGGAGCTTCGAGGCGGGGCGACACCTCC
>CAYVSQ010000126.1:0-3186 GCA_964453815.1 uncultured Acidobacteriaceae bacterium | reverse complement strand
CTTTCCCAGCAAGAACGACCCTCCTGGCAGACGGAGCGATGAACGTAGTGATCGTCCGGTCCTGCCTTCCCCATGGTCTTGAGACACCAATAGGTTGCGGTGGCTCCAGCGAGATCGAGAAGCTCATCATGGAATTCACCGAAGGCACCATAAGAGGACTTGCTTCGGAGCGAGCGGCAACTAATCTGAACGAGTGGGGTTGACATGTTGGTCCTCCTTAGCCAATGGCGCTTGGATCACGTTGCATCTGCCCAGCCGCGAGCAGCACGGTGCGATAGATTGCGGTCTGGAAGAGCTGCGTTTTGTAGCCGTTTTGCGAAAGCGGCGTGGCGCTCTGCATGGCGGCCCTCCCGGCAGCGCGCGCGGTGGTTTCATCGATGGTCTTGCCGGTCAGCGCGACCTCGGCGTCCTTCGAACGAATCGGCGTAGGCGCGGCCACGCCAAGCACCACCGAGGCCTTGCGGCAGCGTGTTCCATCCATTACCAGCACCACGCCGGCATCGGCGATCGGCCAGTCGAAGCTCTCTTTCTCCCCGTATTTCTGGTAGGCGGAGCGGGTGCCGGGCTCGGGCGCTGGAACGAAGATTCTCGTGATCAATTCTCCCGGCTGGACAACGGTTTCATTGATAACATTCTTCTCCGGGGGTACGTAGAAGTCACTCATCGAGACCATGCGTTTGCCACGCTTCGAGGTGAGTTCCACTTGCGCGTCCATCCCAAGGAGCGGCACCGCGGCCGACGATGGGTGAACCATCGCGCAGGTGCCGTTGTTCATGATGGCGTGGTACTGATTCTCGCCGGCGTGCGCGTGGCATTCGTCACTCCCGTTGCCCTTCTTCTTACAGTCGAAATCGCTGGAGCGGAAATACCAGCAGCGCGGGCGCTGCATAATGTTGCCGCCGAGGGTGGCCATATTGCGTACCTGCGGCGTGGCTGCGTGTCCGGCCGCATCGGACAGGGCGGAGTAACTTCGCTGGATCTCAGGATGATCGGCGATTTCGCTCAGGGTCGAGAGCGGACCGAGATGCAGGCCGTCGGCGGAGATGGTTATGCCGCGCAGGCTGTCGATGTTACGAATATTGACGAGCATAGCTGGAGAGACGATATCGTCTTTCATCAGGTCCAGCAGATCGATGCCGCCTGCCTTGACCGTGGCGCCATCGCCAAGTTGCCCAAGAGCCTCATCCACTGTTTTGCAATCAACGAATGCAAATTTGTTCATGCCTGCACCTCCTCCTGCACTTTACCGAGCGCGGTGAGTACGTTTGCCGGGGTCATCGGAATCTTACGCATGCGCACCCCTGTCGCGTTGTAGAAGGCATTGCCGATGGCCGCGGCCAGCGTGATGATGCCGGCCGACTCGCCGATGCCAGCGGCGTCGGTAGAACTCTGCGCGATGTAGTTCTCGACCAGCGCAATTTCGATCTCCGGAACTTCGCGCGCGCCCAGGATTTTGTAGTTCTCCAGATTCGCATTCAGCATGTAGCCGGCGTTGCGATCCATGATGCGCTGCTCAAACAACGCATAAGAAATGCCTTGTAGCATACCGCCATTGATCTGGCTGATGACGCCGGTGGGATTGATGGGTCGGCCGCAATCGTGTGCGCCGAAGACCTTTTCGACGTGCACGCGGCCGGTTTCGGTGTCGACGGCGAGTTCGACGTAATCGACGCCGCCATAGGTGAGACGGTCCTTGGAGTATTCGGCAACGCGTGTTGCCCGAGCGGAGATTTCGTCTGTCGGCAGTTTCGCCGTGACTTGCTTCAGGGAGTATGACTTCGATGCATCATTTTTGAAGACTACGCGACCATTCTGCATCGCGAGATTGTCGGGGGTTGTGCCCAAAGCCGGAGCAACAGCAGCAAAGAGCTTCTGCTTGGCCTGGTATGCCGCATTGCGTACAGCAGGCGTAATAGAGCCAGCTGTGACGCTGCCGCCGGAGTCAGGACCAATTGGAAAGCGTGTGTCGCCAATGCGGATGACGACGTTCGCGGGCGCCATGCCGAACTCCTCACCAACGACCTGCGCGAGGATGGTCTTGGTGCCGGTGCCGAGGTCCTGCACGGCCGACATAAGTTCGACGGAGCCATCGCGCGAGACCCGAACCTCGCATGAGGAATTCATGTTGACGAAGCGATACCACACGGATTGCGCGATGCCCATGCCATGCTTGATGGGACCGGGATCGGAGCCGGGAGCTTTTCGATTGCGCCAGTTTGTGCGCTCCAGAATAATCTGCCGCTCGACCCTGCGTGCGGGGCTTTCGTCAATCTTGTCGCGCAGCGCGAGCGGATCCATATTCAACTTGATGGCAAGCTCATCGATGGTCTGCTCGAACGCGAAGCATCCCTGCGGATGTCCGGGGGCACGGAAGGCCGCGCCCGGACCCGCGTTGATGAAGACGTCGTACTCCTCGGTCAAAACGTTCGGGCACTTGTACAGATTCGTTGCGGGGCCCGCGGTGCCAGCGCCGGTTCCCACGCCTGCGGTGCCGTAGCTGGTGAGTTGGATGGCGGTGAGAGTACCATCGCTCTTCGCGCCGATCTTGAGCTTTTGGTGCGAGTCGGGACGGTTGCTTACGATGTGCTCCTGTCGCCGGTCGAGCATCAGTTTGACGGGCGCGTTCGCTTTGCGTGACAGGTTCGCGGCAACCACCCCCTCGTTTCCTGCCCCGAACTTTGCGCCAAAGCCACCGCCCATGTATTCCGTGATTACGCGCACCTTGCTCTTCGGCAACTTGAAGACCTCAGCAAACTCATCTCGCACGCTCGAGGTGCCCTGTGTGGAGGCGTAGACCGTGACCTCGTCCGGCTTCCAGTCCACAACGAAGCCATGGGTCTCGAGGGCAGAGTGGGTCTGCACCTGAGTAGAGTGCTCGCTTTCAACTATGACATCCGCCTCGGCAAAGCCCTTGTCCGTATCGCCTCTTTTACGTTGCTCGGGCCCATGCACATTCCCCTTCTGCGGAACATTGGCCGGACCACCACCGCCGCCTGCGCTTCCGGCTTCGTCGGCCGGCCCAGGAAAGACGGCTGGGGCATCGTCGGCACGTGCTTCTGTGCGATCGACGACAAACGGTTTAGCGTCGTAACGCACCTTGACCAGCTTTGACGCGTCATCCGCGATGTGCTGCGAGGTGGCGGCAACACCCGCGATCGGTTGGCCGGCGTAGCGGACGGTGGGATA
>CAYVSQ010000125.1:0-7360 GCA_964453815.1 uncultured Acidobacteriaceae bacterium | reverse complement strand
ACCCGCCACCGGTGTGAATGACGCCGATGACTGGCTTACCGTCAGCATCGTGGTGGGTACGGACTGCGTTGCCGTCACCGCGCTGTTCACCGTCAGCGAGAAGCTCGCGGTTGCCGTTGCGTGGTTACTGTCTGTAACCGTGACCGCGTAGCTTATCGCCGCGCTTGCCACCGTGGGTGTACCGGTAATCGCGCCTGTGGATGTATTCAGGGTCAGGCCCGCAGGCAAAACCGGAGAGATGCTGAAGCTTATGGGCGTTGTGCCGCCTGCGCCTGTTACCGGTATAAATGACGTTGTCGCGTGGTTCGCCGTCAGTACCTTGGTGGGTACGGTCTGCGTCGCCGTCACCGCGGCGTTCACCGACACCGAGAAGCTCGCTGTCGCCGTCGCGTTATTGCTGTCGGTGACCGTCACAGTGTAGGTCGTCGTCGCGCTGGTTGCCGTAGGGGCGCCGGTAATCGCGCCTGTGGAAGAACTTATGTTCAGGCCCGCAGGCAGAGACGGAGCGATGGTGTAGATCAGCGGTGTCGTGCCGCCGGACCCCGTCACCGGTGTGAATGACACCGACTGGTTTGCCGTCAATGTCTTGGTAGGTATCACCAGCGTCGCGATCACAGCAGCATTTACTGTGAGCGAGAAGTTCGCTGTCGCCGTCGCCTGATTGTTGTCAGTAACCGTCACCGTGTAGGTCGTCTGTGGGCTGGTTGCCGTGGGCGTGCCGGTAATCGCTCCTGTGGATGAATTCAGGGCCAGGCCCGCAGGCAGAGTCGGAGAGATGCCGTAGGTCAGCGGTGTCGTGCCGCCGGACCCCGTAACCGGCGTGAATGACGCCAATTGGTTTGCCGTGAGCATCTTGGTAGGTACGGCCAGCGTCGCCGTTACCGCGCTGTTCACTGTCAGAGCGAAATTCGCCGTCGCCGTCGAACCGTTGACGTCCGTGACCGTCACCGCATAACTTATCGGCGCGCTGACCGCCGTCGGTGTCCCGGTAATCGCGCCTGTGGCAGAGCTTATGCTCAGGCCCGCAGGAAGAGCCGGAGAGATACTGTAGGTCAGTGGTGTCGTGCCGCCGGAGCTCGTCACCGGTGTGAACGACGTTGTCGCGTGGTTTGCCGTCAGTATCTTGGTAGCTACGGCCTGCGTCGCGGTCACCGCAGGGTTCACTGTCAGTGTGTAGCTCTGGGTACCGGTAAATCCATTGCTGTCAGTCGCCGTAACCGTGAGGCTGGCGCTTCCCGTCACCGTCGGCGTGCCAGCCAACGTTGCCGTCCCCGCATTGAAGGTGATTCCCGGTGGGGGAGTGCCCGTAAGGGTGAATGTGAAGGTCGATGTTGAGCCCCCGGAAGCAGAAAACGTCACGGTGTATGGCCGGTTCACGGTCGCACCCGCAAGGGTGGATGGAGACAACGTGATCGAAACAATCTTGAGATTTGCGGAGGTATTGAGAGTTGCGGTGCCCGGGGTCAGGGTCGCGCTGAGCGTGAAGCTGCCCGCTTCGGGTACCTTGATGTTGTCGAAGGTCGCGCCGGTTCCGGCTACGGTCGTCACCGGTCCCAGTCCGGTCGCGCCCGTCGCATCGGAAGTCAGTGTCACCGGCATGCCGCCTTGATTCAGGCCATTCTCCGTTACAGAAACGATTGGGGCTGCCGGGAAGGCGACAGCGCTGCTCACGGCAGCGGCGTAGCCACCGATGCCTGTGTTGGGATTGGTAAACTGGATCGCCGTGTATTTGGTCTGCACCGCGCCCGAGTCAATCTTGCCGGAGGTGCAATAGCCGGAACCTATCGTGAAACCGCGCTGGTCAGTGGTCAAACTGTTGGCTGTTCCCGCGCAGATAGCCGGGCTGTTGGGCGCTGGCAGCATGGTCTGGGTTGGTCCGCCATAGTTGGCCAACGGAGCAAGATTAATGGGGGTGGAGGGGCTGACGACGTTACCGCCGCCGTCGGTAAAGGTGCCCAAAATGTCGTCGCCTGCTCCGTTGCCGTTATTGCCAGCCACGATGGTGTTGGTGACCGTCAATGTGCCACCAGCAACGTCGATACCGCCTCCCCCGCCCACTGCGGAATTACCGGAGAGGGTGCTGTTTGTCACCGTCACCGTGCCGGATCCAACGTAGATGCCGCCGCCTTCGCCACTGGCGGAGTTACCGGAGAAGGTATTGTTAGTTATCGTCGCAGTGCCTCCGGAAATTCTGATACCGCCACCTTGGCCGCCGGAATTGCCGGAAACGGTACTGCCAACCACGGTCAACGAACCGCTGCTAGAGATGGTGCCACCAGCGCTGGCCTGGTTGTCCGAAATGACGCAATCGCTCACGCTAAGCGTGCCTGCATTCGCAATGCCCGCGCCGTCGGTGGATTTGCCATTCGCGATCGTCAGCCCTGATATCGAGGCCGTTACTCCGGTCTCGATCGTGAAGATCGTGCCGACCGTAGCAGAGTTGTTCCCGGAAACCGTCAGGCTGGCTGCGCCCGGCCCGGTTATGGTCATGTCGGCGGTGATCGCTGGAAGAGGGCTGAGCAGGGTGATGGTCCCGGTCGCCGTAATGTTAATAATGTCGCCGGCATTGGCGTTGGCCGTTGTAATTGCGTCGCGCAGTGAGCCGGTTCCACTGTCCGCCGTGGTCGTAACAGGGATCGTCGCCCCCCAGGCGTTGCCCAAAAAACCGAGACTGCATAGCATGAGGCAGAAAACAGTCCACAGCATACGACTGCGTGAAGGAACATAATCTCGGCGCGCCATTTCTGATCTCCGGAAATACTTAAAGTTAAGGAACCGACAAGCGAACGTTGATACATTCGACGGCTGATCGAGAATTCTGGGGGACTAAACCAATACCACCGGAAATGCCATCAGTCAACACTTATATATGTGTTAGCTAACGACTAAGCCAGGGCTGCAGGGTTTGTGCGATTCGCTCGGCGAAGAGAATTTAAAACGCCCCGATGCGCACATTCCAAAGAGGGTCAGTATCTCAATCGAATCGTGGTCGCAGTTTCTTGGTGAAGGTATATCAATCCAATCCAGGTGACGGATGATCGACTTTGCCTCAAGCCGAACCGGGATCATTGTAGGTCGAAAGTGAAAGAAGTCAAAGTTAACAAATTTATTATTATCTAAATAGATATCAAAGCTCTGCGTGTTTCAGATGCGTTCTGTTCAGTCATAGCCTGCGCGCTGGCCGTGTGTTCCTATAGAAATCACAATTTATTCATTCATTCAGGGGACTTCATGAAGATGCGGGCCAGTTTCTTACTTGTTGTACTTACCGTCTTGGGATCTGGCTCGTCTGAAGCGCAGACCGCCCCTCCATCAGCAATAAATGGCGCTTCACAGGAAGCCATGAATCGCGACCTGATGGAGGTCACCATCCCTCAGCTGGAAGAGCTATACCGCAGCCATAAGTACACCGTTACCGACGTCGTGCGCTGGTACATAACGCGGATTGCGAAATACAACGGGATCTATCGCGCGGTGCAGAACCTTGATGTTTATGGTGCGTTGGCAACGGCTGCGCGCGAGGACAGGGAAGCAGCGGAGGGTGGCAGCAGTTTCAGCCGCGGCCCTATGTGGGGCGTTCCGATCGTTCTGAAGGCGAACACCTCGGTCAAGGGGCTGGTCACTACGGATGGATGGCAGGGCTACCTGATTCCAGGACACGAGCTCGTCGCGCCCAAGGATGCGACCATCGTCGCAAAGCTGCGTGCAGCCGGAGCTGTCATCCTCGGGCAAACGAACATGCCGGACTTTGCGGCGAGCGATACCAATCGCAGTACTGCCTATGGGCGCACTGGAAATGCTTACGACGTACGCTTTAGCCCTGGAGGCTCTTCCGGAGGAACTGTCACCGCAATTACTTCAAATTTCGCTGTGCTCGGCAACGGAACCGACACGGGCAACTCGATCCGGATGCCGGCTGCCACCAGCTCTGTGGTGGGAGTCTTCCCGACGCGCGGCCTGGTGAGTACCGGTGGCATCGCGCCGCTCGACTGGCTGCTCGACAACACCGGACCGATAACCCGTACTGTGACCGACGCCGTCATAGCTCTTGACGTTATGGCCGGGGAAGACCCCATGGATCCCCGCACGCAAGGGTCTGCCGCCAAGGCTCAGCCGGGCCCATATACGAAATACCTCAGAGCCGACGCGCTCAAGGGCAAACGCTTCGGCGTACCCGCATTCATCCTCCAGGGAGCAGGAGTACCGTTCCAGGGCGTCCCCCCGACAGAGTCGGCGAGCCAGGCTTCAGCAGATATTGCCGCCGCTCGTGTCCCGCTGCGGCCGGAAACGAGCGACGCATTCCTGAAGGCGATAGAAGGGCTGCGCGCCGCGGGTGCAACCGTCATCTTCGACGATTCGATCCTCCCCATCAGCTTTGCAGAGACTGTGGCTCACGTCAGCACAATGTCTTATGTCCGTGCAGGAACAGAAAAGTTCCTCGCAGAGTATGGCCCGGCTCAATACCACTCGGTCGAGGAGTACGAGAAGGCCGTCGGATCGCTCTTGCCGCACACGATTATCGGCGGCGTGGAAGGTGCAGCGGGAAACGATCGGCATTACGTGGTCCAGACAGGGTTTGAGAACGATCCTCAGGCGGAAGCTAACGTCCTCATTCCCCGACGGAAGGCGCTCGACGCATACAACGAAGCACTCGAACGGCTGCATCTCGATGGGCTTGTCTACCCTGCGGCCCAGATGCCCCCGCCCGATGAAACCATGCCGCAGAACGGACACATCAGTGATGGCCCCCACAGTGATACCAGTTGGGTCAACATGATCGGAGTTCCGGCCGTGGTCGTTCCGGGCGGATTCTACGCCGACGGTCTCCCATTCGGCTTGGAACTGTCAGCTCGGCCGTGGAGAGACGGCGACCTGTTGGGTTGGGCATATGCCTATGAGCAGATCACCCATCACCGCAGGCCACCAGTGCTTGTCGAACAGGGACTGCTTCCCAATGCAAGGTGACCCTGTTTCCAGCCGGATCTTGGCCGGATGGAATCCAATGCGCCCATCATTTTAATGCGCTGGTGGTTGACTAGCTCCGACGCCGGTGGGACACTTCTGTACAGTCTGCTGACCTCACGCAGCCGGGTTTTTGCAATCCTCTTCAGCCGTGGGATACTTTCCCCCTGTCATCTGCGCCCATTCGGAGCGTTTATGAAGAGTCGATTCTTTCTCACCCAGTTTCTCACGGTCTGTCTGCTTCCCTTTGCCATTATGACCACAGCAACGGCCCAGACCTCAAACCCTGCTCCTGTCTCTTACGGGCCGGCCTCCCAGCCGTCCCTTGCAGCGGCCTATGGCAGACTCCCGCTCAGCTTCGAGCCAAACCGGGGACAGACGGATTCGCGGGTTAAGTTCCTCTCCCGCGGCAACCGCTACTCTCTTTTCCTCACCGATTCCTCTGCAGTGCTGGCGCTTTCGATGGATGAGCCCTCTTCCAGCAACAGACTCAACCCATCCGGGCTCAGTCAGAAGACGCCGCTGTCCGGGGCTAAGTCCTTTAAGACAGATGTAATTCGAATGGAGTTAGCTGGAGCCAGGCCCAATCTTCGCGTCACCGGTGCGGAACAACTACAGGGCACCGCGAATTACTTCATTGGCCAGAACCCGGCTAAGTGGCACGCGAGTGTGCCGACCTTCGCCAAGGTCAGGTACGAGGATGTCTATCCCGGCATCGATCTGGTCTACTACGGCAACCAGCGCCAGTTGGAGTACGACTTTATCCTCGCCCCCCATGCCGATCCCAAACCGCTGCGCCTCCACTTCGCTGGGGCACACAGACTCCGCCTGACTCCCGGTGGCGATCTGGCCATCGTCGCAAAGAATGGGGAGATCGCCTTCCACAAACCGGCGGTCTACCAGCTGAGGAACGGGCTTCGCGAGCCGGTGGAGGGCCGCTTCCAGATTCTGGCGCGGAATAACATCGGCTTTAGGCTGGGAAGTTACGATCACGCCCGCACACTGGTGATCGATCCGGCTCTCGCCTACTCGACCTATCTCGGCGGAACTGGTGGAGACACCGGCAACGCCATCGCCGTCGATTCCGCTGGAGATGCCTACGTCGTCGGGGGCACCCAATCGGCCGATTTCCCGGTCACGTCCGGCGCTCTCCAGAAGGTGAATAATGGCAAGCATTTTAATAACGGATTCTACCTGAATAATGTCTTCGTCACGAAGTTCAATTCGAAGGGCTCTGCGCTTGTGTATTCAACATATCTTGGTGGCACGACCCAAGACGAGGCCCCTGGCACTTATGCCGGCGATGTTGCTACAGGCATTGCTATCGACGCCGCTGGAGATGCCTATGTTACGGGGTACACCTCCGCGTATAACTTCCCTGTTACCAGCAACGCCTATCAAAAGGTAAACAAGGCTAGTATGCCCGGTGGTCCTGGTGAAGTCGGAAACAATGCATTCGCGAGCAAATTGAACCCGACAGGCTCGGCGCTTATCTATTCCACTTACTTCGGTGGCAGCGGGGGCTTTTCGGAGAATGGCAACGAATTCTACGGAGAAACTCCGGTAGGCATTGCCATTGATGCCGCCGGGAACGCTTATGTCGCTGGAAGTACCGGGTCCCCTGATCTTCCCATTACGAGCAATGCCTTTCAGAAGGTCAATAATGCCGGAAGTGGAGCGTTCAATTTTTTCATCACGAAGTTCAACTCAACCGGCTCCGGGCTGATTTACTCCACGTACCTCGGAGGGAGCGGAGTCGACGACGGCCGCGAGATAAACGCGGACACTGCAGGCGGAATAACCATCGACCCGGCGGGAGATGCTTATGTGACCGGAACAGCCTATTCAAGAGACTTTCCGGTGACCGCGAATGCGTATCAGAAGGTCAATCGCTCTTTTTATACTCCTAAGTACGGTGCTGCCGGCACCAATGGAGTCATCACCGAGCTCAATCCGACGGGTTCCGCTCTCGTCTACTCCACTTACCTCGGTGGCAGTTACTGGGATGGAGGGCGTTCCATCGCGCTTGACGCGCCCGGCAATGCTTACGTTACCGGGTTCACCCAATCGCCGGATTTTCCCACAACCCCGGGTGTGTTCCAGAAGATGATTGGATCTGGTGGTGGGAGTGGCGCAAATGCCTTTGTAGCCAAGTTCAATCCCAGCGGTTCCGCACTTATCTACTCCACTTTTCTGGGCGGTAGTCGGTTCGACTCCGCGAACGGTATCGCCCTCGACGCCTTTGGCAGTGCCTACGTCACGGGCGATGCGACTTCCCTAAACTTCCCGGTGACCCCCGACGCCTTCCGCAAGGTCAACCATGCGCCCAACGCTAACGGTGCTTACACCGACAATGTCTTTGTCAGCAAGCTCGATCCCACTGGCTCGATGCTGATCT
>CAYVSQ010000124.1:0-9058 GCA_964453815.1 uncultured Acidobacteriaceae bacterium | reverse complement strand
TGCGTCTTTGAGAGCACGCCTGGGGCAGAAACAACGCTCGAAGCCAATGGCATCGACGCCGATGGCACTGAGATCATCCTCCGCCGAGAAATTCTAGAGAATGGCAAGGGGCGCGTCTACGTGAACAACCAGCCGGCAACGGTGGCCGTGCTCCGCCAACTCGCTCCCGAACTTGCCCTGGTGCACGCGCAAAGTGAAACGTTGGGATCCTTCGATCAGACCCAGCAACGCAGCCTCCTTGATCGCTTCGCAGGTCTCTCTACCGACACCGTAGCGGCAGCCTTTGCCCGCTGGCGCGAAATTCAAGCGAAACTCGAAGACCTCGAAAGCGACGAGCAGGACAAGTTGCGTATGGTGGACCTCTGGCTTTTCCAGAGCCGCGAAATTGAAGCAGCCCAGCCCAAAGCTGAAGAAGATACCGCCCTCGAAACTGAACGCCGCATACTTATGAACGCCGAAAGACTATACGCCGCCTCGATGAGCGCTTATGACCTGCTTTACGACGGCAGCAGCTCCGCCCAGTCCAGCTTGCGCGGCGCTCTGAAGCAGGTAGAAGAATTGGCTCGCTACGACGCGAAGTTTCAGGAGGCCGCTCAGCAACTCACCTCCACCCTCGCCGTCGTTGAGGACGTGGGGGCAACCGTACGAGACTACGCCGAAGGAATCCAGGCCTCACCCGAGCGGCTCGCTGAAATCGAAGACCGCCTGGCCACGCTCGACCGGCTGAAGCGAAAGTACGGCGCAACCCTTTCGGAAGTCATCTCCTTTGGCGAAGAAGTTGCACGCAAGCTGGCCGAGGTCGAGAATCGCGACGAAATTGTGAAGCATCTTCGTGCCGAGCTGGGGCTAGCCGCCCAGTCATATCGCGAGGCGGCACAATCGCTCCACGCCGACCGTTCCATAGCCGCGAAGAAGCTCGAAAAATCCGCCGAAGCACAGATCAACGACTTGGCCATGAAGGCGCGATTCGCTATTGCAGTGACCGCGAATGAAGATTCCTCGGGTTGGGCCTCACATGGATGGGACACCGTCGAGTACCGTATCGCAACTAACGTCGGAGAGCCCCTGAAGCCGATCGACGAAATCGCCTCTGGCGGTGAGATGTCGCGCGTGATGCTCGCGCTGAAAGTCAGCGTTGAAGAAGGAGCAGCCCGGGGCCAAAAGAGGACGCAGGTTCCGCGCACCCTCGTCTTCGACGAGATCGATATCGGCATCGGAGGCCGCGCCGCCGAAGCCGTTGGCCAGAAGCTAAAAGCGCTCTCTAAGGCCCAACAGGTCCTCTGCGTCACACACCTGCCGCAGATAGCCGCCTTCGCCAATCAGCATTTCCTCATCGAAAAACAGGAAAAGCAGGGCCGCACCAAAACCTCCGTTCGTCTCCTGAACGATGACGAGCGCACCGAAGAGATCGCCCGCATGCTCAGCGGCGCCCAACTCACCGAAACCTCTATCCGACACGCAGAGCAACTGCTCAAAACCAGCCGGTGCTAGGCGGAGATCGCATCGGCGCTCCGCGAAAGCCTCGTACGCAGGCGTCCTCCACCGAAAGATCGACGACATGCTGCAAACCTGCCTGTTACACTGCCGCACGATGCCCGACCGTAAATTTTATCTGCCGCTTCTTGCTGCTTTTCTCTTTGCCGTCACTGCCCTCGCCCAGCAACCCCAGCATCTTTTCTTCCGCGTAACGCTCGGTCCGCAGTTCACCGCGCCGGTCTCAGGGCGACTTCTTATCTTTCTCAAAGAGGGAACTGGAGACAAGGAAATCGACGTAAATCCGTTTTTGCCTAGCAGCGTCTCCATCGCGGCGAAAGAGGTCTACTCCTGGAAACCCGGAGTGCCCGTGGACATTGACACGGACAGCATCGCCTTCCCGAAAGGCTTTTCGAACCTGAAACCCGGCGATTACCAGGTACAGGCGGTCCTCGATACCGACCACTCCTATAATTACGGAGGCCGCGCGCCCGGCGACCTGCTCAGCGACGTTGTTCCGCTCAAGTCGTGGACACCTGGAGAGGGCCGCGCGCCCGCATTGACGCTGAACAGCGTCGTTCCCGAACGGACTCCGAAGTCGCCGCTTTCTGCTGAGCAGCAAAAGAAAGCGGATGCTGCCGCACACCTCGAAGACTTCACCAGTCCCTTGCTCACCCGCTTTTCTGGTCGCCCTACACACATCCGCGCCTGGGTCATTTTGCCCCCCGGCTACGCTGAACACGCGGGCCAGCATTATCCGACCGTCTATTGGACACACGGCTTCGGCGGGATGCTGATGTATGCAAAACTCCAGGGTGAGGCACTCTATACGCGCATGGCTCAGGGCAAGATGCCACCCATGATTTGGGTCATGCTCGATGAATCGCTGGCTACCGGCACGCATGAATTTGCAGATTCGGTGAACAATGGCCCTTGGGGCGCGGCCCTGACCACCGAGTTCATCCCGCGCATTGAGTCAAAGTACCGCATGGACGCGAAGTCCAACGGGCGTTTCCTGGAAGGGCATTCCTCCGGAGGATGGGCCACGCTCCAGTTGCAGGTCAGCTACCCCAAAGTTTTTGGCGGAACCTGGTCTACTTCACCTGATCCCAGCGACTTCCATGTCTTTTCCGAAATTGATCTTTACGCGCCACACGCGAATGTCTACCACCGTCCCGATGGCACCCCTTGGCCTATCGTCCGCGAGCATGAAAAGGTGATGGCTACTTTCGAGCAGCTCGCCCTCCAGGAGCGCGTCCTTGGCGACTATGGCGGCCAGCTTGCTTCCTTCGAGTGGGTCTTCTCGCCTCGCGGCGCCGATGGGCAACCTTTGCAAATGTTCAACCGCGATACTGGAGACGTCGATCCTGCAGTGGTTGCCTATTGGCGCGATCACTATGATCTTGCGCATATCGTCGCCGCGGACTGGGCCCATCGCGGCCCCAATCTCAAGGGCAAGATTCACGTTTTCGTCGGCACCGCGGACACCTTCTACCTTGATGGCGCTGCCCACAAGTTTGAAGCTGTCCTTAAAAATCTGAATGCCGATCCGCACTTTGTCTACATCCCGGACCGCACGCATTTCGACCTATACAAGGAGGGCGATGATCGGTTGGCACTCTTCGACAAGATTGCAGCCCAGATGTATGCCGTCGCGCGTCCAGGTCTGCAATGGAACCAACGACCTCCGCATAACTAAGGGAATACGAGCAGCATGCTAACTTAGCCTCTGTGAGCGATCGGATGCCCCTCTCGTGTTCCGGCTCCAAGCGGCCGGCGATAGTCGCCATTCTGCTTGCTCTGTCTTTCTCTGTGTGTCAAGGGCAAACGACGCATCCGCCATCGAAAACAGCGCATCCCCCATGGCAAAGGGCGACAACCAATAGTTCTGCGCCAGCAATTGACCGCGACATCGATCCCGAGATCGCCACAATTTCGGCCATCAAGGCGATCGATAACCACGCACATCCGGTTTTGCCACCTCCAAACGGCCGCACTGACCGCAACTTTGATGCCCTTCCCGTCGACAATATGGAGGCGGAGACAGACCCCGTTGCCTGGAGGCCTGATAATCCGCAGCTGGTTCAGGCGTGGAAGGCGCTGTGGAATTTCGACGGCGTAGCACCACTCGATGCCGAGGGTATGAAACGGCTGAACGAAGCGCGGGCGAAGGTAAAGGCCCGGGAGGGCCAGCATTATGCGGAATGGGTGCTCGATCAGGCCGGCATCGGCACCATGCTGAGCAATCGGGTTGCGATGGGTGCCGGGCTCTCTGCGCCGCGCTTCCTGTGGGTGCCGTATATCGATGCGTTACTCTTTCCGTTCGACAACACGGTGTTGGGAGAGGCGAATCCTGATCGCAAGCAGTTCTTTCCACTGGAGGAGCGCTTGCGGGCACAATACCTTAAGGCCGCTGGATTCGGGACCGTCCCGCCGACGCTCGGCGAGTATCTAACCCGCGTAGTCACCCCTACGCTGGAGCGGCACAAGGCCGGGGGCGCGGTCGCCGAGAAGTTCGAAGTCGCCTATTTGCGCGGCTTCGACTTCGCCGACACACCCCGCTCCGAGGCCGAGCGAATTTATGCAAAATGGATCGGCCGTGAACGCCCCGATCCCGGCGAGTATAAGGCCCTCCAGGACTTCCTCTTCCGTTACATCGCCGCTGAGTGCGGACGGTTGGGAATGCCTGTGCATCTGCACACCATGTCGGGCGGTGGGGGATACTTCGACGTCGCGAAGGGCAATCCCCTCCTGCTCGAACCAATCTTCAACGATGCCCGATTGCGCAAGACACGTTTTGTGATGCTCCACGGCGGATGGCCCTTTGTCCGCGAAGCCGGGGCCCTTTTGCAGAAACCCAATGTGTACCTCGACTTCTCGCAACAGGCTCTCACTTTTTCACCCAGAACCATGGCGACCTGGCTGCGCGAATGGCTGGAGACCTACCCGGACAAGATAATGTTCGGAACTGACGGCTATCCGTTTTCCGAGTCCATGGGGTGGGAAGAGGCGACGTGGATTGCCAACCGCAATGCTCGCCAGTCAATGAGCCTCGCCCTTACTGGCATGCTGCGGGACGGAGAAATCAGCCGGAAGCGGGCAATCGAAATCGCTCGTCAAGTGTTGCGTGACACCGCAGTCGAACTCTATGCCATTCACTGAAGTAGGTTTCGCTGTGGATGCAGCACTCAGGTTAGCTTGCAGGTAGCACCTTAGTCTTGTTTTCTCTGTAGGATGCAAAACATCGCGTATCTGGCGAATCACTCTTTTCGTACCATTAGAATTCTTTCACCGCGCTTCCCGGCACGGTATACTAGCAGGGTGACCCCTACGACCGTCGACACATACACCCCCAGCCCGCACTCGCTCGCAACGGATACCGAAAGGCGCGTTCTTCTTCTTAAGCCTCGTGGCTTTTGTGCGGGTGTCGTGCGCGCGATTGATGTGGTGAAGATTGCCCTTGAGACCTTTGGTGCGCCTATCTACGTTCGCAAGGAGATTGTCCACAATCGCTTCGTTGTGAATGAATTGGCGGAAAAGGGGGCGATCTTCGTCGACGACATCGAGCAGGTCCCTGCAGGCATGCGCGTCATCTACAGCGCCCATGGCGTTTCACCGGCTGTACGCGACCGATCAAAGGAGCGCAAGCTTAAAGTCATCGACGCTACCTGTCCGCTGGTCACCAAGGTTCACGTCGAGGCTGTGAAGTTCGCCAAGCAGGGTTATTCGCTGGTGCTCATTGGCCATCGCGATCACGACGAGATCGAAGGCACGCTGGGTGAAGCTCCTGACGTTACGACGGTGGTATCGAGCGCGGCAGAAGTCGCGACACTTCAAGTTCCTGACCCGAACCGTGTCGCTTACCTCACGCAGACTACGCTATCGCTCGATGAAGCCCGCGACATCATTCAGGCGCTCAAGGAAAAATTTCCGAACATCATTGGGCCCCATTCTCAGGATATCTGCTATGCGACCGAAAACCGTCAGACTGCAGTAAAGAACGTCGCACATAACGCTGATTTGGTGCTTGTCGTCGGCTCGAACAATAGCTCCAACTCCAACCGGCTGGTTGAAGTTTCGCAAAACCTCAGTACGCGCAGCTATCTCATCGAGAACTCCAACGCCATCGATCCCGAGTGGCTTGAGGGCGTTGCAACCGTAGCCGTTACTGCCGGAGCCTCTGCGCCGGAAGTGCTGGTCGAAGACGTAGTTGCGTATCTCAGGGACCGCGGTTTTGGTTCCGTCGAAGAAGTGGAAGTCATGCCCGAAAATGTCCGCTTCGGTCTGCCTCCTGAGATTGTTCAGGCGATCCAGTCCGCTCCCGCAACCAGCGCGGCATCGGTCTAATTAAGTTAGATAGGCCGCCGCTGTTCGCAGCCGCGGATTCAACAGCATGAGTACAAAAATTGGAACACCCCAATCCGGAGCCACCGATGGACCATCCGGCTCGTCACATCAGAGCCGAAAAACCAGTCTTCAGCAAGGATCGGTCCCTGGGCGAGTAAAGTTCGGCAGAATTGATGCCGAACTCGGAGAAGTGGAAGTCGCTGCTGCACGCTCGCGCGATTTCATCTTTTCTCAGCAGGACCCAGGGGGCTTCTGGTGCGGTGAACTCGAAGCTGATCCGATGCTCGAGGCGGATTACATCTTCGCCCACATCCTCCTCGGGACCGGCGACCAGCCTAGGCTCGAGCGCGCTCTGACCGAGATTCTTCGCTATCAGAACAACGATGGCGGCTGGTCCATTTATCCCGGCGGCCCCTCGAACATCAGCCTTTCGGTCAAGTGCTACTTCGCCGGCAAGCTCATGGGCATGAAGCCTGATCATCCCCTGCTCGCCAAGGCGCGCGTGTGGATTCTGGCCAATGGCGGCGTGGTCGAGTGCAACACATTTACAAAGATTTATCTCTGCTTCCTGGGTCAGTACGAATACGATGCCGTTCCTGCGATTCCGCCCGAAATCGTGCTCTTTCCCAACTGGTTTTACTTCAACATCTACGAGATTTCCTCCTGGTCGCGTGCCATTCTTGTCCCGCTTTCCATCGCCTATGCGAAAAAGCCCTACAAGAAAATCGCGCCCGAGCAGGGCATTGACGAGCTCTTCGTCGGCGGCCGCGAGAACGCTGACCTCCACCTGCGTTGGGACAAAAAAAGACTTGTAAGCTGGCGGAACTTCTTCCTGTTCTGCGATCGCATGGTTCATTGGTTCGAGCGGATACATATTCGTCCGCTGCGCAAAATGGCGCTCAAGAAGGCTGAGAAGTGGATGCTCGAGCGCTTCGAGATGTCCGACGGTCTCGGCGCCATCTATCCCGCCATGCTCAATGCCATCATCGCGCTGCGCTGTCTAGGCTATTCATTCGACGACCCGCAGTTCATCCGCGCGATGGATGAGTTTGAAAAGCTCGGCATCGACGAGCCGAACGGAACTGAGCATTACGCGAAACCTACCTTCCGCATGCAGCCGTGCATGTCTCCTGTGTGGGACACAGCGCAGGCCGTCTACGCCCTAGGTGAAGCCGGAGTGCCGCGTAACGATCCGCGCCTCCTGAAGGCCGCCGACTGGATGCTGTCGAAGGAAGTCCGCCATAAGGGCGATTGGGCTGTAAAGAATCGCAAAACACAGCCAGGCGGCTGGTACTTCGAGTTCAATAACGAGTTTTATCCTGACGTGGATGACAGCGGCCAGGTGTTGCTTGCCCTGAATAAGGTCGATAACCCTCGCGAACGCTATCAGTACGACGTATCGCAACGTGCCATCGACTGGATTTTATCCATGCAGTGCAAGAACGGTGGCTGGGCCAGCTTCGACAAAGACAATACAAAGATGATCTTCGAGCAGATCCCCTTTGCCGACCATAACGCGATGCTCGATCCGCCGACCGTGGACATCACCGGCCGCATTCTTGAAACGCTTGCCTCCTACGGTTATAGCCGCAAGGACAAGCGCGTCGAACGTGCCATCAGGTTCATTTATGACGAGCAGGAGCCGGACGGAAGCTGGTTCGGCCGCTGGGGTGTGAATTACATCTATGGCACCTTCTTGGTTCTGCGCGGCCTTGAAGCCATCGGCGTCTGGAATCATGAGCCTCAAATTCAGCAGGCCGCCGAGTGGATCCGCATGGTGCAAAATGCCGACGGCGGATGGGGTGAAACCTGCGGCAGCTACGACGACCCCACCACCCGCGGCGCCGGCCCCAGTACCCCTTCGCAAACAGCGTGGGCCATTCTCGGCCTGCTTGCAGCCGGAGATACTCGAAGCGACTCCGTCGCCAAGGGCATCAAATGGCTGTTGAAACATCAGCAGGCAGACGGATCATGGGACGAGAGCATCGGGCAGGGCGTGACCCGGCAGGCGCTCTACACAGGAACCGGTTTCCCGCGAGTCTTTTATCTCGCCTACCACCTATATCGTGATTATTTTCCACTGCTGGCGTTGACCAACTACAAACGCGCCATCGAACGCGAAGCAGCGTAAGGGAGGAAGATGGCAGTACCAATTTCACAGGCGTGGACCGTTGCCACCTACGTTCTCGGCCAAAAGCTGAAAGGGCGCAAGCGCTTCCCCCTGGTCACTATGCTGGAGCCGCTCTTTCGCTGTAACCTGGCCTGCGCTGGCTGCGGCAAAATCCAATATCCGGCTCACATCCTGAAGCAGGAGCTCACTGCCGAAGAGTGCTTCCGCGCCGTCGAAGAATCCGGCACGCCAATGGTTTCTATTCCCGGCGGCGAACCTCTGTTGCATCCCGAGATCGACAAGATCGTCGCAGGCCTAGTAGCGCGCAAGAAGTACGTCTACATGTGTACGAACGCGTTACTACTTAAAGAAAAGCTTCACCTCTTCCACCCCAGCAAGTATCTGTCGTTCTCCGTCCATCTCGACGGCCAACGCGAGCATCACGACTTCTCCGTCTGCCGTGAAGGTGGATACGACATCGCGCTTGAAGGCATCAAGGCCGCGATCGCCGCCGGTTTTCGCGTCACCACTAACACCACGCTCTTCGACGGAGCCGACCCGAACTCTGTCCGTGCTTTCTTTGACGAGTTAATGGAAGTTGGCGTCGAAGGCATGATGGTCGCGCCCGGGTACACCTATGAGAAGGCGCCGGACCAGAGACATTTCCTTGGCCGGGCCCGCTCACGTCGTCTCTTCCGTTCCATCCTCTCCAACCGCAAGAAGAGCTGGAAGTTCAACGCCTCGCCCATGTACATGGAATTCCTCATGGGCAAGCGCGAGTTCACCTGCACACCATGGGGTATGCCTGCCTACAGCGTCTTCGGCTGGCAGAAGCCCTGCTATCTCCTGCAGGATGGCTACACCGACACCTTTCAGGAACTGATCGACACCACCGACTGGTCGAACTACGGGACGGAATCCGGCAATCCCAAGTGCGCCAACTGCATGGTCCATTCCGGATATGAAGCCTCGGGCGTCTACTACACTTTTGGTTCCTTCCGCGGACTAATCGACACCGCCATCGCCGTCTTCTTCGACGCCTATCAGGATAAGGGCGCACGGGATCTGCTCAACGAGCCGGTCAAGCCAGTGCACAGTTTCAACCCGCTCATCCAGATCGAAACCAAA
>CAYVSQ010000123.1:0-2609 GCA_964453815.1 uncultured Acidobacteriaceae bacterium | reverse complement strand
GGTTACTCCGCTACCCTTGCCGGATTCCTATACAGACTTCGTTACGAACACGAAGTGAAGAGTCTGGAGTTGACATGGAACTTCACCACGCTAAATGTTGCGATCATGACGGCGGGTATATTTCTGCTCTTCCGAAATATTTATGCGGTTCGTCGCAACAGTCTCGTATGGCGACTGATAGACGATCTTTCGCGCATGAGCTATGGCATGTATCTGGCGCATATCATCGTACTCAACTCGATGCACTCTCTCCTGGCTCCCCTTCTGGGGAATGCGTTGTTGCGCATACCAACGATCGCGTTGACTACCTTCGTAATCACCTATCTTGCGGTCAAGCTGATTTCGCTATTGCCGGGGAGCAAATACCTCATCGGCTAAAACTTCCAAAGACCGGATGCGCGCCTTATTGTGTAGCGCACCTTTTCGGATGAAAGCATGATATGTCCCCATACGCGCCAGCCTTCCGCGATACGGCACATCCGAATTACCCGAGCCTAGCCGATTTTTGAGGACCTATTCGACTTCGATGCGTGACTTGGAGATTTACCATCAAATGATTAAGAAAAGTAGCTTCGAACATGCAACCAGCCGCAATGGTCAGTTCAGCCCGACACGTCGGACAAAATCCTCAAAGCGGGGGTCGCCGCGCAGAGGATCAAACAGCGGAAATACCTTAAGGTAGATCAGAATACTGGATTGTTCCTGGTAGGCCCGCTCAAGCCACGCAAATGCCTCATCGTTGTCGCCGAGCCCTAAATAAGCATGCACAAAGGCGGCAGGAGGGACGTAGCTGGTCTGCTCGCGCTCTTTCAATTCTCCAAGGAGCCGAAGCGCATCCGCGCGTCGCCCTGCATGGGCATACGCCCAGACCAGCGTACCGATGATCGCTGGGCTGCGATCGGAAACAGCAGCCGCCTTTTCCCAGACGCGGATCGCCTCTTCGGCTTGATGGTTGTACAGGAGCGCCCAGCCAAGAGGCCATAGAGGGAATACGTCGTCCGGCCTTACCGCCAGGGCGTTTCGGAACTCGCGTATAGCCTCGTCATAGCGATGTGC
This sequence comes from uncultured Acidobacteriaceae bacterium, assembly GCA_964453815.1. GTDB lineage: Bacteria > Acidobacteriota > Terriglobia > Terriglobales > Acidobacteriaceae > Silvibacterium. Next base: position 1,553 of record CAYVSQ010000123.1, on the reverse strand, counting down.
ATTGAGCAGAGTCCACCCGATACTTTCGCCGGAAATTCCGAGAGGATCAAGTTCGCGGGCACGGCGCGCCCACGCCAGCGCCTCGTCTATCCGTCCCTGGCATAGTAGCCAGTCAGAGAATCCGTCGTGCGCGGCAGCGTCGTTCGGATTCAAATCGAGGGCCCGCCTGTATTCAGCCTCGGCCTCGACCCACCTCCACTGTCTCATGTAAATGACTGCCAGCGTGACATGCGCGTCGGCGAGTTCAGGATCTAACTCCAGCGCTTTTCGAGCCGCGCTGATCACCTTTGGACGCGTGTCAGTCGGGGGAGCGCCAACAAACATCGTGCAAAGCCTCCAGTATGCATCTGCCCGGCCGACGTAAGCCGGTGCGAACGTCGGGTCTCTCCTGATCGCCTCATCAAAGTAGGCGATACGCTGTTCAACCTCGGATCTGCTGTTGCCTTTGGCAACCAGGCCTTTGAGATAGCTCTCGTAAACTTCGGGTGACACAGGACGGGCGGCGACAAGCCTGGCGTGCTCTTCGCCCGTGACCGTAACCTTAACTCTTTGTGCAATGGATTGTGCCACCTCGCTCTCCAGCGTGAGGGCATCGCCCATTTCGCGGTCATACTCTTCAGACCAGAAGTGCTCGTCGGTCGACGCACGAATCAATTGCGCGTGAACACGAATCCGGTCACCTTGTCGTATCACAGATCCTTCAACAAGAGCATCCACTCCGAGCTTCCTCGCAATCTCCGGGGCCAGGAGCCTGGTGTCCTTGAATTGCATCACCGAAGTATGGGAGATAACCCGGAGGCCCCGGATCATCGACAGGCGACCGATAAGCTCCTCCGTCATGCCGTCAGCAAAATAGTCCTGCGCCGGATCCCCCGACAGGTTCCGCAGAGGCAGTACGGCTAACGACCGAATCCTGGGCTCAACCGTAGCCGTCGCGCGATGCCGGAACGCGAGCCACGCACCAGCCGACAGGCAGAGGCAAAGAGCTGCAGCCAAAGCAAGCCAAAGGCGAATCCTCCGTGCTGTCGTTGAGCCCGAATGGCTCTCGTTGACCGGCGGTATTTCAACTTCCAGCTGATTTTTCGGTTCGGCCTCACGCAAGCGACGGCTCTGCATCCACGCGTCAAGCTCTTCGGTCAGGGCGTATACCGAGCCGCGCTTATCGTGGACGTGCCGGTGGACCGGCATCCCCTCCCGTTTCTCCCAGCGCTGGACCGTTGTTACGTCACGGTTCAGATATGTTGCAATTTCCTTCCATGAATCCAGGCGTTCTTCGGATGCTCTGAGGGTTGGCACTATGCCTGGGGATTGTTCGCCCATCGCGTGCTCCAGACTGCTCCCGACTCTGCCTCCGAATTGTAGCGCGCCCTGTCGCCGGAGGCACTGCGAAAGACAGTATTAGACAGCGAATGCAGGAACGGCTGTAAATCCCGCGACTTACCGCTTGTGGTGACGACCGCGATGTCGGATTGTGTGGGTGCTCCAACTGGAAGGCCTCGGCGAGAAGGAGCGAGCGGTTGCGACGGGAAAGAGGGGGCTTCAAGACTTGATCA
>CAYVSQ010000122.1:0-6562 GCA_964453815.1 uncultured Acidobacteriaceae bacterium | reverse complement strand
CGTCTACACGCTGCCGGCCTGCCCGACTGCCCGGGACCCTTCCCGGGAACCTGCGATGACGCCGTCGCCGCATGGCTCGGCGAAAAGTTGCGGCAGCCCGGCAACGCGCCTCTATTCGTGCACTGGGTCACGCTAAACTCGCACCTGCCTATAGCAAACCCACCCGTCCTCAAAGCGCCCATTTCCTGTGATGTGAGCCCGATCACACGCAGCAACACTGGGATCTGCTCTTGGTATCAGCTCGTCTCAGTGGTCAGCCAGTCCGTGCATGATCTGGCCCTAACGCCACTGGGTCGCCCCACCATCTTCGTAATCGTCGGAGATCACGCGCCCCCTTTCGCCAATGACTTCGAACGCGGGCAGTTCTCGCCTACGGAGGTTCCCTACGTGATTCTTTTGCCTGCAACTGGGATAGCCCGCTGAGGTCAGCGATGGCCAGGCGCTGGACTTCAAGGTCCCCGAGCACGCCTGGCAGCACGATGATCTTATCGTTCAATACAAACCGCTCAGCAGAAACAAGAGTATTGAACAATGCCTGCTCTGGAATCGCACCTACCCGCAGGAAACACCCGCCTGCTGGACCGCCGACAACGATCGCGCCATGATCCTGGCCTGGGATCTCGACAGCGCGTGCGCACGAACTGAAATCAAAGGCCTGTCGGCGCTCGCTCCCCAGATCGCCGCGCTCAAGGACAGGAAGAAGGGTCTGTTTCTTGAGATTCTGGATAAACACACGGGACAGGACCTTCATCAACGTAGTGCCGAAGCGCGATGTGACCCAGGGTGGGTCCGACACTCGCCGCGGCGTCTCCATGGGCGACTTTGCTTTGATAAGAGGAGAGCAGGACAACACTGTTATCTATCGCGTCAGCGACGGTACACGCATTGGCGAGGGTCTTCGGTTCACCCGTTGCTCAGAATGCCGATCTGCACCTCTTCTGCGCCCGCAACCGCGAGAACGAATTGACGGTCTACGACGCGGCGACCGCAAAGGAGCGGTACCACTACACCTTCGACTCGCCCGTCCGCTTCACCGCCTTCCAGCCGGCCGCGAAAACTCTTCTCATCCTGACCGCCGATCAGAAAATACACACCATGCCACTCGCAGGGACGTCAGAGTCGACCACTCAAATCGCAGGCGCAGCTAAGTAAGAGTTATCGAAGAGCCGCCGGCAGAAACCACACCGAAAACCGCCCTGGCAAGAGTGCTATTTCTTTGCGCTGATAGATTTGCGTGTCTCGGTCCATACCAGAGAGGGTTACATGTTCTGAATTCGGCAGGGGATTATCGGTATGAAAATATCTCTTGTAGGCGGCAATCCAGTCCGTGGCAATGTCATTCTGAGCCGTTTGAAGATCGATTTTGCGATCACAGACCATCTCGTGAAGGCGATCCTCTAATTCATCCTTCACATGGGCGTTCCAGACTGTGGATGCATACGGCTCCGGCCAAAGGTTCCGCACATCGTCAGCTCCGCCTAGTTCTGGCGTGATTAGATAGTCGAGCTCATAAGACTTGCTTGTGGAAACCGGCAGCCCGTATTCGCGGAACACTGTTTCTTCAGTGGAAATATCGACTGCGGGCGGCACATCGGCAGTTCTTCTACGACACAGGTCGTCCAGCTTGACGGTGTGGGTAAATCCAGGCGTCAGCACTCTGTCGGGAAGAGCACGAGCCTGGACCTGGACAATACCTCCAGATGAGCGGAGAGTGCCGAAACGTATCCCCCAAACCGTAGCCACCACGATCAGCAGAGCAATGCAGGCATAAGCAACTGGCCGCGAAAACACCTTAGCAAACGTCCAAAAGCCTGATTTATGCCCGCTCGCAGCGGCTGCAGCCAGCTGAGCTTTGAACGAGGAGCGAAGTCCGGCGGCAGGGGGCGTCCGCGCATCGACCTGGCTCTGATGAATATGAACGAAATCGAGAATGGCGCCTTCAAGCTCACTGAAACGTCCCCGGCAGGTCCAGCACGCAGCAAGATGTTCACGCACGCGGTGAGCGCGACGCAATGAAAGCTCGCCATCGGCAAACAGAAGGAGTTCCTGATCCGATAGATGAACGTTATTATCGCGCATAGTCTCTTATCTCCCCTCGGAGCGCGTCAAACGGGCCAGCGATCGCGTCAACGACATCGAGACGGCCCCCAGGGAGATGCCGAGGATCTCCGCAATCTCCCGATACTTCAATCCTTCCGCACGCAGTGACAGGCAGCGTTGATCCTGTTCCGGAAGAGCATCCAAAACAGCGACCAAACGCTTCTGCCGCTGACTGAAGGCAATCTGCTCCTCCACGCTGGGGCGGGGATCTGAATGCACAGTCGCAATGCTGTCGTAGGCCACGCTGCTTATGCCAGTCTGGTTCTTGCTTCGCCGTTTCAAAGCGAGATTATGCCCAACGCGAAAAATCCAACTGCGAAGATTTCTTCGCGAACGGCCAAGCTGCAAATGCCGGAAGAGGGATAGAAAGGTCTCCTGGACGATGTCTTCGGCATCGTGGACAGTCAAACCAAAAGTGAGCACATAGCTGAAAAGCCTGTCCTGAAGCTGGTCGAAGAGGACAATAACCTCGTTTTCTATTTCGGAGGGAGCCGGAGTAGTAGCACTCGCCATCGCGGGTAAGGGAAGACTGATCGTCGAGTCCTGGTTCGGAACTGTCATCGCTCTCCTGGGCCTGGTCTACATACTAAATTCTGCGTGCCGCTTCTTTGTTCAGGCTTTTTCACCAATCAGGCATTTTTGAGTTAGACCGTCCCCTCGAAAAACACTGAACAGAATCACGCAGAACGGAATATGGAAGCATGCGCCCATTCCCCCTAAAAGGATGCATGGTTTTCTTTTTATTATGTGCCTTGCCTGCTCTCAGTCAGGTGAACACCGGAGAGCTTCGCCTGAAGGTGACCGGCCCCACTGGCTCGGGCCTTAAGGCCTCCGCGCAAGTTGTAAGCGACGGCAATCAATACAACAACACGTTCACCACCGACGACTCCGGCTACGCCGACCTCACACCGTTACCCTATGGCATTTATCTGGTGAAAGTGGAAGCGAAAGGCTTTGCCCCGGTGAATAAGGTGGTGGAAATAGCATCGGCGATCCCGGTCGACTCCACCATCAAGCTTGAAGTTGCTCCCGTCACGACGGTTGTAAACGTGAACGCTGGCACCACCCTGATCGATCCTCACCGTCCTTCCTCGATTATGGAAATCGGCTCTGAGCAGATTGAAACCCGGGTCGGCTCTCTCCCCGGCCGGTCGGTGCAGGATCTGGTGAACACCCAGCCCGGATGGCTCTATGAAGGCAACGCCGTCCTGCATCCGCGCGGTTCTGAATACCAGACGCAATTTGTCATCGATGGCATTCCGCTCACCGACAATCGCTCCCCCAGCTTCGGCCCCGAGCTCGAAGCCGACGGTGTCGATTCGATGAGCATTTATACCGCCGGCTTTCCCGCCGAGTACGGCCGAAAGATGGGCGGCATCGTTGAGATCAACACCAAAAAAGAGACAGACCCCGGCCTACACGGAGAGCTTGTCCTTTCCGGAGGCAGTTATCGCACCGCGAGCGGCTATGGCCAGGCACAGGAGCTATGGGGCAAGAACCTGCTCGGCGGGAGCGCGAGCGGCGGTATGACCAGCCACTACCTCAATCCCGTCGTCCCGGAAAACTTCACCAACAACGGCACCATCGGCGACTTTTCGCTTCGCTATGAACGCGACCTGACAGAGAACGACCGGCTCAGGATGAGCGTGCGCCACGCACTTTCTCGGTTTCAGATCCCCAATGAACTGGTGCAACAGGAAGCGGGACAGCGCCAATACGGCAGCAACGTCGAGACCATGGGCATCATCAGCTACGATCACATTTTCTCCCCCGACATCGTGGGCAAGTTTTCGGGGATGGTGCGCGACAACGCAAACAATCTTGACTCGAACGACCTGTCCACTCCCATCATTGCTTTCCAGAGCAATTGGTTTCGCGAAGGATATTTCAGGGGAACCGTCTCCATTCATCACGGGAACCAGGAGTGGCAGGCCGGCGTCGAGTCGGACAACACCTTCCTCCATGAGAACTTCAACTACCAAATCACAGACCCCACGCAGTTCGATGACGACACCCCTCCCACAGGGTCGTTCACCGATAGCCGCCCGGATCTGGAGCAATCGGCCTTCGTCGAGGATCTCATTCGCCTGGGTAAGTGGACGGTCAGCGCCGGCCTGCGCTGGGACCACTACCAGCTTCTGCTAAATGACAACGCCTTCAGCCCACGCATCTCCGTCGGCCGCTTCTTTCCCTCGGCGAACATGGTGCTGCACGCATCCTACGACCGCATCTTCCAGACGCCTTCCTTTGAAAACATCCTCATTTCCAGTTCCAATGCGATCACAGCGCTCAGCGATAACTTCCTCAAGCTGCCTGTGCAGCCTTCGCGCGGAAACTACTATGAAGGTGGCCTCGCCAAAGCTTTCGCCGACAAACTACGTCTTGACATCAATGTCTACCGTCGCGACGTCAGTCAGTTCGCCGATGATGATCAGCTGCTCAACACCGGCGTCAGCTATCCGATCGCATTCGACAAGGCCATAATCTACGGCGCCGAAGGAAAGCTCGATCTCGTCCATTGGGGCAAGCTTTCCGGTTATGTCAGCTATTCCTACATGGTCGGCAATGTCTGGTTCCCGGTTACTGGAGGACTCTTTCTCGGCGACGACGCCAGCGATGCAGCGAGCCAGCTTACCGGACATTTTCCCAACTCACAAGATCAGCGCAACACCCTGCGCACGCGGTTCTTCTATCACTTCTTGCCGCGCTTCTGGATGGCCGGCGGCGTCCAGTACGGCTCGGGCCTGCCCTTTGAATTCGAAGGAGATTATGATGATGCCCTCGCGCAGTACGGTCTCGAGGTGGTCAGCCGCATTAATTTCGACCGTGGCCGCGTTGATCCGAGCCTCGCCATAAGCGTCAGCGCCGGTGTCGATGTCTACAAGAGCGACAAGCTAACCATGCGCCTCCAGGCCGACGGAGATAACCTCTCCGACCGCCTCAACATCATCGACTTTGGCGGCCTCTTCTCAGGAAACGCGATCGCTCCGGGGCGTAGCTATTCCTTACGCCTCACGACGAATTTCTAGGGCAATCTTCAAGTTGCGATTCCTGCTCCGAGCACCGTCACAACCTCGCTCCGGGTCGCCAGGGATGGCTGTGCGCCGGAACGCGTAACGGAGATCGCGGCAGCCGCCGTCGCAAATCTGGCGCTTTCAATCGCTCCATATCCGCTCATTAGTCCCACGGCAAACGCTGCATTGAAGGCATCTCCTGCTGCGGTGGTGTCTACCGCCGTTACCGCTGGAGCGGGGATCACGTGCGGCAGGCGCGTTTTCTCCGCGAGCACAGATCCGAGCGCGCCACGCTTCAGAATCACACCTTGCGCTCCGGCCTGGAAGAGTTTCGCCAGCATCTCCTCATTCTGTAACGCCCAGCCGGCATAGAACTGCGCTTCTGTTTCGTTCGGAGTAAGCCACGTCACATGCCTCAGCATGCCATCCGGCAGAGTCTGGGCCGGCGCAGGATCCAGAATCAACGGCAAATGTAGCTCCGCGCACATCTCCGCCAGACATTGCACCGTCTCCAGCGGGATTTCAAGCTGCGTCAGCACTACGCCCGCTTCGCGGAGGATATCTACCTTCGCACGGAGTACCTCGGGGGTAAGGTGCAGGTTTGCACCCGCCGCCACTACTATGCTGTTCTCTCCTGTTGCATCAACCAGGATGCTGGCGCTGCCCGTTGCGGCCGTGCATTCGCCCACATGTGTCGTGTCCACGCCCTCTTTTTTCAGTTGCTCTTGTAGCTGTTTGCCAAAGGCGTCCTGCCCGACCATGCCGATCATCACTGCCGGATAGTCCAGCCGCGCGACGCCCACCGCCTGGTTGGCGCCTTTTCCTCCCGGGTGCATCTGAAAGTCGCGAGCAAAGATTGTTTCACCCGCATTAGGAATACGGGGCACAGTTGAAACCAGATCCATATTGATGCTGCCCACTACGACGATCGGACGCTGACTGCCTCTCATTAAGTCTCCTCGCCAGCAGGCTCACTTAGGCAGGGTATTTTTGTAGATCGTGCCATCCTTCATGATGACCAGAAAGTTCTTGCCAGGGTCTTCTATGAGCTTGATATTTGCCAAAGGATCGCCATCGACCAGCAGCAGATCTGCGAGTGCACCCTCTTGCACGACACCAAGCTTGCCGGGATAAGGATTGATAAACCCGGAGAGCGCCATGAGTTCGCCATTGTCTCCGGTGGCCCTCTTGAGTACTTCGGCAGGCGTATACCAGCGGACCAGCTTGGCAAGTATGGCTCCCTGCCGGGTGGTAAGCCTCGCATCAAACAGAATGTCGCTACCAAAAGCGGTCTTGACCTTGTACTTGATCGCCAGCTTGTAGGCGTTGTCTGTTCCGGCGAAGACTTCCTGGGCCTTCTTCTGGGATACCGGGTTCACTAGCGGAGCCTGGTCTTCATCATCCAGAAAGGGCTGCAGGCTCCACCAGATGCCTTTGTCCGCCAGCAA
>CAYVSQ010000121.1:0-21167 GCA_964453815.1 uncultured Acidobacteriaceae bacterium | reverse complement strand
CCTCCAATCAACACAAAACACAACGGTTAGCGCGCGAGAATTCTGGCCGAACGATACCCTTAACCTGATAAACTTGACCCCGCGCCAAACACCCCTGTAGAAACTCCTCCGCGAGATGATTAGGATTCCCGGCGGGGCATGATCGTCAACAATTCAACATTGGATCGTGAAGGATCGTGTCAACTGACCGTCATCCCGGTAGCTTCGTGCTGATGCCGAATTGGCTGTCCGGCTACCGGAAGGACTGGTTGCGGCCAGATCTCCTGGCCGGCCTCACTTCTGCGGCGGTCGTCATACCGAAGGCGATGGCCTATGCCACCATTGCCGGACTGCCGGTACAAGTGGGACTCTACACAGCCTTCCTGCCGATGGTGATCTATGCGGTGCTAGGGACCTCTCCTGTGCTTAGCGTGAGCACCACCACAACGCTTGCCATTCTGGCCGCGGCTGAGCTTGGTGAAGTGGCGCCCGGTGGCGATCCGGCATCGCTGCAGCAAGCTGCGGCGATGCTAACCCTGTTAGTTGGAGCCATGCTGGTCGTGGCTTCTGTGCTGCGACTGGGCTTCATCGCTAACTTCATTTCGGAACCGGTGCTGATCGGGTTCAAGGCTGGGATCGGACTGGTCATTGTGTTCGACCAGGTCCCGAAGATCCTCGGAGTCCACTTTCCCAAGAGCACTTTTCTCCACAATCTGCTTACCATCGTCCACGGCATTCCCGAGACATCTCTAGCGACCTTAGCCGTTGGAATCTTCATGATCGCGTTGCTGGTGGGAATGGAGTGGCTTGTACCGCGAGCACCTGCTCCCCTGATTGCGGTGGCTGTGGGAATTTTCGGCGCACGCCTTCTTGGCTTGCAGGCTCACGGTGTGGAGCTGGTTGGCCGGGTCTCCAGTGGAATACCTCCGATCACTGTACCGGACTTCTCTCTCGCCGCTCGGCTCTGGCCAGGAGCTTTGGGGATTGCGTTAATGAGCTTTACTGAGACCATCGCTGCCGGGCGGGCCTTCGCTAAAAGTAAGGAACCACCTCCTCAGGCGAACCGGGAGTTGTTGGCGACTGGTCTGGCGAATGCGGGAGGCGCTTTCCTCGGAGCCATGCCCGCCGGTGGGGGCACCACCCAGACCGCTGTCAACAGTCTTGCAGGGGCTCGCACGCAGTTGGCAGAACTGGTGACAGCCGGCACCACCCTCGTAACGATGCTTTTCCTTTCCCCGCTTATCGCCATGATGCCGCAAGCAACACTGGCCGCCGTTGTCATCGTCTACTCGATCGGGTTGATCCGTCCGGTCGAGTTCCGCGACATCCTCAGTGTGCGCCGGACGGAGTTCATTTGGGCCCTCACCGCATTTGCCGGGGTGGTGCTGCTGGGGACCTTGAAAGGAATCATTGTTGCCATCGTTGTGTCGCTGGTGGCGCTTGCGTCTCAGTCAGCCCATCCACCGGTTTACGAGCTGAGGCGCAAGCCGGGAACCAACGTATTCCGGCCACGTACAAAAGACAATCCTGACGACGAAAGCTTTCCCGGGCTGTTATTGCTGCGTCTGGAAGGCCGGATTTTCTTCGCCAACGCGGCGCAAATTGGACAGAAGATGAAGCAATTGCTCGATGAGGCGAAGCCTGAGGTTATAGTGCTCGACCTCAGCGGCGTGCCCGATCTGGAGTACACGGCCCTCAAAATGTTGACTGAAGCCGAGAAGAGGCGGCGCGAGCTAGGCGTATCGGTGTGGTTGGTCGGGCTCAACCCACAGGTGCTGACAATGGTCCAGCGGTCATCGCTGGGTAAGAGCCTCGGACGTGAGGCGATGCATTTCAATCTGGAGGTCGCTGTCGCTAAATACTTGACCCGGCCCGCCACAACCAGCATTCGCGACGATGGCGCGCCAGGTGTTCTCTAGAACTGCAAGGACAAACACGCAAAGCTCAAATGGCTTCAACTGCACGACATGGTGGTTACACGTGAACCTGCTTGAAATCAAAATAGGCCAGGTTCATATTCCCGTTCGTTAATATGTGTACGGTGAGAACATTTCTCCCTTTATTGAGACGAACTCTGAAAAGTTGTGGAGCCAGATTCCAGTGGTGCCATTGACGCCAGGCCAGCGGATCTGAAGGGTCATTAGTGGACGTGATCTGCAGAGGTCCTGTGTTGTCCACACCATTCACATCGATTGATATCGTTCCGCCGCGATTCGACGTGTAAAGAAAATCGGCAACGTAGGTGCTCGCCTGCGCCGCGTCAACGGATATATTGAACCACTCTCCGGGCTCGGTCCAGCCAACATAGGGCAAGTCTCGAGCAGGAACAATCTTGTCGAAGCGGCTGTCGTCAATCTGATCCGGCTTCCGGTCGAACTTCGTATATGAAGTATCCACTCCCTCGTGGATACGAAATTCATTCAGGTAGGTCCCATCGGCCGGATTCAACTCTCCGCTGCCATGATTCTGCGGGTCGGTATCGTGATACGCCACTCCTTCTCCGCCCAGGTCGTAATAGGCGCACAACACCTGCCCCGGTATTTTCTGTGAACCGCTTTGAAAGTGATTGTCTTGATAGGGCAAGCCCTTATACTGACTCAAAAATGATTGAGAAAAGGCAGTTGCCGCCATCGACGCGGCAATGAAGCACAAGGTAAAGACTCTTCGTCTCATTCTCCAACTCCGCTCAGCATCGATCAGCTGACCTTGAAAAGTTCGATCCCATTCGCTTTTCCGAGATTTCCCGAGTACTGCTTGTCCGAGCTATTGCTCCAATGCTCATGTACGCCAAGGCTGCGGCATCGGGTACCGTCCCGTTCCGGATCATAGAACGTCTTGGAAGGCGGGTCATTGGCCAGAGCGGCTTCGCGCAAGTAGTTATCGGCATTGGCAATATCCACGAGATGGGGCCACTCCGAAGTAAGAAAATCGAAGCCGACCGAATCGATCGCCACAGGATCCATCGACATAAAGATACTGCTCGGCCAGGAATCGTTGAAGGGCGCCATCTTCCATTTCAGTCGTGGTGGACCATCCGCGTTGTCGCTTCCATAGAGCCCATCGATCACAAAGAGAATGGTTTTCTCCCCAAGATCCTTATGGCCCAGGTAATCTACGAATGCGGAGTAACTTGCCGAATCGTCGCTGTTGTGACGGAAACCGTCGTGCGCGTTCTTGTGCCAGTCGGTATAAATGCTTGTCGCACCGAATAAATTCTTTGCACTAAGCGTCACGCCCGAACTCACATGCCCCTTCAGTAACGCTGCATTGATGAGATATGTGGCGTCTACCACCACGGTATCGAGCCCCTTGGCGTTGTTGCTTGTAACCGAGAAGGGAATCGCGTCAGGTTTGAATTCAGCCTTCACGCGCCCGTCGCCGCCAACGTGGTCCACAAACATGACGCCGGGAAATTCACCGTGAATCTTGTCGTAGAGATTGCCCGGGATCCACCTGCTGGAATCGAAAACAGTGATCGACGATTGCGGAACTTTCCCCGGCCCCGTCAACTGCCGGACGAGCGATAGGATCAGATGGGGGGACGAGTTCAGGCGGTCGATCGTGCCATGATCCGTTGTATTGTTCAGGTTCGCCTTGATTGCGATCTTCTCGCCGGTCTTGTATCCGGCGCTGCCGCGCCCATGAGTGCGATTGAAATATTTGAAGATGGCACTCCACGCCTGGGCATCGCTTTTTTGATTGGTAAGGCCGCGGATGGAGGCCGAGACCATGCGGTCTATCACAGCCTGATTGTTGTTGGCGTCTGTCCACCAGGACCCCGTCCCATCCCGGGTCACAGCCGCAGGATCGTGCGCCCAGGTAACTCGGCCGGGAATGACTCCGCGTGGAACACCTATTGGAGAATGCTGGCCATCGAACAAGGAGGAATGCAGGCTGGCGGCAGCTGCAACAGACAGGGCGAATTGTCGGCGCGTCATTTCCATTTTGACTTGACTCTTTTACTTCAATAATCTCGTGATTAACCCCGGTCAGTATTCTGAACAGTAGCCACTGGTTAGTCGCTTGAGAGACAGTTCGGTCTTGGGTGTCGGACATCATGAATTCAGAGAGCGGCGACCTTCACTGACCCGTCAAATTGTACCAGGGGAGATTCGGTTCCTCCTGAAACAATCTGGGTTGGCCGGCCGGTAAACCCACTAAGCAGATGCAGCGGCACAGCAGCGAATACTGGCCCGCACACTTCCGCGAACTCATCGCCGAACGACCTGACCTGCGGGAATACCTCGCCGAAGAAGCCGCCAACGACTTGGCTCGGGACACTGGGGACTGACAGTGGGGACTACATCGCCTCAACGTACCGGAACGGTCTTTCTCCATGACTCTTCCAGAAGTACACGAGGATGATCACGCTCGCGGCCGCTGCGTAGGCGCACCACAGTGAAGTGAATGCGTATCTCTTCACCGCCATCACGATCAGCAAAATCGCCACGTTCGCCAGACCGAAGATCACCATGTCCTTGACCTTTGAGAACAGGAGTGAACCGCACGTCGCGATGACATACAGAACCGCAACGACGGTGTTGTTAGTGGCGGGATTGATGTACACGATGCTGTTGTTCCTGATGAAAGTCTGCGTTGGATAGGCGATCAGCGCCCAGAGTATATAGAGAGCCGTCAGGCATCCAAGTGCAAGGAACGGCAGCATGCGCCTCCGGCTTCTGGCATCAGGCTCGAAAAGTACCACGCTGAGCGGCAGCAAAAACGGAAGCAGTCCTTGCGCGTACAACATGAAGGCCGCTGCCATGGCATTCGTAACCGCGGGTGATAAAACTCCATCCAGCCCCAGCCAGACGAATCCTTCGGTGAACTGGTGAACAGCAAAGAGCGTAGGGAGCGATGCAAAGAGCAGTTCGCGCCTGTGTTTCACCCTCGTCAGGGTCACGACCCCGATCGTGCCCAGCACTCCACTGCCTGTAAAATTCGCTACCGCAGAAAAACACATGCAGTCTTCCCCCGTTCTCTCAGTTCGAAACAATGCCGATAATATCCCGCATCTCGAGCACCTTCTTCGGATACCCATGCTTCGCCACCGCGATCATCGCGCGCCCCATCTGCTCGGTCGTCGTCACGGAACGAGGAAAGATTGCCTTGAGCGCCGGCAGAAACGGTCCCAGCACAATGTAGAAGACCCGATAGGATTTCGTCTTCGACTTGATCCCATGCCGCGGCTGGATAAACCCCGGCCGAAACATGTACGCCGACTTGAACGGCAGCGCAAGCAGCGCATTTTCTGTCCTGCCCTTAACTCGCGCCCATTGGGAGCGCCCGTTCTCCTTGCTATCCGTCCCCGCGCCCGAAATATATTCAAACGTCATCCCCGGACTGACCTTAACCAAAGCCTGCGCCGCTGCCATCGTGAATCCGTAAGTCACGCGCTCGTACTCATCCTCCGACATCCCCGCCGCCGACACCCCCAGGCAGAAGAAGCACGCATCGTAACCCGCCAACTCCGCTTCAATCCCGGAAAAATCCAGAAAGTCACCATGAACCAGCTCGCGCAGCTTCTCGTGTTGCTGCCCGGTCGCGCTCCTCACGACCGACAGCACCCGCTCAACCTCCGGATCGAGCAGACACTCCCGCAAAACGCCCTGCCCTACCATCCCCGTCGCGCCGAATATCACAGCTTTCATGTGCAGTATCATTTCAAAAATCAAAACTATACACCGTATATTTCTGTGCTATACACTGTATAGCAATGGCCGAATCCTCCACCGCCGACCGCATCTCCCAGGCCGCCCTCGCTATCCTAGAAGCCGAAGGCCCCGAAGCCGTCAGCATGCGCCGCGTCGCCGACTCCGTCGACATCACGCCCATGGCTATCTATCATCATTTCTCCAACCGCGAAGCGCTGCTTGATAGCGTCACCAACCAGCAGTTCGCCACCCTCCTCAGCTATATCGAAAAACGCCCCATGCGCGGTTCACCTGAAACCCAACTCATCTCCGCAATGGAAGCGTACATCGACTACGCCTTCGACCGTCCGCGCATCTTTGATTACGTCTTCGCGCAGCGCCGCCCCGGAGCCCGCCGCTATCCCGACGACTTCCGCGCTCGCCGCTCCCCAACGCTCAACCCCATCGCGGACGTTGTCCGTGCCGCCATGCAGACGGGCCAGGTCAAAAAGAACGACGTCTGGGAAGTAGCCCTCGAGCTCTGGGCCCTCACCCACGGATACGTCGCACTCTACCGCGCCGGCCGCTTCAACCTGTCGGAAAAAGAATTCCGCGCGCTCGTCCGCCGCGCCCTAAGGAGACTCATCCTTGGACTCAAAGCCTAAGCAGCTCATTATCGCGGTAATCACCCTCCTTGTCTCCGCGGTCGCATGGTTCTTCGGAACCGGCCTCCATCCTGTCTGGTGGCTCACCTGGCTCGCTCCCCTGCCTGTGCTCATCGCCGCCTCCCGGCTCTCGCGCTGGTCCGCCTTCGCCGTCGCCTTCGCCGCCTTCACTCTCGGAGCGCTCAACGTGTGAAGCTACGACCGCATCGTCACTCCACTCTGGCTCACGCTGGTCATCCTCTTCGCGCCGTCGCTCCTCTTTGCCTGGTTTGTCTCTATCCACCGAACCTTCATCCTGCGCGGTCAGATCCTCCGTGCCGCCTTCGCCCTCCCTATCCTCTGGACCGCCTTTGAATATCTCAACGAGGTCGGCTCTCCGCATAGCACCTGGGGCAACCCCGCCTACACGCAGATGAATTGCCTTCCCATCATCCAGATCGCCTCCATCACCGGCATCTGGAGCATCAGCTTCCTCGTCTTTCTCTTCCCATCGACCATCGCCGCGCTGCTCGCGCCTGAGAACATAGCATCCGAGAACCCGGATCGCGGTTTCCGTCCGTCAAAACCAGCCGTCGCTACTTCAGCCGCCGCCATCTTTGCGGTCGTCCTCGGATACGGCTTCTATCGCCTCGCCACCACCCCAACCTCTCCGCGAGTCACCGTCGCCCTCATCGCCACCGACAAGAAACTATCTCCGCTGGGACCAGCCGCTGTCGCCTTGGTCCGCGCTTACGTAGATCGCGTTCTCGCGCTCGCAGCCCAGGGAGCCAGGGTCATCGTCGTCCCGGAAAGATCGGCCGCATTCAGGGCGACAACCTCGCCGAGGCCACTCCATCCTCGAGCAGGCGGCGCGCGACAACCACGTCACCCTATTCGTCTCCTTTGAGCACCAGCCGAACCTGCACGAGGCCCGGCTTTACTCGCCTGACGGCCGTCTCGAAGGCACCTATGAAAAGCACCACATGCTGCCAGCCTTTGAGTCGCACATGATCCCCGGAACCGCACGCCTCACTTTCAACCGCCCGTCCGACGATGGAACAGAAGGGAAATGGGGTGTCGAGATCTGCAAGGACATGGATTTCCCGCTGCTTTCGCGTCAGTATGCCAACGACGGAGCCGGACTTCTCCTCGTTCCTGCCTGGGATTTCAGCACCGATGGCTGGCTGCACGGCCGCATGGCAATCCTGCGCGGCGTCGAAAGCGGATTCAGCATTGCCCGCGTTGCCAAGCAAGGCCATCTCACTCTTACCGACAATCGCGGACGTGTCCTCGCCGAGCGCAACAGCGATGCCGACGCATTTGCCACTCTGATCGGAAGCATTCCCGTTCGCAACGAAGCGACAATCTATGCCCGCACCGGCAACTGGTTCGCGTGGGTCAACCTGGTCTTTGCGGTCCTGCTCTTCCTGCCCGTCAGGCGCTAGACGGCCAACCCCTGTTTTTCCATTTCAAAACGAACATGTGCCATAATCGGCCAACCCCCTTGCCAACCTCGCAAAATCGCGCCATGCTTATCTCAATATGCTGGAGACCCCATGAGCGGCTTCAGGTGCAACAAACGGTATTTCTTCTCTATCCCCGGGCCTGTATTCTGTACCTTCCTGATCCTCGCTTTATTCGCGTTGCCCCTGGGCGCACAGGTCTTCACGGTCACACCCGAGGGGGTTGACGGCAAATACCTCGATTTCCAACCCACAGACATTTCGCTTCCCACCGCCCCGCTCACGGGCCACAATCGCGAGGATCTCCTCCGCTTCCTCCAGTCTGAGCAGGGCTTTGCCATGCGCCCTCTGCCCGTCATCACGATCACCCTTCACGCCAATGGCAAAATGGACCCAAGCGGTTCCGATTACGTGAATGCCATCCGTGAGCACGGCCTGGCGGTCAAAGCCGGAGAACGAGTCGTCCTTACCGACATCAAGATCGAGAAAGACCGTCTCCTCCTCGACTTCAACGGCGGCTCGGAGCACAAGCACAAATGGCTGCGCCACATCTCCGTCGGCATGGACCCGAACAACACTGTGCCCATCACCCGCGATGAAGACCGTCCGCCTTCCGGCACGCGAATCGTCCTGATATTTCCGCATGACGTGCCCGACGTGACTGGCCTCCAGGTCGAGGCGCTGATCAAGCCGATCGTCGATTTTAACCTCAAGACTCCGGTACAGGCCTATACCGATACGCTGCCGCCCGCCCTTCGCAAATCCATCCTCAATCACAACGTGCTGGTGGGCATGAACACTGAAATGGTGATCGCTGCCCTCGGTCAGCCAAAGAACAAGGTTCGCGAGCGCGACGGCGACATGCCCTTCGAGGAGTGGATTTACGGCGACCCTCCGGAGCCCGTCCAATTCGTCCGTATTAACGGCAACCGCGTCATCCGCCTGGAAATAGCCAAGGTGGGCGAGCCGCCTGTCATTCGCACTGAAAACGAAATGGGCGACTACTGGAGCACGCAGCCCGCGCAGAACACCCGCATCGTCAAGCTCGGCGATCAGGCCCCGGCAAAACCCGGCGCCGAGACTGCTCCGCATGCGCCGCCCAGCCTGAGAAATCCCGGAGAAAAATTGCCGTCCGACAGCGATGCCAGCAGACCTCAGATGGCCCCGGTCCAGTTCCCCAAAGATCCAAATCAGACTCAAACCGCCGGCCAACCTGCAAATCCGCCGCCAGGACAACCCGGCAGCCAACCGCAACCTAGCCCCTCCCAGCCGTCCGCCACCTCACCGGCTCCGCAGCAACCGCCTCCGCCTCCGGCGGCGAATCCGCTGCTCGCCGTCGGACGTCCGCCCGCTTAGCTACACGCGTTCCCCCTGGCGCGCGGAGTCAGGCCCTATAACCTAAAGTCCAGACCTGCCTGCCCCAACCCGGGCTCGGCATGATGTAAACTGGTTAGAGCGAGCCTGATTCTTTTAGCGACCACCCTCCTTCACTCCTCGAAGATCAATTCCAGATCGTTCCAGGATGCAGCCGGGGCAAAACCGCGCGAAACTCGGCAGCCGTGCGCCTCCCCAATGTGGGTGAGAGCCATAGAACAGAATCGTAAGGAGATAGCCTTTCATGGCCAAGATTGCGAAGACAGCAGACCGTGCGAAAGTAATGGACACGACAAAGAGCACCGATTGTCCTAAGTGCAGCAAACCCACCCGGATCGTCAAGCGGGTCAAGGACCGCGAGCGCGGCGTTCCTGGGGGAGTTTACATCTCCTGTTCCGCCTGTGAATTCTACGAAAAGCTCTAGCTGAGCCTTCAAACAGAAGTCCGGCTTGCGGCCGGGCTTTGTCTTTGCAGCTCGCTGGTTTCGACGCGTCTGCCTACTTCCTAACGGCTAATCCCAGACCCAGGCTCTTCTCAACACAGCACCACTGCCGCCCCGTCGATCGTCTCCCGGTAGACAGCATTCAGCGCCGCATTCACATCTTCGAGAGAAAACAGCGTCGTCTTGGGCCGAATCCCAATCTCCTGCGCTACCCTCAGAAAGTCCCGCGCATCCTCGCGCGTCATGTTCGTCACGCTGCGCAGTTGCCGCTCTCCCCATAGCAGACTGTCGTAGTCGAACTGAGGCATGCGATCCAGATGGATTGCATTGATCGCCACCACTCCGCCCTTGCGCAACGCCGCGAGCGCCGCCAACACCACATCGCCGCTCGGCGCAAACGTTACTGCGCAATCCAGCGGCTCGGGAGGCCGATCCAGCGCATCGCCCACCCATGTCGCGCCCAGTTCCCGCGCCATCTGCCGGTGCGACTCTCCGCGAGTCGCTACATAAACTTCGCATTTCCAGGCCTTCAGAATCTCGATTGCCAGATGCGCCGACGACCCAAACCCGAACAGCCCTACCCGATCCCCGTGCCCCACTCCCGCCACCCGCAGGCTCCGAAAGCCAATAATCCCCGCGCATAGCAGTGGCGCCAACTCCTCCGCCTTCGGCTCCTCCGGCAGCGGCGTGCAGAAGTCAGCTCTCGCCACCGTGTACTCCGCATACCCGCCATTCACCGAATAGCCTGTGAACACGGGATGATCGCACAGGTTCTCCATACGCTTCCGGCACAGCAGGCAAGTTCCGTCCACGCCGCCCATCCATGAAACGCCAACACGTTCGTCCATCGCCGGCAGCCCCGCCGCAACGCCATCACCCAGCCCCGCAATCCGCCCAACAATCTGGTGCCCAGGAATGACCTCATCCCGCATAGGCTTAAGCTCACCCATCGTAATGTGCAGATCGGTCCGGCAGACTCCGCAGGCTTCGACGCGCAACAAGACCTCGCCCGGCCCGGGAGAAGGCATAGCCCGCTCTTCCAATACCAGCGGATTCTCGCTCATTTGCCCGGGATGGTAAAGCACGGCAGCACGCATGATTCTTAAGCTCGTTTCTCGTTCCAGATGGTCTCGCTCACCCAACGATCTTCCCCAACCGTTCCTTGAGTTCCGCCACTTCATGCCGCAACTCAATCACCTCCGCCTCCAGCCGAGCAAGACGCTCATCGCTGGAAGCAGCCTCGACCGTCCCGTAACCCGATTCGATCGCCAGCTCCTCAACCTCGCCCGAAAGCAGATGGACATAGCGAGTTTCTTTCGTGCCCGGCTGCCGCGGAAGCGCCTTAGCCAGTGGTGGCTCCCTCTGTATCAAACGCTGCAAAGCGCCGAGCACGTCTTCAAGCTCCTCAAAGCGGTGCATGCGCTCCGTGCGTCCGCGCAGCTCGCCAGGGGTCTGCGCCCCACGCAACAGAAGCACGCACAGTACCGCCACCTCGCCCCGCGTAAAGTTGAAGACCTCCTGCAAATGATGCTCATACTTGGTAACCCGGCTGTCCCCACCGCGCCTTGGCCCGGCAAGCCGATCGTCTTCGAGACCATGCAGTGCCTGCCGCACCGTATCCTCGTCCAGACTCATCACCGGCTCGCGATTGTTCTTCTGGTTGCACGCATTCACCAGCGCGTTGAGTGATAGGGGATAGTATTCCGGTGTAGTGATCTCCTTCTCCACCAGTGCCCCGAGCACGCGGGCCTCAACCGTATTCAACAGATTCGTCACGAATCCAAGCCCCCGGAAAGAGAGTAGCCGCCACTTTGCCGAGAACGAGTGTCCATCTGCAACACTCATTCCACCTGCTTCATCGTATCGTGGTCCCCTCACTCCTTCGTTAACGTCCACCAGCGAAAAAAATAATTTAAGTGTGATGGAGCTCCTTGAGAGGTATACACCGGCGAGGCCGGCCCCTGAAAAAACCGCCGGTCTGATTCAGGATTACCAGATGTTCGTCAACTCCACGAGTTCCGGGCCCGAAGATTAGGACTTCGGTTACTCGTCGACCTACAAAAACATGGCTGCTCTCGACGGCCTCCTCGATAAGATCTATGGCCTTCGCATGAAGCAGTATGGCGACAAAAACGCTGAGCAGAAAGTCATCGATAAGCGGGTGGAAAACGTGCGCATAGTCAACAGCATGCTGATCCGCGACACTACATTGCGGTAGCTGCCGGCGCGTCAATCGGTTTTGCGGTGCTGTAACGAACCCGGCGCCGCAAAACTGTGTTTCCACCCTGTCAAGCCACAAACACTACCAAGATCACACTATGGGCACAAGCCTTCCTGCCAATAGCGCGCATGGGCCACGGCCTGGCCTTGATCCTCTACATTCACATGGAATGTGTAGGTTCCGGGTGGGGTGCTGGCGACGACCCAGGTAAATTCTTGCTCGGCGTCTTCACCCGGACCAAACGATCTGACCAGCTGGCCCCGGCTGGTCCCGTCGAGGGTGAGGTCGATGATCGCCGGAGGACGCTCAAGCTCGTTAACGTCGATGAACTTCTGCCAGCCGCGGGGCGCGAGTGGATCATGCTGCCAGGCTTGTAGATGAACCTTGCTCGCGTCAAACGACTCCTTGCCGCCATTCGCTATGCGCACGTTCACGGTGACCAGGCATCCCTCTGTAACCTTTTGTGTCCTTACACCGACTGTGGCGGAAGGCCGAGGCTTCAGAGTTGGCAACTCGCTACGTACAAACCATTCCGATGTCAAAACACTTGCTACCAGGAGCACAACAGCCTGACACCATCTTGTTACGGTTTCAGTGTTGGACCAAAGCCACTTCGCTGTCGCGCGAATTTTAGACGGGATATGAAGCGCGATGAACCACCTCCCCTATATCGATCATGGTTATTGACGAAGCGACATTATGGCCGCTATCTCTGGAGGTCCGCAAGAGAATTGTATGCCGTGAGGTCTTCTCCGAATATTTACGCCGGGTGTGCCCACCTTCGCGAACTAAGACATAATCCGCAATCGCGAAAAAGCGTTATCTTGGACAAGCGTCGATTATTGACAATGAAGCGAACAATTGCGTGCATGCAAAGGAGCAGTAAATGGGACACAGATACGCCAACATCCTTGAAACAGTCGGCAACACCCCCGTCGTCAGGATCAACAAGCTCGCACCGCCCGATGTAAATCTCTTCGTCAAGATCGAGGCTTTCAATCCACTCGGCTCCGTCAAGGATCGCCTCGCCCTGGGCGTCATCGAGGATGCGGAGCGTACCGGAAGACTCAAGCCAGGCCAGACGGTGATCGAAGCGACCAGCGGCAATACCGGAATCGGCCTAGCGATGGTCTGCGCGCAGAAAGGATATCCGCTCGTCGTGACGATGGCAGAGACCTTCAGCGTTGAGCGCCGCAGACTGATGCGCTTCCTCGGAGCGAAGGTTGTTGTCACCCCTGCCGCGGGAAGAGGAACAGGCATGGTCGCCAAAGCGATTGAGCTAGCCGAAGCGCACGGCTGGTTTCTCACACGTCAGTTTGAAAATGAAGCCAATGCCGATTTCCACTCGCGAACAACGGCTGTGGAGATACTGGAGGATTTCAAGGGCGAACGCCTGGACTACTGGGTGACGGGATTTGGCACCGGCGGCACGCTTAAAGGCGTCGGCCGCGTGCTCGCAAAGGAGCGGCCAGAAACGAAGATCGTCGTTGGCGAGCCCGACGACGCGGCCATGCTCTCGAGCGGTATTGCGCAGCAGCGCCACCCCGATGGTTCGGGCGCGGGCAGTCATCCCGTCTGGCATCCCCATCCACAGCAAGGCTGGAGCCCGGATTTCATCCCTAAACTCGCCGGCGACGCCGTCGACATGAAAGTCATCAGCCAGATCCTTCGCATCAAAAATGCGGACGCGATGCACTGGAGCAGGGAACTTGCCCGCAAAGAAGGAATCTTCGTCGGCATCACCTCCGGTGCGACCTTCACCGCCGCGCTGCAGGTGAGCGCCGAAGCTCCCAACGGATCGACGATTCTTTGCATGCTGCCCGACACGGGAGAACGTTATCTGAGCACTCCTCTCTTCGCCGACATCTCGGCTGACATGACCGAGGAAGAGCTGGAGATCGCACGCTCTACCCCTAGCCACTGGCTTCAGCCCCCGCAATAGGGTCAACTGCAAAGAAGTTCCGGTGCGGAAAAATGGTCGCGCCCTTGGAAAGACGCGAGTCGGTCATCCTGCCTGCAACTCCGTCTCGTCGGGTTCGCCCTTTTTCCTTCGCTGCCGAGCCATCAGCGGAATTACGAACAGGATCGCGAGTAACGTAGACACCATTCCTCCGACGACTACGCGCGCCAACGGCTGCTGCGTTTGGGAACCAATCCCAGTTGCCACCGCCGCCGGCAGAAGCCCCAGCCCTGCAGCCATGCATGCCATCGTCACCGGTCGCATTTCATCCAGACAGCCTTTCTCCAGGCCGCGCACGGGCCCCTCTTCTCGCTGCGCCCGCCGGATTCCGGAGAGGAAAACGACCGCTCCCAGAGTCGCCACGCCAGTCAGGGAAGTAAAACCGACCGCAGCCGAAATGCTGAAGGAGGTATGTGTGATGAACAGGGCAACCACGCCGCCGATCCACGCGAAGGGCAGCATGCCTACAATGATGAACGCATCTTTCCAGGTGCGAAACTGGATGTAGAGCAGCAGCAGGATGATCGCCACGCTCACCGGAATAATCACCGCCAGTCTTTGCTGCTCTTTGCGCAGGCTGTCGAACTCGCCCGCCCAGGTGTAGTTATAACCGGTCGGCAGCTTTACCTTGTTACCGAGCTGCTGTTGCAGGTCCTGAATCGCGCTGGCGAGATCGCGCCCGCGAACGCTGAACTTGATTGGGATAAACCGTCTGCCACCCTCGCGATAAATCATGAAGGCGCCGTTGCGCAGCCCCACGTTCGCGATGGAGCTGAGCGGAACCTGGGTTCCATCCGGGGTTGGCACCAGAATCTTGCCGATCGCATCCGGAGTATCCCGGAATTCCTTGGAATAACGCACTGCGAAGTCGAAACGCCGGTCGCCATCGATGATCTGCGTCACTGGAGTTCCTCCCACCGCCGCCTGAACAATGCTGTTCACATCCTGCGGCTGCAGGCCGTAGCGCGCGGCTTTCATCCGGTCGATGGAGACCATAAGGCTGGGTTGCCCGCTCACATGGAAGACACCTACATCCGTAATGCCGGGAACGCCATTCATGATTCCCTGAATCTGATCCGCGATGCGCGTCAACTCATCGAAATCGTCACCGAAAAGCTTGAGTGAGTTCTCGCCCTTAACGCCCGACATCGCCTCTTCAACATTGTCCTGAATATTTTGCGAGAAGTTGAAGTCGATGCCAGGAAAGCGTTTGAAGTCGTTCTGTATCGACGCAATCAGGACTTCCTTGTTCCTGTGAAATTGCGGCCGCCATTGGTCAACCGGCTTCAAATCGGCCAGAAATTCCGCATTGTTGAAAGTGCTCACGTCCGTACCGTCATCGGGCCGGCCCAGCTGCGATAGCACCTGCGTAATTTCGGGATACGTGCGCAAAGTTCCGCGGATATCGTCAGTGAGCTTCTCTGATTGTTCGAGAGAGATATCCTGCTGCATCGTAGCGCGAATCCACAGGTTGCCTTCTTCGAGTGCCGGCATGAATTCGCCACCGACCAATTCGAAGAGCAGTACCGCCCCTGCAAGCGACGTCAAGGCGATAATCCACGCAAGTTTGCTGAACCGAAGAATGAGTATCAGGCCCCGATCATAGTAGCGTCGCAGAAACGCGCTCAACCAGGTCTCCGTTGCCTCGTGCCTGATTCGCTTGGGAATGGCGAAGGAGCCCAGCACGGGGGCGAAAACCAGCGCAAAAATCAACGCGCCGGTTAATGCAAAGCCATAGGTTACGGACATCGGCGCGAAAATCTTACCCGGAACCCCTTGCATCGTGAACAAGGGGATGAACGCGACCATGATGATGAGGGTCGCAAATAGTACGGGCTTGGCTGCATCGCTCACGCCTTCCATGATCAGTTCGCCTACGTCCTCGCCTTCCACCCGGCGCGAAACCTTGCGATGCACGCTTTCAAGCACAACGATGGAAGCATCGACCAGAATGCCGAAGTCAATTGCGCCGATAGAAATCAGGTTTGCCGAATGGTTGGTCAGCACCATCATCGCGAAGGCGAACAGTACGGCGAAGGGAATTGTAATCGCAGCAATCAGTGTGAGGCGCAGGTCGCCGAGCATGCTGAGCAGCACCAGGGTCACCAGGATTAGCCCGGTGATGATGATGTGCCGCACCGTGTGTGTTGTGGTGTCGATCAGCCTCGTGCGGTCATAGATCGTCTTGATCTGCATGCCCGGCGGAAGCAGGTTCCCGGTGTTCAGATCGTGGATTTTCTGGCGAATGCCCGCCAGCGCGGGAAGGGAAATGCCGCCCCTCTGTAGCAGCACGATGCCTTGCACAATGTCGGGATTCTCATCTCGCCCAACCTTCCCCAGGCGAGGTTGATGGCCTTCCTGAACCGTGGCAACATCGCTCAGCAACACCGGAGTGCCGCTGCGCTGGGCGATTACGATATTGTTCATGTCCGTGAGCGAGTGCAACAGACCGATGCCTCGCACATTTACACTCTGGCTGCCTAGCGTCAGATAGTTTCCGCCGGCATTGGCGTTGCTGTTCTGGACGGCATTGACCACTTGCGTCATGGTCACGCCCATCGCGAGCAGCTTATGGGGATCTATCTCCGCCTGGTATTGTCTTGTTGTGCCGCCGAATGTTGCCACATCGATGATGCCCGGCACCTGCTTCAGTTCGCGCACCACCAGCCAGTCCTGCGTGGCCTTCAGATCATTCAGCGAGTGATCGGGGCCGGTTAGTTGATACCGGTAAATTTCGCCGATCGGAGACTCCGGCGAAAGCTGCGGCTGTAGATTGTTCGGCAGGTTCACCCCTTGCAGGCGATTGAGCGCTTCCTGGCGATCGATAAAGTAGTCACTGTCGAAGGAGAAGTACATCTTCACATCGCTCAGTCCGAAAATGCTGATCGACCGAATCTGCTCGAGCTTCGGCGTACCATTCAACCCCGCTTCCAGGGGCACGGTCACCTGCTGCTCCATTTCCTCGGCAGACCACGACGGGTCCTGAGTGATGAACTCGACCATCGGAGGCGAAGGATCCGGATATGCCTCGATGTCCAACTGGAGGAATGCAAAAGCGCCGACTGCGAGCGACGCGATGAAAATAATCAGCACAACATTGCGAAAGCGCAGAAGGGTGCCAATCATCCCTTGCATTATTGTTCCTCTGATTCGCGCAGCAGCTCGGCTCCCGAGGAAACAACCGTGTCGCCGTCTGCGAGCCCCTGCGTGATTTCGTACGATGTGTCGTGTGTTGTGCCAAGGGTCACTGTGCGACGGGCATACTTGCCCGGAGAGGTCTGTACAAACACAAACGCTTCCTTGCCGTTCTGGATAACTGCGGTCGAGGGCACGACGATTCCCGTACCCTTGTTATTTGTAACTGTGATAGTTGCATACATCTGTGGCTTTAGCCTGTGCTGGGAATTCTCAAGCACCACGCGAACCTTAAGTGTCAGCGTCGTCGGATCGACCGCATCCGAAATGTTATCGATCGCGCCATGAAACACCTGATCCGGATAGCCATTCACGCTGATTTCTACTGGTTGCCCTACGTGTACCGAGCGAAGATCGCGCGGGTAGAGATCGCCGACGACCCAGATAGGATTGATATCGGCAATGGTGGCGATGGCGTTCGCATTGTCGAGAGAGCGCTGTAACTCGCCCACCGCGGTTCCCACGTCGAGCACTACGCCGCTGATGGGCGAATGAATGGGAATCGTGTCGGAGGTGTCGTTTTCTGAAAAACCGAGAATACGCAGAGCCTGCCGAGCCCGTTCCAACTCCGCGTGATCCGCGTCATCCATCGCCTTTAGGTCATCGAAATCGCGCTGCGCCATGACCTCGTGTTGTAGCAGGTCCCTGGCGCGTTGCAACTGCAGATCGGCGCGAGCCGCTTCGATCTTGGCCTTCTGGAAATCGGCGCGTGTCTGCGCAGCGTCGCTGCTTTGTAGCATACCGATCTGTTGGCCCTTGCTCACTTCCTGGCCGGGCAGAACCTTGAGCGCCACAACACGGCCGCTTATGGGAGGAAAGATATGTACCACCGATGTCGGATTGGCCATTACCTTTGCCGCGAGCGCCAGTTGATTCGTCACCTGTTGGCTATGCACGGTGATAGTCTCGACGACACTGCGCGCGGGGGAGGGATTGGCGGCTGGTGCCGGCTGCTCATGTTTGCAGGCGGTCAGGAGCAAAAGCGCGAATGGAGCGGCTACGGAAAACGGGTGCCGTTTCATGGCAGAATCTCCGTGGCACTGGCAAAACTGAGTTGGTGAATGCTGAGCCAGACCTGCTGGTTGGCGTTCAGCGCGTCGAGATTGATCTGCCGGTAGTCGCGCAGAGCATCAAGATAGTCGAGCAAAGTGGCGCCCCCGTGCCGATAGCTGTATTCCAGGTTCTCGCGCACACGGCGGGCTTCCGTCAGGTAGTGTCCGTTGTACCGCTTGGCCAGATCGATAGCTGCCCCATACGCCGCCCACGTCTGATTCACGTCGTTCTCCACCTGATTGCGCGCGGCGACCTCGGCAAAACGACTTGATTGCGCCTCATACCGGGTCCGCTCCTTCTCGCCCTGATTGCGGTCGAAGATACGCAATGGGATCGAGACCTGGAAGCCTGCGGTGTTGTATGTCCCTGCCCGCTCGTACTCCCCCCCAAGCGTTGGATCAGTAGTGCCATCCGCCTCGGCGAGCTTTACATTCGCGTCTGCCACTCGAATGGATTGCAATGCTGCCTGATAATCTGGCCGGGCCGTCAGCGCTTCCTGCTCTATTTGCGCCAACGTGGTTGTGAACACCGGCGGATCGAGGGTGCCTGTTATATCGAAGGTATCCGTCGGCGTCGCAATGCCCAGCAGCATCTGCAGCTGATCCCTTGCCTGAACTACATCGAGCTCCGCGCTGTCGTAATCTGACTCGAATTCGGCTAGTTGCAGGTCGATACGCTCAAAGTCCGTTTCGCTGATGTCGCCGGCATCCCGCCGCGCCTTGCTCAACTCGACTGTCTTCCGATAGCTGTCCACGTTATCGACGGCGATCTTAAGCGCCCCCTTGGCCGCCAGCAGATTGGTGAAGCCCTGCTTCACCTGCAGGATCGTCTGTCGTTCGGTGTCCTTATATTGGCTCTGTGTCACGTCGGTTGTGGAATGGGCGACGTCCAGCCTCCACCGCCGCTTTTCTCCCCGCTCGAACAGCCGCGTCACATTTGCGGAATACGTGTAAGGGCCCGCCGGATTTTCTGTCGACAGCGATATGGCGCTTCCTGAGAGTGTGAAGCTCGGATTCTGCCGCAAGCCCGCGGTAATCTCGTTGGCCTTCGTCGCGGTTACATGGAGTTGGCCCGCAAGGAGGGTCGGATTTTTTGCACGGACAATGTCAATGGCCTGCTGCAGCGTCAGCGGTACGGAGGCCGTCTGTCCCGCGGCGGCCGCAGTCGCATACAAAATGAGCGGAAAGCTCAGGAGCCGAAATCGGGTACGTTTCATAGCACCACTTTCAAAGTAGCGGCTAGACGATTGAGGACATGTAAAGAAGTGAAGAATGGGATGTAGAAGCTAAGTGACAGGAGGCGGGCGATTCCCCACAATGCTTAGATAGTCCTCACTCGGAGTTACGATTTCCATTGCGGGCGAAAGATGAGGGATGGTCTGAAACCCGGAAGCCCGGGGAAACGAAAGCAGCGCCGCTACGACAATCGCTGCGGTATGCAGAGGGCTATCCGCGTGGGACTGAAGATCGCCGCGCCGCGTAAGGTGCTCAGCCTCAGCAGGCGCAGTGCAGGCCTGCAAGTCGTCTGTCAGCGAAACAACCGGAAACAGAATCACGATCAGTATGGCCAATGCCATAATCTGCATACGGGTGCTTGCGCGCAACGATGTATCCGCCCATCGCCGTTGGCTCCAAAGCCAAAAACAAAGGAGGGCGACCGAGAGAGCAAGCCACAGCAGGTTGAAGAGAGCTTCCAAGACAATCAGATTGTACCCGATTGATTTCAGCTGAATATTCCTTCTGGAGAAGCGATTGGTTTCGCGCGCTTGCTGTTCCCCGCTGGCGTTGACCATGAGTGCCGCCCGCTTTACTATGAATAAGTGGCCGGACGAGCCAGCGTCACCATCCCGTCTTTTTACTGCCCCCTCGTTCAATGGTAGGACAGCTGACTCTGGATCAGCATATCGGGGTTCGAATCCCTGGGGGGCAGCCAAATAAGTAACATAAACTCAATAACTTACAAGGTAGACCGCTAACTAGCCTCCCGGGCGGCGTGTTTCGTGTCAACACTATGTCAACAAGACCGATCAGGGTGCTTTTCGCCTTCGTTGACCGCCGATGCCTAGAGCGCGGGCGAGATCTCGACCGGCCTCAGAACCGAACCACGCCACCCAAAATTTCCCTTTCACAAACGGCACTGTGACGCCGAAAATCGAAAGCGGAGGTGTTCATGCTCAGTCCTGCAACGCTCGGCGTTGTGACGGGAATTGTCGGCACAATCACCGGCCTTGGCGGGTTGGTGTTCAGCTGGATCAACTATCGGAGCATGCAACAAACTAAGGCGCTCGACCTTCGACTGGAACTTCGCAAGCAGGTGTGCGATGTTCATGCCGCAGTGAAGGCGCTTCCTGACCTCTTGAAACAGTCGCGGGCGTCCCGCCACACGGTCCTTGCCGCCAGGGGCGTGGGAAGATCTAGTGCCTCCAAGATCTGGACGGACGAGTGGGAAAGCGACCTCAAGATCTCACATGCCTTGGCGGGTGAGCTACCCGCCGCTGATGAAACGTATCAGCGTTCAAAACGTGAGAACCTCGAAAGCAAGTTGGTGGAAGTTCATGCTCTTGCGGCGAAGGCGGCAGGGGTGCGCGATAAATACCTGGCGGCATTGGCCTCCGATGACAAAGAGCGTGAACACATCAGGGCGTTCCGCTTAGACAGCATGTCGGAATGACGTAAAAACGACCAGGGAAGACGGCCCAAATGAAGAACGGGAATGAACTGCCCCTCGAACGGTGTCCGCACTGTAGCGTGGCGAAGCCTCGCATCATCAACCTTGGATCACCGGACTGCACAGGGAATTCAGAGGAAGACAACGAGAGGATCTGGCAGAGGTATCGGTGCGTGAGCTGCGGAGGCGTGATCCTCACCGTCTCCAGTGGGCACAATTATTATTCGCCGATTGAGAGGATGTGGCCTGAGGGCGATTTACTCTCAGGCTCCATCCCTGAGCGTGCTCGTTCATATTTGAAACAGGCCACGGAGTCCCTACACGCTCCTTCTCTTGCTCAGATCGGTGCCGCCAGTGCCGTGGATGCCATGCTCAAGGCGAAGGGGTACAAAGAAGGTGTTCTGAATAGCCGGATCAAAGAGGCGGAAGGTGCACACCTTATCACGCCGGAGATGGCTGAGTGGGCACATGAAGTCAAGCTGGATGCGAATAACCAGCGTCATGCTGACGAGAGTGTTCCGCTCCCGACGCGGGAC
>CAYVSQ010000120.1:0-22983 GCA_964453815.1 uncultured Acidobacteriaceae bacterium | reverse complement strand
GGTAGTAGCGTGGATGAAGGCGCAGAACGACTACACGCGTGGGGTTCTGGCAAGCATTCCCGGCCGTGATCAACTGCTGGATCGGATCAAAGCGCTGGACAACGCGGGCAGCGTGGTCTCGGGCCTTCAGGTTTGGGGCGGACGCTACTTCTACTTCAAGACCGAGCCCGGCTCACACAATCGCAAGCTCTACACGAGGGACAATCCTAACGCAGGCGAGCGACTGCTCGTAGATCCTGAGAAGCTGACCACGGCAGATGGCAAGCATTTTTCAATTGATTACTTTCAACCATCGCTTGATGGGAGGGATGTCGCCTATGGGATTTCTCCCGGAGGGTCAGAGGATAGCGTTTTGCACGTGATCGAGAGCGCGACGGGCAAAGTATTAAGCGACACCATTGATCGCGCCCAGTTTGGACAGCCGAATTGGTTGCCCGATGGTTCGTTCTTCTATACCCGAACGCAAAAGTTGCCACCCGACGCACCGCCCACGGCGAAGTATCAAAAATTACGCTCATATCATCATGTGTTGGGCGCCGACCCGGACAAAGAGGCTGCTGTCTTTGGTTATCAGGTATCTCCCGATGTAAAGGTGACGGAAGATGATTTTCCTGTTGTTGCCTTTTCTCCAGGTGCTCCCAAGTATCTTTTGGGATTGATAATTCACGGGGTCAAGCGCGAGGTCGATTTGTATGCCACGGCGTTTCAGGGAGACGCGAGCGCGAAGACGACGTGGAAGAAAGTTGCGGATGAAGCTGATGCGGTTACTGGCTTCGACTTGCATGGGGATAGTCTCTACCTGCTTTCGCACAAAGACGCGTCCCGTTTCAAGGTGTTGCGCATCAGCCTGGAAAATCCCGATCTTGTCCATGCAACGACGGTTGTTCCGGCGAGCGACAGGGTGGTTGTCGGCATATCTGCTGCGGGTGACGCGCTCTACCTGCAAGACCTTGACGGCGGCATCGGGCGGCTGCGACGTTTGGCCTATAACGGGGGCGCCATTCAGCCAGTGAAGCTTCCGTTTGATGGGGCCATTCAGTCGCTGTTCGTGAATCCGACCGAATCGGGAGCCTGGCTGGAGCTGACGTCGTGGACAAAATCGCCATTGTGGTACTCGCTGGATGCAAATTCCGGGAATCTGACTGACACCGGCCTGGTGGCGCCATCCCCCGTGGACTATTCACAGGTGGAATCCGAAGAGGTCAAGGCAAAGAGCGCGGACGGCACTATGGTGCCACTCTCGATTGTTCACAAACGCGGAATAGCGCTAGATGGATCGCATCCCACCTGGCTGGAAGGCTATGGCTCCTACGGGATCACGCTCGATCCGACGTTTCGTCCGACGCTGTTGGCATTTTTTGAACGCGGCGGAGTATTCGCCGTGGCTCATGTCCGCGGCGGCGGGGAATACGGTGAGGATTGGCATTTGAGCGGCCAAAAACTGACCAAGCAGCACACGATTGATGACATGCTGGCTGGCGCTCAGTATCTGATTGAGCACAAATACACTTCAACGGAGCACCTCGCCGGGGAAGGCACCAGCGCGGGCGGAGTCACTATCGGCGGGGCCATTACCCAGCGTCCTGATCTGTTCGGCGCAGCCCTGATTCGTGTGGGCGATTCTGATTCGCTGCGTTCCGAACTCATGGCCAGCGGACCCGCAAACATTCCCGAGTTTGGCACAGTCAAGGAGCCAGACGGCTTCAAGGCGCTGTATGCCATGGATGCCTATCAACACGTAAAGCCGAACACGGCGTATCCCGCAATATTGCTCACCACGGGCGCCAACGATCCTCGTGTGGCGCCCTGGCAAGCAGCCAAGATGGCGGCACGTCTACAGGCATCTACCAATAGCGGTAAACCCGTGCTGCTGCGCGTCGATTACGATGCGGGACACGGACTTGGCTCAACTAAAACCCAGC
The DNA here is from genome assembly GCA_964453815.1 of uncultured Acidobacteriaceae bacterium. Classification (GTDB taxonomy): domain Bacteria; phylum Acidobacteriota; class Terriglobia; order Terriglobales; family Acidobacteriaceae; genus Silvibacterium. Next base: position 21,061 of record CAYVSQ010000120.1, on the reverse strand, counting down.
GCGACGGAGAGCAGGCTGATGAAATTGCCTTTCTGTTCTGGCAATTAGGCGTGCCCGAGTTTCAGCCGGCGCAAACACACAAGTGAGTTCATTGTCCAAGTAGGTTGGATCAGAGGTTCGGGATGGATTGTGGCGGAGCTGCATTCATGACGTTACGGCTGGGTTCTCTTCTTACCTGCTGACTCTCGACAATGGCCTCTGCCGCTGATTCCAAATCGAACTGCTTCACGAACGGCTTCGAAACGCAGCATATTGAGCTTGTCCCGACGCGACCTTTAGAATCTCGAACACATCATGCAGCAAATCTACCTCACCGACCTTCTGTTCCGTTGCATTGCGCTCCACGTGCCGGTGAGATAGGGTCAAGGCATGGATCCGGTTTGCCACCGATGCCGCGCAACGATCACTTCCTCTGAGGAGTTGTTTTGTCCGCACTGTGGAGCGCCCCAGCTTCGCTACGAACCATCCGACGAACCTGTCTCGTCTTTTGCGTCCTCGCAGCAGACAACTTCGGGCCGTGGTCTTGAGACGGTCTCCTGGAAAGCCGCGGTTTTGAGCGCTCTTCTGGTTGCTGTTCCGGTAGGCCTGCTTTCGTCCATTCTCGATTTTGGCGCGCTCTGGGTCATCGGCGGCGGCATCGCCACTGTATCCCTCTATCGGCGTCGCGTGGGCATACCACCTACGAATCGCATGGGCTGGCGTATTGGTGGTCTGCTTGGCGTGCTGGCTGCCGTTATTTCAACGGCAATTTACAGCTTAAAGTTGCTTATCCAGCGATATTTGCTGCACAGCGGTGAGCTTGACCAGCAGTTGCATTCGGTCGCGCGGCAGTTTGCCGAACAGATCAATCGCTCAGACCCGCAGACTGCTGCCGCTATGACCCAGCTCGTCCACTTTTGGCTTTCACCTGATGGTGCGGCGGCCATCGTACTCGGAACCTCGGCGGTTTCGGCGGTTTCCATGGTCCTGTTTGCGGCCGCCGGCGGCGCCATCGGCGCGCGGATTGCATCGCTGGGCAATCGTCCTCAGCGCAGTCCCCGGTAGTTCCGGCAAAAACTTGCTCCACCCGCCCGGGCCCCGTATCATCCGGCAAGAGCTAGAGTATGTCCAAAAAAAACACCGCACCGCAATTGCGCGAGAAGGCCCGGATCATGTCGGCCTCCGAAATCGAACGCACACTTGTCCGCCTCGCCCACGAGATCATCGAGAAGAACAACGGAGCCGATCACCTCGGCCTGGTCGGCATCAAGCGTCGCGGTGTCCCGATTGCGGAAAGACTGGCCGCATTGATTGGCGGCATCGAAAAGCGCTCCATCGATACCGGGGTGCTCGATATCAGCTTCTATCGTGACGACCTTTCCACGCACGACGTCCGCCCGGTAGTCAGTCCAGGTGCTCTTGGCTTCGACGTGAACGATCGCAACATCATCCTAGTCGACGACGTGCTTTACACCGGCCGCACGATCCGAGCCGCGCTCGATGCGCTCTTCAGTCATGGCCGCCCGCGCCGTGTGCAACTTCTGGTGCTGATTGATCGAGGCCATCGTGAGCTGCCGATTGAAGCCAGATTCGTCGGACGCAAAATTCAAACGACGAGTCGCGAGATTATCGAAGTGAAGCTGCGCGAGATTGACAGCGATGAGCAGGTGCTGCTGGTCGAGCACGTCGATTAAAACTCGTTAGGAAGACGAACACGCGCAATGCCAGCGGAAATGTCAGCAAAAACTCAACGCCGCAAGTCGCTAACGCCACAAATCCAGTCGACAACTATTTCCTTGATTCATCCCGATTCAATTCTTTCCGTCACCGATTTATCCATTGACGACCTTCAATCGATTCTCGATCTTGCGAATTTGCTCGAAAAGGAAGATCCGCTCACTCGCGACAGGCGGCTCTTCAAACGGCGCGTCTCGCTGCTCTTCTACGAGTCCAGCACCCGAACTCGCACTTCCTTTGAACTCGCCGCAAAAGCTCTCGGGGCCGACACTTCGCTGGTGAGCGCGCAGTCTTCAAGCATTGAGAAGGGTGAGTCTCTCAGGGATACGGGCATCACCCTGCGCGCTCTCGGCGCCGAGTGCATTATTTTGCGAAGCCCCTATTCCGGCGCGCCATATCTACTTGCCGAGACTACCGGGCTCCCTATCCTTAACGCCGGGGACGGCATGCACGAGCATCCATCCCAGGCCCTGCTTGATCTACGCACCATCCTCGCGCACCTGAAAACGGGTTTGAAGATAACAGAGACGACTCTCAAGGGCGTCACCATCACGATCTGTGGCGATATCTTTCACAGCCGCGTCGCGCGGTCGAATGCCTTGCTTCTGCCTCGCCTGGGCGCGCGCGTTGTGCTCTGCGGCCCCTCTCCGCTCTTACCCGAGGTTGCCGCAGAGCTTGGGCCCAACATCGTCATCGAGCGCGACTTCGATCGTGCCCTTGCGCAATCCCACGTGGTGATGATGCTTCGCATTCAGGCTGAGCGGCTCGCCGGCCTTGCGCTCGATCTTGAAGAATATAAGGCTCGCTACCAGGCGAACTCCGAACGTATCTCGACGCATTCGCCCAAGGCGTTGGTCATGCATCCGGGGCCGATGATTCGTGGTCTCGAGATCACCAGCGAAGTTGCCGACGGTCCTCAGTCGGCCATCGCCGATCAGGTGCGAAATGGAGTTGCGATCCGCATGGCACTGATCATGCGGGCTCTGAGTAGTGATGTCCCACGGCACGCGAAAGCAAGAAAGGGAACCAGCCTATGAAGCCGATCCTGATTCGCGGCGGACATCTGATCGATCCGGCGTCCGGGATCGATATGCCACGCGATCTGCTGCTGATCGATGGGAAGGTTGCTTCGGTCGATGCGCCGGAGAAAATCAAGCATGCAGGAGTAGAAATCCTCAGTGCGAAAGATCTGGTTGTGGCACCGGGACTCGTCGATATACACGTTCACCTTCGCGAACCCGGCCAAGGATATAAGGAGACGATTGCGACCGGCACGGCAGCAGCAGCTGCAGGAGGATTCACAACCGTCTGCGCTATGCCCAATACAATTCCGGTGAACGACTCCCCGGAAACTACCCGCTGGATGCAGGCGCCGGAGCGCGGCGCGGCAATTCGAGTGTTTCCCATTGCCGCCGCAACGCGCGGATCGATGGGCGAGGCACTCACGGAGTACGGTTCGTTGAAGGCCGCAGGCGCGGTCGCGGTCACCGACGATGGCAAGCCGATTTTGGGAGACGCCATCATGCGGGAGGCTTTGATCGCCGCGGCGCGCGCAAATCTGCCGGTCATTCAGCACGCCGAGGACACACGCCTGACCGGAGGCTGCTCCATGAACGCCGGCCGGGTGGCCTTTCGCTTGGGACTTCGCGGAATGCCCACCGAGGCGGAATCAGGATTGGTCGAGCGCGATATTCGTTTGCTGGCTGAGGTGAAGGACAGCCGCACGCATTTGCACGTGGCGCATCTTTCCACGAGAGCCGCACTCGATGCCGTGCGCCGCGCCCGGCGCAATGGTCTGCGCGTCACCTGCGAGGTCGCGCCTCATCACTTCGTACTCAATGAAGAAGCCATCGGCAATTACGACACATCCGCCAAAATGAATCCACCATTGCGCGCTGAACTGGATCGCGTGGCCCTAGTCGAGGGCATCATCGACGGCTCAGTCGATTGCATCGCAACTGACCACGCTCCGCACGCCACGCACGAAAAAGAGCAAGAGTTCGAGCGTGCTCCCAATGGAATCACCGGCCTTGAATCGGCTCTGGGGCTCTCGATTTCCATTTTGCATGTGAGACACAAGCTCCCGCTCGGCCGGATCATCGCTCTGCTCAGCACGCAGCCGGCAGCAGTTCTGGGCCTCAAGGGCCGAGGAAGTTTGGCCGTAGGATCGGCAGCCGATGTCGTGATCTTTGACCCCGTAAAGAAGTGGATATTCAAGGCCTCTAAATCGAAGTCGAAGTCGAAGAACACGCCTTTCGATGGCTGGAGCCTGCAAGGGCAAGTCTCGATGACGATTAGCGAGGGCCGCGTCGTCTATCATAAGAGCTAAATCTGCTTCGCTATTCTTGCAGGTCGTATCACCTGCTCCGAGAAGCGTTCCATCTCTTCAAGTTGTGGGCTCGATTGCAGCAGTACCAGATCGACCCCAACCGCTGCAAATTCTTCCAGGCGCGCGCTCACCTGCTCCGGCGTTCCCACCAGCCCGCTGCGCAGGCCGCGGTTCGAAACCGAATAGTCTTCGAGCGAAATCTTCTGCTCCAGCTGCGACCCGGTGATCCATTGCTGGTAGTTCGCATATCCGCGTGCCGACTGCTGCACGTTGGTGATGCGCCCCACTTCTTTCTTCGCCTCGACTTCCGAATCTCGCACGATCGAGTAGCCGGCGACTCCATAGGTCAACGGAAGAAGGCCCAATTCCTCGCGGCGCTGGCGCATGTCTGCGATCTTTCGGCCTACAGTGTCAGGGTCGTCGCCATGCATGAGGTAGGCGTCGCACTTTTGTGCGATGAGATTCTTAGCGGTTTCCGACTCGCCCCCTGCATAGATCGTTGGGCGCGGCTTGCTGACAGGCTTGGGCGAGAGGATGTTGTCGCTTACCTGGTAATAGGTACCGGAGTAGCTAAAGCCTTGCCGGGACCAGCAACCATCAATCACGTCAAGCCATTCTGACGTTCGGCCGTAGCGGTCATCGTGCTTGTCGAAGGGGATTCCGTACTTGGTGGCTTCGTCCGCCCACCAACTTGACACGACATTCAGTGTCAGTCGCCCCTTCGAAATGCGATCGATGTTGGCGGCCTGCTTGGCGAGCAGTGCAGGATTGTGGAATGTCGGACGCACAGCCACCATCAGCTCAATCTTGTTCGTGACCGCCGCAAGCGCAGCGGCCGTCGACCACGCATCAAGCGATGGCGCGTCAACGCCTTTGATGTCGTTCAGGTTGAGTTCCGCGATGAGAGTCAGCGAATAGCCGAGCTCCTCGGCGCGCTGTGTCAGACGACGGGCATACTCCCACGTCGGCGCCATGTGTTCGTCTTCGACGTTGCGCAGCCATCCACCAAAAACAGGAAGCCAGAAGCCGTAGCGCATCAACGCACTCCAGCCAGTGCTAGTTCCTGAGTGCGCGTCTTGATCACGGAAGCTTCATCCTCCAGCCAATCGACCAGCTTTACGAAGGGATCGAAGCCCACAACGTTTGGACCGTCCGCTACGAAATTCGAAAGCGCATTGATGTCGTAATACTGGCGCTGGCCGTCGCGGTCGTCGGTGATGTATTCGACGCCCCCGAGTTCGATGCCCGCATGGCTCATGATGCGCTCGACATCGGCGATTACGTCGGGTGGTGGCTGATAGCCCTCCACGCTGATCCCTGTCTTCGGAGCATCGACGGGGCACGCCACCCGGTTCAAATCCACTCCGGAAGTGGTGCGGCAGATGTCAGCAGGGCACAAGTCAAATGTCTCGCCCGTGATATGGACTTTGATGGCGTAAAGGTATTTACCGTTCAGAACCTCAACGCGGACGATGTGTGAATCGCGCGCGGGAATGAACTCCTGCACCAGTGCCGTCGTGTCGAGGCCGAAGGCAAGCTCGCCGGCTTCCGCTGCTGCCGCAAACGCTTCCGGAGTGTCGAATCGCTTCACGCCTGCGCCAGAGCCTCCCATGTTGGGCTTGACGACGATGGGCCAGCGCAGACCCTCTGTCGCCGCCACGGCCTGCTCAGAGCGATGAATCACGCGAGCCTTGGGATAAGGCAGATCAAGAGAGTCCAGAAGAGAAAGCTGCGCCGCCTTTGAAAGCTCAGTGCGAAATGCGCGAAGGCCGTTGATGACGCGGATGCCTCGACGCTCCAGATGATCGAGAAAGCCAAGCGTGTAGAAGATGCAGTCGCCATGTTCGCGATTCCAGGCCGATGGGCTCATCCGATTAACGACTAGCGAAAACAGGTTCTCCGCATGCTCCTCGATCCCGTAGGCGTGGGACGTCGCATCGATCTTCACATAGGGTGTGCCGCGGCATTCGAGTTCCGCAAAGAGTGGTTTGAACCAGTGCTGCTGCTCGTAATAGATGGCAATCGGTTTGGACATGGTTGTTCTCAGCCTCTCTATCATTTTTACCCGATTGCCTCAGACCGCGCTATTTGCGGCGCAGCAGTTCGAGGACGAATTGAACCAGCGTGAAAACCGCTCCTGTTGCCACGGCGAAGCCTTTCGCACACTGGAGGCTCTGCTCATGCTGGTCGACCCGGCCGAAGATGCTGGCGATTCGCCCGGAGTTTCCGTCACCGAGCAACGCCCTCATTTGACTCTCCAGAACAGAAAGGTCCGCCAATATCTGTGCCTCAAATTCAGTCATGCATCTTTCTCGATCAGCCATTCCCGTCTCCACGTTCTACAACGCGACGTTCACGAAGACTACGCTCGAAAGCCTCGAGTAATTGGGCGGAGCCGAGCCATCGTACATGCGAACGGTTCTTCACTCCATGAGCGTCTTCGCCGCGAGATCTCTCGCCGAATCGATCGTGGACTCCTCACCGGAACTCTTCTCACCAGGCAGACGGGACTACAGTCGTCACACATTTCCAAACGCCTCCATCGCAAACGCAAACTCAGTCTCGCCGCCCTCGATCGCGTGCTGGCCTCGCAGCGGCTCAGTATCGAAGACCTCATGCCATCCCAGTTCTTACGTCATCTCCCCGCTCTGCCCGACATCCATATCGGCAAGTTTGACTCCGTTCACTTGTCTCTCAAACCACCGCTATACAAGCTCCCGGTGTTACTCCAGAGGCCACGATCGAAGTTATCCAACTTGCCGCTGGAATCCTCGAACACCTCCGCCCCCGCCGCGCTGTCATTCGCCGTAAGTGGCAGCGCTTTCTCGCAGTGCGCGTCAGTCCCGCCCAAGCGCTTCCCATGGCGTCCGTTCTCATGCCTCATGCCATCGTCGTGCTCGACCGCCACTACAACTCGCTTGCCCCTTACCGGGCCGCCCCGGCCCAATCTTTTTGCGGTGAACGTCGGCGACTTTCTGTCCTTTCGCTACGTGGATTTTGACGCCAACCACCTCATCCGGCGTCCCCACGCGCTCGACCACCCAGTAGAACTCCTCAACCTGGGGCCGGATGAATCGCCCTCGGGCTGCATCGTCGGACATGCCTGTATCTGTATTTCCGAGATATAACCACCGGTAACGCCGCTACGTGAATTTTGATAGCATCGCCTTCGGAGGATCTTCATGGAACAGGTAGTAAATTCCGCCATCGGACCGCGCCGTAATGAGGACATTGCCCTCGATCTTTTCAAATTTGTGGCCGCCACGGCGGCCGTCGGCCGCCCTGGAAGTACATCGACCGGCTTCGTCGCTCCCAGCGCGGCCAAACCCGAGGACCAGGTCAATCACCTCCTCGAGCTCTATGAACGCTGCCTTAAGACCGTCTCCGGCCAGGAAAAGGCACGTTAAATTGGCTTCATCATGCCGAGGTCTTTGCCCTTCCCGTCGACGCGGCCGGCAGGGTGCGGCGACCGGAAGGAAACAGGAAGGGCAAAATATCTCTAAAAATGCATAGCGCGTCCCGCCCAGTGCCTGATTACATTCTCAACGTCGCTGTCTGTGGGGCCGGAGCCTTCGGCCGCAATCATCTCCGTATTTACCGCGATCTCGAACAGCGCGGCCATGCGGTCAAGCTGGCCGCCATCGTTGAGCCTCAGTCGCCTCGGACCGCCGCGCTTAGTGAGGAGTGGAAGGTCCCCATCTACCCGTCCGTCGACGCCTGCCTCCAAGCCCGGAATCGCGGCGAAGTTCAGGTCGATGCCGCATCCATCTGCGTGCCGACTTCAATGCATCATGCCGTGGCTGTACCTCTGCTCGCCGCTGGCGTCGACCTGCTTATTGAAAAGCCCATCGCCGCCACAACCGCGCAAGCCGGCGATCTTCGGGCTCTCGCACAAAAGCACGATCGCATCCTCGCCGTCGGCCATCTTGAGCGCTTCAACCCTGCCATCACCGCGATTCAGCCCTGGCTTAGCCGCCCTATGTTTTTTGAGGCGCACCGCCTCAGCATCTTCACCCCGCGTGCTCTCGATGTCGACGTCGTCCTCGACCTGATGATTCATGATCTTGATATTGTTCTCAGCTTCGCGCAATCGCCCGTGCATCATTTGCACGCTGTGGGCCTGCCCATCGTTTCCAGCAAAGTCGACATCGCGAACGTACGCCTTGAGTTTGAATCGGGCTGCGTTGCCAACTTCACCGCCAGCCGCGTCAGCACGGAGCGGGTGCGCAAGCTACGCTTCTTCCAGCCGCATCAATATGTCTCGATCGACTACGCCCGCCAGGATCTCCTCGTCATCGACGTCGATCCTCACGCGGCGCCCATGCCTGCCGAGGCCGGTTTGCCGCCTGGATTGGCCCTCCGCAAGCCTCCGGTCCAGTCAGGCGAACCCCTGCTGCTGGAAATCGAATCGTTTTTGGATTGCGTTCGCACACGTTCCGTGCCGCGAGTCTCCGCCCAAGATGGGCTTGCCGCTCTCGCCCTCGCACTCGACATCAACGCCGCTATCGCCGCGCACGCCCAAAGAGCCGGCCTCGATCGGTTTTAACTGGCCAAGGGGGAAATACTGCCAACCCCAACGTTGCTGCCGGCACCTGTCTTTACTGTAGCTTTACTACCTGCGTGCCTGCTGGGATTTCTATCTCGAATTGAGCGTCTTCGAGCGTTAGATTGACTTCAATCTTCTGCACGGTAATCACAATCTGATACTCCTCGAGCGGTCGTTTGATCGTAATCGTCCCAGGAAACTGGTGGTGCCCAAAGGTCTGCAACGGCCCATAGACGGCCGTAGTCTGGATCTCACCCTTCGCGTCGTAGATATCTTCCTGGACCGTATGAAGATCGATCCGGCTAAAATGAATGACGCGCTTGGCAATGATTTCCTGGCTGTCTGGTTTCCGCAGCCCAACCGTCAGGTCATATTGCGGATCGATCATGAGTTGCTTTGATTTCGGATCAACTTTAGTTTCCGTGTCGGCCGTGAGCGTCAACAGTTCGTCCGCCTTAATGCAGTCGATGAGCAGCGAGTCGAAGAAAATATTGGGGCGCATATTCTCCAACGCATTGGAAGACTCCTTCATTACCATATTCGTCCCCACGATTACCTTGTTGCGCGAAGGGATCAACAATTTGAAGGTGTTCCCATCGCTCGCCATATCGAAGGCACGCGTACGCAGCACCGGGACCAGCCCAATTACCCGCAGTGACTCCGGTTTGCGCAATAGGATGTATCCGCTGAACGAGATATAAGTTTTTTCTTTGCCCTTACGCGGTCCGCCCTCGGTAGCCTGGAACTCGACTGTGGCGCTTAGAGAATGAATCTCCTGACACTGCTTGTTGATCGTTTGCACCAGCTCATCGGCGGTTGCCGTCATCACCACGCCTGGCATTTTCGCCTGCTTTACGGTGCGAGTGCGCACAAAGCAGCCGCTCAGTATCGGCAGCAACACCAGCAGTATCGTCTTGTACTTGCGCCTCCGCATTAACTGAACCGGTGCACCCACGTACGAAAGAGCGAGTATACCGTTTCCATTAACGCGACCCCGCCTCGCGCAGCGACTTCCGGTACTCCTCCACATTATGCACATGTGCTTCCAGCGTCGTCGAAAAGCGCGATTTCCCCGACGGATCGGCACTCGCCGCCACAAAATACAGATAGTCCGTCTGCGCCGGCCTCATCGCGGCCTTCAAGGACGCCATCCCCGGACTGCAGATCGGTCCCGGCGGCAGTCCAGGATAACGATACGTGTTGTAAGGCGAATCCGCCTGCAAGTCTGAGGCATAGATCGTCCCACGATACCGTCCGTCAAGCAAAGCAGCGTAAATCACTGAAGGATCCGTCATAAGGGGCATCCCTTTCGCGAGCCTGTTTTCGAAGACGCTCGCTACTAGTGGCCGCTCCGCATCCACCGGAGTCTCCCGCTCCGCCAGCGATGCCACTGTCACCACTCGATGAAAATCCGCTTGCAAGCCCAGCTCCGTCGCTGCCTGGCGAAAGCGCTTCACCATCGCGGCCTGCATCTGCTGTGGAGTCGCCCGCCGCTCAAAGTGGTACGTGTCGGGGAACAGATATCCCTCGAGGCTTGTAGCTCCCGGGTCGAGATCCGCAATCAGGGCAGCATTCTCATGCGCAGCCGCCAGAAATTGTTCCTTTGTCCCGAGCTTCGCTGCTTCTACCCGCTGAGCGATGTCAAACAGGTTCGACCCCTCCGGAATCGTCACGCTCAGCGTGTACATATCCCCGCGTTCTAACCGGTCATATACATCGGCCATCTTCGCCGGATGATCGAATCGATATTCGCCCGCCTTCAACGTTCCACCCTTCGCCAGGCGCGTCGCTTCAAACGCATACTTGCTCCGAATCAGCCCTTGTTGCTTCAACTGCGCGGCAATCTGAATGGTCGGTGTTCCAGGCAGAATCTCCACAAAAGTCTCCGCGTTCGGGCCCGTGGGAGCCAGTACGGCATAACTGGCCCACGCAATTAAGGCCAAAACCAGCAGAAAAATGAGACGTCGCACTAATATTCAAACCTTTACCTTGGATTCCTCCCTTCATTTTATAGTGCGATCTTTTTCCAGCAGCCTTTTCAAGCCCCTCCAACGTCAGCAGGGCCTCGGTAGTGGGTTAGGTTCGCTTCATATATGGGATTACCCGCCCATGTGTACGATCCTTGAATGGACGAATTCTCACCGGGAGCCGCTTCCCCCCGGCTCATGGGTCTCGACGTCGGAGACCGCCGCATTGGTGTCGCCGTCTCCGACCCGCTCGGTCTCACCGCGCAACCCGTCCTCACTCTCACGCGCACCAACCGCAAGCAGGACCTCAAATCTCTCTCCCGCCTTATCCGCAAATATGGCTGCGCCGGGATCATCGTCGGCAACCCCCTCTACATGTCCGGAGATCAAAGTCCCCAGGCCGCGAAGGCTCAGGCTTTCGCCCAGCTCCTCCGCGACGAAACCAGCCTGCCCGTCCACCTCTGGGACGAGCGCCTGACCACCACCGAAGCCCATCGCCACCTGCATGCCTCTGGACGCCCCGGCTCCGAACATCGCGCTGTCGTCGACCAGGTCGCTGCCGTTCTCATCCTGCAAGGTTTCCTCGACGCCCTTCGAGGCAGCTAAAGTGCGAGCAGCAACCGCTTTTCAGCTGTCCCTTTCCCGTATAATCGATTTTTGCGGTTAACTTCAGCTCAGTCGTTGTCAGAACGGCTCACGCTCACTGAGCCGCCATGGATCGTTCATGCCTGAACACATCAAAAAAAAGCTCCAAGACGAAATTCGCCAGCTCGAGCACGAGCTAACACATGAACTTCCAGCCGAGATCAAAAAGGCTGTAGCTCTTGGTGATCTCAGCGAGAACGCTGAGTACCACATGGCCAAGCAACGTCAGGAGTTTGTCAATGCGCGTCTCGGTCAGCTCAAGGCACGCATGGCCGAACTCGCCCTCGTGAATCTCTCGAACATCCCCAAGGACCGCGTGGCCTTTGGATCAACCGTCGTCGTTTACGACACCACCAAGGACGAAAAGATCGAGTATAAGCTCGTCACCAGCGAAGAGTCCGACGTTAACCTGGGCCTTATTTCAACTACCTCTCCTATCGGACGCGGCCTCATCGGCAAGCAGGTAGGAGACATGGCTGTGGTCGTCACGCCAAATGGAAAACGAGAGCTCGAAGTCCTCAAGCTAACCACCATTCACGACGAAGCGGAATAGCAGTATTATGACGACAATCCCGAGCAGATCGTGGACCAGCGCCTTTGGCCGAGCCTGTGGAGTTCTTCTCCAAGCCATAGTCAACGGTCTCGCGCTCACTCGCATCTCGCCGAATATCCTCACCTTCATCGGCCTCATCATCAACACCGGCGCCGCCGTGCTCTTCGGATTCGCCAATGAGCATAACTACGTCCGCTTCTTTCTCTATGCCGCAGTGGTCATCATCGCCGCCGGCATCTTCGATATGGTCGACGGCCGCGTCGCCCGCCAGACCGATCAAGTCACGGTCTTCGGGGCTTTCTTCGATTCCGTCATTGACCGCTACTCTGACGTCGTTCTCTTCTTCGGGCTTCTCGTCTTTTACGCGCGCGGCAATCGACTTTTTTATGTCTTCCTCGCCGCCTTCGTCATGGTCACTTCGCTTATGGTCAGCTACACCCGCGCACGCGCTGAGGCGCTGATCGGCAAATGCAAAGTCGGTTTCATGGAACGTCCAGAGCGCATCGTCCTTATCATCCTGGGCGCGCTCTTCAATCGCTGGGGAGTGATGGCCCCGGTGCTGTGGGTTCTTGCCGTCCTCTCAACAATTACCGTCATACACCGCATCCGCTACACCTGGCAGATGACGAAGCACCTCGCGCCTATCCGGGACGCCGAGCCCAACGCTCTTCGCAATATACCGCCTCAAGCAAGGCCCGATCTGCCGCCCGCTGCCAGCACTCCCGGCGTCTGATCCATCAATTCTCGCTCTAGTTCGCCGTCGCTGTCCGGGCGCGTCTGCTTGCCCACACGAAAGCCCGGTTCTTGCATACAATGAAATCAAAGAGAGAAATGAATGCCGCATACCGTCTTTTGCACACGCTACAAACAGGAAATGGAAGGGCTCGAAGAGCCGCCCTTCGACAGTGATTTTGGCCAGAAGATTTACAAGAACGTCTCCAGAAAAGCCTGGGGCGAATGGCTCGAGCATCAGAAGATGCTACTCAACGAATACCGCCTCCAGCCTTGGACCCCGCAGGCCCAGGAATTCCTGGTCGAACAGATGACGCAGTACTTCTTTGGTGAGGGTGCCAACCTGCCGAAGGAATACGTCCCACCTAGCCACTGAGGAAGCTTCAAAAACCGGGGACTGACAACGGATCTCCGTCCGGTTCCTCATGTAAACTAATGCTTGTAAGACCCCTGTCGTCGGGACGTGGCTCAGCCTGGTAGAGCACTCGCTTGGGGTGCGAGGGGTCGGCAGTTCAAATCTGCCCGTCCCGACCATTCGCCGAATCGATCGGCACTCCATCAAAAAAACTCACCCCAAAGGGAGGGCGCACAGGCGTTCTCCCTTCCGTGTTCTTGAGCACAGGCCTACCTGCCAGGATGGTGTTCTTCCGGTTTTGCCTGCTGGGGGTGCGGCTCTGGCGCAGGACGACTCTCGGGTCTCGCCGGTTCTGGCCTTTGCTCATGTTGAGGCGCAGGATGGTATTCCGGTCGAGGCTGCTGTGGTGGGGCGGGCCGTGGTTCCGGCCGCTCCACCTCTCTTTGCGCTTCCGGCCGTTGCTGCGGTTGCGGAGCAGGCCGGTACTCAGGGCGTGGCTGCGGCTTGTTCTGGGATTGAGTTTCAGGCCGAGTCTCAGGCCGTTCCGGTTGCGCCGGCCGCGTTTCCGGTCGATTCATCGGCGTAGGAGGAACTTCAGGCGCTGGCCTAGTTTCCGGTCGGTTCACGGGTCGCGTCTCTGCCAGTCGTGCTTGTTCTTGGCGCACTTGATTCTGCACCGCCGGAGGCATTGTCGCAGGAGCTCTGCGCTCGGTAACCAGAGGCCGCGCCACGACAAGCGCCGCCGGACGTCCGTGATTGACGGCCACCCATTGCTGACGGTTCACGCTCGCCTGACGCGCGTGCGCTACTTGCTCCGGTAGCGCAGCCATATGCCGCTCGCGGAACGCAACATTTTCTGCCGGCAGCGGGCGAGCCACCAGGCCGCCGCGCCCGCCATTGTAGCTCACCCGCGTGTTATTGATGATCGTCACGTTGTGCACGTACACGTTGCGCACGATGGTTGTGTTCACCACGGTCACCGAGCGGTTATACATGAATGCGTTGTTGTGCCAGTAGCCGCCCACGTAACCCGTGCCCACATAGCCGAAGCCATAGTTCACGCCGCCATAAAAGCCGATGTGCGGCCCCCAGTAACCGTGGTGCCACCCATAACGATTGTTGTAAAAGCCCCAATAGCCCGGCGTCCACAATGCGCCCACGTAAGGCGCGATCACCCACACGCCCGGTACCCAGTAGTAACCAGTCGGTGCGTAGCCCCAGTACCCCGGCGTCCACATGTAGTTGTCGCCAGGGACTTCCGGCTGCTGGTAGACGGGCAATGGCGGGGGCGGCTCAGTAGCATACTCAACCGGCTGCGCCTGGTCCTGATCGCTCTGACCGATCGCGTTGTAGTCGTAACTCTGATCGCTCGGCGCTATTGCCGTTTCATCCGGAGGAGGTGGCGGTGGTGTACTTTGCGCAGGGGCGGCTTGCTCCGTGGGCGTTGGAGCCTGAACTTGTTGAGCCTGTTGCGGTTGAATTGTACTGTTGCTTACCGGCGCAAGATTCGCCTGCATCGCCGGATCCTGGCTATCGTCCGTGACCTGCGCGGCGTTCTGTGTTTGATCCGGATTCTTATGGCAGCCGGCAACTCCAAATGCCAGCGCTAGCGCAAAAAAGGGAATAGATCTAAAGCGGGTCATCGTTCTCATAGGGTTTGATATCGTTCTCCAGGTCTTGAGATGCAGCGGCAACGTTTCAGGTCCTCGTCACCCTCCACAGTCAGAGATAGGAACCCCGAATTCAACGGCAAGATGCGGATAGTGAATCGCCGAAGTTCGCGCGATCATCTTTCAAGTGCCTGAGTCTCTGAATCAATGGAACATCGGGTACAGGAGCATGCCTACCATGACGACAGCAGCCCTGGCTTTTCCGTTACCACACACTGGGATTTCCTCCATGACGTTGCAGGTCCCGAATCCGGTCGCCGAGAATCACGATGATGCCTGGCAACTTATTGCCAATCGCGATCCGAGCGCCGATGGGAGGATTTTCTACGCCGTCCGCACGACCGGCATTTTCTGCCGTCCGTCCTGCCCCAGCCGCCGTCCCTGTCGCAAAAACGTCGAGTTCTTCTCTGACTTGCTTTCGGCCTTTGAGGCCGGCTACCGTCCCTGCAAGCGCTGCAATCCGGCCGGCCTGCGTGCGGAGGCCCAGCTCGTCGAAAACCTTTGCGCCCATCTAAACCGGGACCTCGACCGGTGCGTTAAGCTCGCCGATCTGGCCCGCGTCGCCGGTCTCAGCAGTTTCACCGTGCAGCGCACCTTCCAGCGGGTCTTGGGCATTAGCCCAAATCAGTATCGGGCGCACAAACGTGCGGCTGCCTTGCGCGCCCGGCTGGCCGATCCCGATGTCCGCATCACAGACGCCATTTATGACGCTGGCTATTCAGGCCCTTCGCGCGCCTATGGTAAGGATCGCTTAGGCATGCGTCCGCAAGATTACCGCAACCGGGGACGCAACCTGGCCATCGGCTACGCTATTGGCCCATCGTCGCTGGGCTACATCCTGATCGCTGCTACCGATCGTGGGCTCTGCGCCGTCATTCTGGACTCGACAAGAGCCTCGGCCCTCTCGCGCCTTGAGCAGCAATTCCCCGCAGCACATGTAACACTTCGCACCGATCTGGCTCCAATGCTTGAGCAAGTGCTCTCCAGGCTCAGCGAACACCCCGCCGCGCTCGATCTGCCGCTCGATCTGCGTGCAACTGCCTTCCAGATGCGGGTCTGGCAGGCGCTCCAGTGCATCCCACGTGGAGAAACCCGTACCTACGGCGAGGTTGCCTGTGCTATCGGCCAGCCGACCGCCGTGCGCGCCGTGGCCCGGGCCTGCGCCACAAATCCGGTCGCTGTTGTCATACCCTGCCATCGCGTCATCGGCTCTAACGGCAAGCTCACCGGTTATCGCTGGGGCGTCGAGCGCAAGCAAAAGCTTCTCGCACTGGAGAAGCTGCAACGCTCGTGAGACACGGACGGAGGTTGCTCCAGCAACGCGGTATCACGCCTTCGCGAAGCTTCTACCAAGGCCGCTTGTTGTGCAAGGCCGACTGGATCGCCTCAATGGCCTGGATGGCGATGACGAGGTCGTCTCCAAAGCCGCGGAGCCAGACAACATCGGGCTCGCGGCGAAACCAGGTCAGCTGGCGCTTGGCATAGTTTCGATGCCCCTGTTGGACAGAAGCGATGGCTTGCGACAGGCTCATCTTCCCTAGCAGCACTGCGCGGGCCTGACTGTAACCGAGCGAATTAAACGCACGCGGGGATTCTCCATATATTTCGAGGAGGCGGCGTGTTTCTTCGATGAGGCCGCCAGTTTCGGTTTCCGTCGAAAACATTTCCTTCGCCCGGGCGTCGATGCGGGTATAGAGAGCCTTCCGATCCGGATCGAGCCCGAGGCGGAGGATGCGAAAACCAGTGAGCGGGTCGCGGCCAGTCTTCCACGCTTCCGAGATGGGCTGACGGGCAGCGAGCGAGACTTCGATGGCACGGATCAGCTTCGGCGTGTCGTTCGCGTGGATGCGGGCGGCGGATGCAGCATCGAGTCGAGTGAGGATGCGGTGCAGCCAGGCTTGTCCGTGCTTACGCCCGCTATGTTCAAGCCGGGCGCGGAGATCAGGGGAGCGCTGCGGGCCTGAAAAGAGGCCGTCGGTGAGGGCGCGCAGATAAAGGCCGGTTCCTCCGGTGACGATGGAGAGATGGTTGCGCCCCGAGATCTCCCTTAGGGCCAGACGGGCCAGACGGGCGTAGTCTCCTGCGGTGGAGTGCTCGGCGGGAGCATAGACGTCAATGAGGTGATGAGGGATGCGCTGCCGTTCTGAGAGCGCGGGCTTGGCGGTCCCGATTTCCATTTCACGGTAAACGGCGACGGAATCGCAGCTGACGATTTCTCCGTCGAACTTCTCGGCCAGGGCGAGGGAAAGAGAGGTTTTGCCGCTGGCCGTCGGGCCGAGGAGGATGACCACCAGGGGGTCGGGGTTTGCGGCTGTCAAAAGCGCCACCATCGGGGAGGGAAGATGGCGTGCAGATCGGCACGGTAGAGCGCGACAAGCAGGATGATGGCGGCAATCATGAGCATCCCGGTGATCTGGCGCCGGCGCTGTTGAGCGTGGCTGTTCATGGGGCGATCGCTTCCACTATTGATTGCTGGGATTGATGTTGTACAGGAAGAAGAAGCGCAGTTCGAGGAAGGGACCTTTGAAGTTCTTGGGCAGCTGGGGATAGGGCGAGGCTCCCGTGATGCCTCCCCAGGCGGCGCGGTCGAGCGAGACGTCTCCCGAAGGTAGCTCGAGGATCATCTGTTTCACGCTGCCGTCCGGCATGATCTTGAAGCGGATGCCGACGCGGCCCTGTTTGAGGAGCGGTGGCTGTGCGGCCTCGGGGATGATGGGATACCAGGCGCGCTTGGTGTCGAAAATGACTCGCTGGATATAGGGGCCGAAGTCGACGCCCATGGTATCGCTGAGGACATCGACGGCGCCGTTCATGCCGGGATGCGGCAGGTTGAGACCCTGGCCCATGTCGCCGCCTGACTGGCCGGCTCCGCGGGCGGCTTGGCGAGCTAGCTGCTGGAGATCCTGGCCGACCGTGGAGTGCCCGGTGTCAAAGTTCGGCTTGGGCGCGGGCGGAGGCGCTTCAATCTGGCTCTGCTGATTTTGCGGCAGAGGCTGCGCTGGTGGTTGCGGCGGCGCCTGGGCAGCCTGCGGCGCGGGCGGGGCCGGAGATGGTTGCGCTTCGGGCTGCGGGGTGGGTGGGCCGGCGCGGCGCATGGCTTCAAGCTGTTCGAGGGTCTTCTTGTCGAGTGTCGGTTTGCGGGATTCCGCGATGCGGTTCTTATCCGAAATAGCGGGTGCCTGCTTGGGTTTGATCTGCTTGAGGGCGTCGGGCGGCAGATCGAGGAACGTCATATCCTTCTCGCGCTGCTTGAGCACGGTGGAGGGGTCAACAACCTTGACGTTGAAGATATATTTCGGGCCGTAGAAGAGATACCAGAAGACGATCAGGTGGATGATAAGCGCGATCCACACTTTTTCACGCAGGCTGGCCCAGTTACGGCTGCCTTCGAGCTCATCGATGACGTTGAGCAGGTCGTGGAGCTCGTAATCCTCATAGCGATTAGGCCGGCGAAAATTTGGCGGTTCGGGCGGCGTAGTCGGTGGACTAGGTGGAGTTTCGGTGATCGGCATTCTAAGGCTATGTAGACATCGGGTAACGGGCAGGAACGCATTCCCCCCAGCCATACGCCGATGATCTTATTCTCTCATTCTTTACGGATTTTCCGCAGCGTTGTTTTGCTGGGGAAAAGGTTAACCGGAGCTCTCCGTCCCGATCACCTACAATTGTTGCAGATGACTCAGGCAGCCGTAATTACCGTAAGCGATTCATGCAGCGGGGGAGAGCAGAAAGATCTCTCTAGACCGGCGGTGACGCGGGAAATGGAAACCCATGGATTCGACCTACGGGAGCTCGTTTTGGTACCAGACGAGCGCGAAGCCATCGAGGACGCACCGTGCACCGCCGCCAGGCAAGCCCGGCTGGTGGTGACCACTGGCGGCACGGGCATTGCAAAGCGCGATGTGACTCCGGAGGCCACGCGCGCTGTGTGCGACCGGCTGCTGGATGGGGTGGTTGAGGTGAGGTGAGCAGCAGGGCGCGAGGAGACTCCCTTGCAGCGCTGGGCCAGGGGGGTGCGGAACGATTGACATCGTACTGGTGCCGAATCTTCCCGGAAATCCAGCCGGTGCGGTGACGTCACTTAGGGCTATGGCTCCGCTGCTCGAGCACGCGATGGATCTGCCGGCAAGACTGAAGATGAAGGGGAACAGGATTGAAGCGGCTGGTCGAACTTTCTAACCAGTATCGGCATTTGCTCTTTGGCTTCCTAAGGCCGCTGGGCTTCTGGGGCGTGGGTGCGATGGCGGTGCTCGATTCGAGCTCGATTCCTGTCCCCATGGATCTGATAGTTGCGGGGTATGCCTGGAGCGACCCACGGCGCTTCTATCTGTATGTGTTGATGGCGTCGATCGGGTCGGCAATCGGCGGACTCGTTCCCTACTGGATTGGGCGCGCCGGTGGAGAGCTCTTTCTTATGAAGCGGATCGACCGGGCGCGGTACGACAAGCTGCGCGACAAATTCGAGCGGCAGGAGTTTCTGGCGCTGCTGATTCCGTCGATGATGCCGCCGCCGACTCCGTGGAAGCTGTTCGTGTTTGCCGCGGGGGTCTTCGAGATGCGGATTCCGATTTTCATGCTGGCGATCTTTTTCGGCCGCTTGCTTCGATTTACGGTGGTGAGTCTGTTGACGATTCGCTACGGGCCGCAGCTTGTGCATGAGGTCGGCGAGATAATGCACCAGCACAGCGTGGGAATGCTGATCGCGCTGGGTATCGTGCTGGGACTGCTGGCTCTGGTTGCGGTATACAGGTCGCGGGGAAAGAGGCCGGCAACTGTCTGAAGACGGTTGCCGAATCGTGAGATCGGAGATTCTCCCGCGTCTCGCTATGTCCCTGGAGCGAGCAACGCTCCAGTCAGAGCAACTCAGACTTCAGATTTAGATTCCGGACTAAGCGGTGCAGATACTTTGGATGAATGCCCAGCAATCGCGCAGCCTCCGGATAGCTTCCGGATGTTTCGCGAAGGGCAGTCAGGATCAGCTCTTTCTTAGCGTGGTTCAGCACATTGTGGTATCGCGCTCCCTCGATCGCTGCCGATTGCTCTTCGAGTATGGCGATTGGGAGATCTTCGGGAAGGATTTCCTCGGTCAGGCCCAGCACAATTGCGTGCTCGATTGCATTCTCCAGTTCGCGAACATTCCCGGGCCAGCTATAGTTCATCAGCAGTGTGCGTGCTTCCCGCGAAATACCCTTGAACGGCCGCTTACTTTGCGCAGCGTACTTCGCAGCAAAGTACAGAGCCAGCAGCGGTATGTCATCGCGATGCTCCCGCAATGGCGGCATCATGACCGATACTACGTTGAGCCGGTAATACAAATCCTGTCGAAACTCTCCGGACTTGATTGCCTGTTCAAGATTCTTGTTGGTTGCCGCCAGGACTCGTGCGGTGAATGTGAGGGAGCGAGTCCCTCCAAGCCGCTCGAACTCCTTTTGCTGCAGAACTCTTAGAAGCTTAGCTTGCAGCAATGGCGCCAACTCGCCGATTTCATCGAAGAAAACGGTTCCGTCCTCGGCCGCCTCAAGCTTGCCCTTCTTCGTCACAACTGCGCCGGTAAAAGCGCCTTTCTCATGTCCGAACAGTTCGCTTTCGAGCAGTGCCTCGGGAATGGCCGCACAGTTGATGGCAACGAAAGGCCGACTCGTCCGTGGACTGCTATGATGGATCGCGCGAGCGATCAACTCCTTGCCCGTGCCGCTCTCTCCTCGAATTAAAACGGTTGAGTCGCCTTGCGCGACTCGACGGATGAACTCTTCCACCTGTCCAATCTGCCGGCTTTCACCGACGAGCTGGCTCGTCGAGTGGAGCTCCTCTTTAAGCCGCTGATTCTCGGAACTCAATGCATCCAGCGCGAGGATGTTTTCCAGCGTTACTGCTGCGATTCGGGAGACCCGGCTGAGGAAATGAATGTGATCTTCGCGAAACGGAGAAGCATTGTCGGACGAGGTGAGATAGATGACACCGAGCGTTTTCTCCACGCCTATGAGCGGCAGGCAGAGGACATTCGGGGTATCGCTCGCGTCTCGAGCAGCGTTAGTGAAGACGGCCGACTGCTCCCAGACCGCACGGTGCACCAGGTCACGTTGAATCTTGATTGACTGGTGCTCGCCGGATTGCCGGGCCCAGCTGCAGATGGAGGTTGGTTCCTCATCGAGATGAGCGAGCAAAACGATGGCG
Source organism: uncultured Acidobacteriaceae bacterium (assembly GCA_964453815.1). Lineage (GTDB taxonomy): Bacteria > Acidobacteriota > Terriglobia > Terriglobales > Acidobacteriaceae > Silvibacterium. The sequence continues at coordinate 374 of CAYVSQ010000120.1, read as the reverse complement.
CCATTTTCGGCAGGTATCACTTCGAAAATCAGGCGCAGAAGTTCACGTTGCAAAAGCTCAATATCGCGTATGGAATTGATGAAGTCGCTGATCCGGAATAAGGCGGCCAGGTCGCGCGCCATGCGTCCCACTTCCACCCCAAAATGAGGAATCGGCGATGGTTGATCCAGCCGAATGGTCTCCAGTTCGGAGATGGAAGGCTCATCGCTCAGGCTCAGCACAGTGCTTTCGGAGTCGTCCCCTTCGTTCACCAGGAAGACAAACTCCGAGTGACCGACACGAATCGTGTCACCGTGGCTCACGGCTTTGCGTCTTACCGGAATTCCGTTTACGAAGGTACCGTTATGGCTGTCCAGATCGGCTAGCTCATAGCG
>CAYVSQ010000119.1:0-3404 GCA_964453815.1 uncultured Acidobacteriaceae bacterium | reverse complement strand
GTGAGCTTCTAATGCGGGAGAGATGCTGGATGGCTGGTCTCGGATCGCGTGGTGTGCTCGTATTCGCTTTGGGGTTGCAGGCCCTGGTGTCTCTGCCCTGTGCATCGCCCGCGATGGCGCAGGCCGTGACCGGATCCATTGCAGGACGTGTTATCGATGCGCAGGGGGCGGCCGTGCCCTATGCGGAGGTGATGATTCGCAACACGGATGTCTCGTCAGATCGAAAGGTTCAAAGCGATCGCGCGGGTGGGTTTCGTGTGAGCGGGCTCGTGTCCGGTGCTTACACGGTTGAGGCACATGCGAAGGGGCTTACACTGAAGCGTCCGGTCCGGCTGACGCTTACACTTGGCAGCAGCACGGAGATAGTGCTGCGGTTGGATGTTGCAGCTGTGAAGCAAAGCACGACGGTGACGGCGCGGCGTGGGACAATTGAGGGCAATACGGTGGCTCCGGTGGCGAATACCTCGGAGGGCTCTGTCGGCAGCTTCCTGCCTGGACTGACGGTGACGTATCTCCCTAATCGCGATCGCGACTTTACGCAGTTCACGAGCCAGGCTGCAGGAGCGCAGGCCGACGCGGACGGGACGGGCGTGACCATAGCGGGCCAGCGCAGCAACGCCGTCGCGACGCAGGTGGACGGCACGAGTTTCAACGATCCTTTGCTGGGTGGTCGACGCGGTGCGGAGGATGGCGGCCTGTTTCTTCCACTTACGGCGGTGCGCGAGTTCGAGGTACTTCGTACTGGCGTGGATTCCTCGTCGGGGGAGACGAATGCGGGGTTGATCAACGTCGCGACCAAGGCGGGTGCGAATCGTCCGAGGGGCGAAGCGTTCTACACCGGCAGGCCGACGCCGCTTACCTCAGCCGATGCCTTTGGCAACTCGCTTGATAATCTGCAAAATGCTTTTGGGCTCTCTTATGGTGGGCCGATCCGGCGCGACCGGAGCTTTTTTCTGTTTAGCGTGGAGCAGGACTTTGTGCATGCGCCTTACTATGCGCAGTTCGCGCCACAGGCTCCGGGAACGATCGTGCCGGGAACTGTGGCGGCGCAGCAAGGCCAGATCATCGAAAGGCAGTCGCCCACGGCGGGGTTTGGACGTGTGGATTGGGTTTTGAACACAGCAAATACGCTAAGCACGGAGCTTGCCCTGAACCGCGTTCACACGGTCGATGCAGGCGATGGGCTGACGCGGTCTCTGGCGACGGAAGGCCATGCAGCGTCTTTCAGTGGGCAGAGCTTCACCAGCCGCGTCGGACTTACGACTGTGCTTGGTGCGCGCGCGTTCAATCAGGCTGTGGTTGCATGGTCGAGCGACCATCGCAATCGCACGCCGAAATCTTCAGCACCCGAGTTCTCTATCAATGGCTTTGGAGTACTTGGGGGTGACAGCGCAGGACAGCATCTCTATACATCGCAGCAAACACAGGTCTCGGACGACGTTACGCTAAGCCGTGGACGTAATGGGTTCTCATTCGGCGGGCGTTTTGCTGCCTCTCCTGCCTATGAGCAAAAGGAACTGAATCTAAATGGACGGTTTGACTACGATTCGCTCACGGACTATCTGAACAACAATCCGCGGCGGTTTCAGCAGACGTTTGTGACTGGTGATGCGCGGTATCGAGGGACTGTGAGCGAACTGGGACTCTACGCCAATGCGCGGTTGCAGATGCATTCCGGGCTCTTTCTCACGGCGGGACTGCGCTGGGCCGGGCAGTGGAATCCACAGCCGAGCCAGCCAAATGCGGCACTTCCGGTGACACAGCGAGTCCCGAACGACTTCAAGCAATGGCAGCCCAGGGTGAGTCTGGCATGGAGCGCGGATGCGAAGACAGTGGTGCGCGTCTCGACGGGGCTTTACAGTGCGGCGACACCCGCGACTTACTTTCACCGCGTATTTGCGGATAACGGCACCCAGACTGTTACCGCTGACAGCTACTTTGACCCGGCGCTGCTGACGCTGTCGGGGGCCAACACTTCGTCGCCACATGCCCTGGCAGCAGCTCCTTCAGGGCTCACAATGCCGAACGCGTTTGTTGCCGGGATCGCGCCGTCATTTCGCAATCCGATGTCATTTCAGGCGGCGGCGAGCGTCGACCGGCAGGTTGCGGCGAAGCTGAAGCTCACAGTCGGGTATCTCCGAAACAGTACGTGGGCGCTGGAACGCAGACTGGATGAGAACCTGTTTGCGCCTACGATCAACAGAAGCGGCGCTCTCATCTTTCCGTCGACGCGCCCGATTGAGGGTGTGGGCCGGCTGGTGGTCGAGCAGTCGACGGCGCACTCCACCTATGACGGCGGATTTATCAGTGTGAACTCGCAGATATCGCGACGTTCGCAGCTGCTGATCAACTATACGGTTTCGCGCAGCATGGATGATGCCTCGGGCTCGGACCCGTATGGGCCTGTGACCGCCATGAATCCATTTGATCTGCGGCAGGAGCGTGCAGACTCTTCGTTCGACGCGCGGCAGGCGCTGAATTTGAATGCGATCTTCAATCTGCCTATCGGGTTCAAACTGAACCCCCTGTTTGTGGCGCGTTCGGGATTGCCGTATACACCCATTGTGGGTTTCGATACGCAGAACGATGCCAACGACTGGAACGCCCGCGCGATAATCGACGGAGTGGCTGTTGCACGGAACTCATCGCGGCAGCCCGCATTTTCGAACCTCGATCTGCGCGTGGTGAAGGACTTCACGCTGAAGGGAGAGGGCCATCATCTCGATCTCTTCATGGATGTCTTCAACATTATTGGCGCGCAGAACCTGCGCTTTGACAACAACGGTGTGAGCTTGTTCGGCGATACGGCGCATCCGGTGTTTGCAGCGGGCGAGCCTCTCTTTGCGCCTGGCGTGACTCGCTTGGGTGGGCCGCGCGAGGTGCAGTTTACGGTGCGGTTGGTAGGCTTCTAGGCCGTGCATCGCAGTTCGCACAAGTACGCCGGTTAATCTCTTTTGCCTGCCTCAATGAATTTTCAATTACAATCCTGCTATTCCGGATAGTCTTCGCGGGCTTCCGTTCTTATCACAGCACCTTTGAATGTATTGGAGCCTTTTAATGGCCGTGTCATGCCGTCTGCTCGTCGTGTCTCTTTCCTTCTTTTTGCCTACTGTTCTTGCTCCAAGCCTTCCTGCACAACAGCATGCAAATACCTCGGGTCAGTACCCAGCGGAGTTGCTTTCCGGGCTGCATTGGCGTGATGTTGGGCCGATGCGCGGTGGCAGAACCTATGCCGTTGCGGGCAACGCGGACCAGCCCGACACGTTCTACATGGGCTCGGTGGGTGGCGGTGTGTGGAAGACCGAGAACGCGGGCCGCACGTGGAGCCCGATTGGCGATCAGGGGATTCCGATTGGGTCGATTGGCGCGATTGCGGTTGCGCCATCGGACCCGAACGTGGTGTA
>CAYVSQ010000118.1:0-3083 GCA_964453815.1 uncultured Acidobacteriaceae bacterium | reverse complement strand
AGCCACTCGGCGGCTGCTTCAGGTGATGGGAATGCCAGTCGACCTGCTGGCCGCGGGACCAGTCTTCCTGCCGCATGTGGTAACCCTTCTTCCATTCCTCATGCTTTACGTACTGCGTGTGGTCTGGATGGTCTGAATGATCCTGAGCAAAAGCAGCGGCAGTTCCGCCGGCCAGGGTAAGGGCAAGTGTGGAAAGAGCCAATGTTCTGAATATTGGTTTCATAAATCTCCTCAGAAACGTTTGGATTCCCCAGACCCGCATGGCGTTGTTCGGTCGCCAAGATGACCTGACACTACACGCATATTTCCGAAGCGATAAAGACGACGGCGATGCAGTACGTCCAATCTGTTTCCCTAGGAGATAACTGGTAATCAGCAAGTGGGTACGGATGTGTTCCACGGCGAATTACGCTTACATGGCGCAATTCGCTCCAACGGGTCATTTCAAACTCGTCGATTTGAGACATAATCAGATTGAGGCTGAAGAGAAAAGAGCCAGATCTGGCCGCCGACTTCAGGAACGATTCTCACCTCACTCCCCCGACATCAAAATCCTAAGGGACTGAAAACATGATGAAGAGATTTCTCAATTGCTCCTTGGTACTAGCGTTGGCCTTTGGTCTAAGCCTGGCGGCTCATGCAGCCCCTGGTGGCAACGGAAACGGTAACGGCAATGGCAATGGCCATGACAACCCCAATAATCCCCACACCGCGCCCGAAGTTGACGCGGGATTCGCGGCTGGCGCACTCGCGCTGCTCGGTGGTACCCTCACGGTTCTGAGAGCCCGTCGCCGCAAATAAGCGCGTCCTTTCAGAACGTTTCGCGCGTATATGTGGTCAGACTCCTTAGCAATCTGACTAGGGCGCCCCTAGCCGGCGCCCTTTCTTTTTGGCTGGCGACTACCGAAGAGGGTGTGTCCATGCTCGCAACAAATCACGCCCGATCTGTCATCCACACCAATTTCTCAAGGATCTTCTCCCAGTCCGCATTGTCGAGAGTGCCAATCCTGTTCAACACTTCCTTCTTCAGTAACGGTTGAATGAGGTGAAGCTGAGCGAGGCTATCGCTCCTCAGTCCATTGGCAGTGGTCTTTTCCACCAAGCAATCCGTTTCCTGCACGATGCTGGTGTCGTGAGTCATGGGAACGATGACGACCAGCGGATGAGCTCGGCTCGAGCAGATTAGATCGTTAGATAGCACGATCGCGACACGCAGTTCGTGTACAGTCCGGTTGATCAGATTGAGGGGAAAGCTAAGCTTTTGTCATTAACTTCGACAACCCTGGCGGGAGATAAATCTGTGAATCCAGCTGCGCCAAGCTGTTCTCTTAGCGAGAAGCCTTGGCGTTTGCTCGTTTCCTGGTGTCTGCCCAAGCTCGGTAGCCCTTCGTCGCAGCGGCTTTTCTCTCCGCTTCCGTGCCTTTTGTTTCAGGATTCCGGGCGCTGCGCCTTAATGATGACAGCTTTTCGCGAAGGTCGTGCTGGGTTTCAGTTGTGGTTGGCATTGATTGGCACCTGTCTTTCGCGGTTGTGAAACGATAACAGGGCACACCTATTACTCGTTCAAGTCGTTGGTAACCCGATGTTTCCCACAACCTTATAGACGCGACAGGGCTCCCCACCGTTGCATTGTTTGGATTTGCCTCATCAAAGCTCAATCCCAGCAGGGAGCGCCGGTCTTTCTACTACCTGAACGGTCGGGCGCGCCTCCCAGGCGCCCTGGCTTTTGATGCGCCCTAGTGTAACGATTACCGAAGAGGCGAGACCGGCGCACCGATGGGGGATGTCCAAGGTTCAGTTCTCCCAGTAGTGTTTTAAGCAGTGAGACGGCCTTCGGGGGAAGGGACCGCCTCATCGCACCTGCAGGTCTATCTGGCTGCGGGTGCTTTTCAATTTGTGCCGAAGATCTGCGCGGCAGAGTCTGGTTAGATCTCTCGCCGACGCAGTGCAAGTTCTTTCGGAACGGCCCTCCGCCCCTTCTACTCCGACAAACTTCGCCTCTATCGGTCTCATATGTTCTCCGTTCTCGGGGGGTCATCCCACATATCCATCGGATCGATGCCGGCCAGACGTAGCCGCGCTTCAAGCCTTGCGACCCATGTCTCGAAGAACCACAAAGTCTCCCATTAGGTGGAGATTCGCTCCTCTAAACCCGCGTTCCGCTCGCGCTCGGCACCAAGGTCGTCGTATGCCGCTGAAGCCCTCTCGACTAACACATCCGCAAGCGGGTTGGGTTCATCCAGTAACGTTCGCTTTGGCGCGTATGCGCTCGAGTGCTTCGGGGGGTAGACGCTTCATTAGGTGTGCCTCCCAATCCAGCGCAGGCACAGTGCCAGCATCTTTTAAGTGCTGCCGCTTCCGTCAAAATCCGATGCTCAATGAATGACGTGGCTATAGAAATTTGACTTACGGCAGTGCCTCATAGGTGACGTAGGCAAAGCGCATCGAATCGGGGGCCCAGGAATTTACATTCATGCTTCCCTGGCCACCTGTGGCCTGTACCAGCACCTTTTGGCTCTTTGCAACCTTGTCGTTCTCGATCGCAACCAGCTTTAGCTCGATGTGAACATCACGCGGATCATGCGTCGGGATGCCTGCGGGATAGGCGATGTAGACCAGCTTTTTGCCATCAGGCGAAATGTGAGGAAACCAGTCTTCCATGCTGTCGCTCACTACCATTTCAGCCTTGGCATCGTTCTCACCCGCGCCTGTCGCTGGGAGACGCCACACGGCTTCTTTGCCCGAACGATCGGAGTTAATGTATATCCACTTTCCATCCGGCGAATAATCCGGACCATCATCGTGATGGAGGTTCGAAGTCAGCCGCGTCTTGTTGCCACCGGCTGCCGGCTGGTCATATATGTCATACTGGTCGCCGCCAGCGCGCCGCTGAGCCACATAGGCAAGGGTTTTATTATCAGGTGACCAGCCGTGAAAATAGCTAGGAGATACGTTCGTTATCTGCCTGATATTGCTGCCGTCGGGATCGGCGAGAAACACTTCGGACCCATCGTCTCCGCGCGACGCTGAGAAAGCAAGCTTCGTTCCATCCGGCGAGATAGCTTTGTCGTTGTTGCACTCAT
>CAYVSQ010000117.1:0-4192 GCA_964453815.1 uncultured Acidobacteriaceae bacterium | reverse complement strand
GTCCCCGACTCTACCGCAGTCTTCACCGAATTAACCGGCGGACCTAATCTGGAGGGCACGAGCGTCGGTGCCTGGGGGGACGCAGCCGGTGCTTTACATGGTTTCTCATTGACGGCGAAAGGCGTATTCACGCCGGTCGTCCCCCCGGGCTCAACATTCACGACCCCTAATTTCATCAACTTTCAGGGAGTTATTGTCGGGGCATATCTGGATTCGGCAACTCCCATCCCAGTCAGCCACGGGTTCATTCTGGTTGGAGAAAAATACAACGTTGTCGACGTTCCGGGAGCGGCTGGCACGGCTTTCACTGGTATCAACGACCTGGGTGAAATATCAGGAAATACCTGTTCCGACCCTGCCTGCGGCAACACCGGCAATGCTAATACTACCCACAGCTTTGTACGCTCCACGAAAGGTGTGTTCACATTTTTCGATCCACCCGGCGCAACCAGCAGCGCGGCCAACACCGTAAGCTTGCTTGGTGCGGTCGTCGGTGTTTTCACGGATACTACTGGCGAATTAAATCACGGATACCTGCTACAGCTGGGAAGGTTCACCACGATTGATTTTCCTGGTGCTACGACGGGTACCTTTGCTGGAGGGGGCAATCTCGAGAACGACATCGTAGGGATATACAACTTTGTGAACTGTACTACAGACTGCAATCATGGCTTTCTGCGGCATAACGGCGTTTTCACATCGTTCGACTTCCCCGGGGGCGCCATCTTCACTGACGCAACGGGAATAAATGCTTTAGGGGTTATTGTGGGTGTCTTTACGGACTCCTCGGGCAATTCGCACGGATTTATTCGGACGCCGTAAGCGATGAGTGTAGGCCTCACCTGTTGACATTGGCCTCACGTCAATATGTCTCTCTGTATTGACGTGGGGCCATTCTCACAGTGGCTATAGCGGTTTGCTTGCGGTCCGAATATATTTGACTTCCAAGGATTGTAAGTTAAAACCTCGATTCAGAACTTCCTTTAGTGGAGGTGAGTGTTTGCCCGCCCTCTTGCAGGACATCCGCCACGCCTTTCGTATCGTTGCCAGATCTCCATTATTCTCAGCTATTGCGGTAGGAACTCTAGCGTTGGGCATTGGCGCAAGCACAGCTCTGTTTTCGGTTGTAAATGGCGTGCTTCTCAATCCACTTCCTTTTCCGCAAGCCTCCCAGCTTATCGCCATCTACGAGCAAAATGCAGGAATGCCTGAGGCGCCAATCAGCTATCTCAACTTCCTTGACTGGCAGCGCGCGAGCAGGACCTTTTCCTCAATGGCGATTTATAGGCATGAGGACTTCAACCTCACAGGCACCGATCGCGCAACACGCGTAAATGGCTTGATGATCTCTGCAGGATTCCTGTCAACGCTGGGCCTCCATCCTGCCCACGGGCGCGACTTCGCATCCAGCGACGACCGGCTTGGAGCGGCTCCCGTTGCGTTGCTGAGCGACGGATTCTGGCATAGGCGATATGGCGGCGACTCCAGCGTGATCGGCAAATCGATGCACCTGGACGGAAACGAGTACATCATCGTCGGGATTCTTCCGGCTGAATTCCGTTTTTATGATGTGGAGCGGGATGTCTTCGTTCCGATTGGACAGTGGAGCGATCCGTCGTTTCTTGATCGCCGCGTCGACGTGAGCTCGCATGCAGTGGGCCGGCTATCACCCGGAGTGACGCTTGCCGAGGCCCGCGAGGAGATGGATTCGATAGCTAGACAACTTGCTATTGAATATCCGGAAGCGGACAAGGGCGTGGGGGTCAGTGTGATTCCCATGAAGGAAGACATCGTGGGCAATGTTCAGCCGGTTCTTTTGGCGCTTCTTGGGGCTGTCGGATTTTTGTTGTTGATCGCGTGTGCAAATGTAGCCAGCTTGCTGCTTGCGCGCTCGATGCGCCGTTCCGGCGAGTTTGCACTGCGCGCAGCGATAGGCGCAGGCAGCGGACGGATCATTGCGCAACTGCTCACCGAAAGTCTGATCATCGCCGGCTTTGGCGGAGTCGCGGGTCTTCTATCGGCGTTTTTCGGCACGAAGGTCATGGTGCGAACGCTACCGGCGGCTTTGCCACGGTCGGGCGATATCTCGATCGATTGGAAGGTATTGCTTCTCACGCTCACTGTGTCTCTGATTTGCGGACTTGGATTTGGTCTTGCACCCGCCCTGAAATCATCGCACGTGAATCTGCAACAAGTTCTGCGACAGAGCGCTCGCGGAGCGGGGGGAGGACGACTTCGTTTGCAGGGGCTGTTCGTGGCCATTCAAACGGCGATGGCGCTGGTGCTTCTGGTCGGAGCCGGACTCATGTTGCGCTCGTTTGCTGCACTATGGCGAGTCAATCCGGGTTACAAGCCCGATCACGCGATCACGTTTTCGATGTCTCTGTCTTCGACCTCGGCGACTACCGAGGCAGAAACGCGCGCGCGGTTGCGGCGCTTTGACGCGCAGATGCGATCGATTCCCGGCGTTGAGGCTGTCTCAGTGACTTTAGGATCGCGTCCGATGATCCATGATTCGGAACTGCCCTTCTGGATCAAGGGCCAGCCAAAACCGGCTAGCAATAACGACATGCCCCAGTCGATGTTTTACCTGGTGGAATCGGGATTCAAGGAGGCGATGGGTATTACGCTCAAGGGCGGCCGCTTTATCAGCGAACAAGACGATGAACATGCTCCGGTTGTGATCGACATCGATGATGTTTTCGCGCGGACGTATTTCCCCAATCAGAACCCAATCGGACAACGCATTCAAATCGCCGGGTTTGATGTGGAAGCCGAGATCATCGGAGTTGTGGGACACATTCGACAGTGGGGCCCTGGTAACGATCCGAAAACTGCTATCGAAGCACAGTTCTTTTATCCCTTCATGCAGTTGCCTCCGAAGCTGATGCGGCTGGTGGCAAATGGCGTCGCCGTGGTGTTGAGAACTAAAGGCGATCTGACTTCCGTTATGGGGCCCGTGCGCGCCGCCGCAGCAGAATTCGATTCTGGGGCGGTGATCTACGCCGACGAGACGATGAACGAGGTGATTTCGAACTCGCTGACAGCAAGGCGTCTTTCGATGATTCTGCTGGGTGTCTTTTCTGGAATCGCGCTGATTCTCTCCTGCGTGGGCATCTACGGAGTTCTCTCCTATTTGGTTGAGGAGCGAACCCGTGAGATCGGCGTTCGTATGGCGCTCGGGGCAGAACGAGGTGACGTCCTGCGCCTCATCCTTCGCCAGGGAGCTGTGATGGCGATTCTTGGAATGGGGACGGGGTGGGGTCTTGCCCTGGGCCTCACGCGTTTGATCACCAGTCAACTTTATGGGGTAAGCCCACACGATCCATTAACATTTTGCAGTGCAGGATTCGCTTTGATGACTGCCGCTATGGCGGCCTGTTATGTTCCGGCACGACGAGCGACCCTGATAGATCCTCTGGTCGCTCTGCGATATGAGTGACCGCTTTGCATTTTTGGGCGTGAGGAGTCCCGCCTCTCGAAAAGTCAAAATTACGAATCCACGCGCCGCATTTGTACGCTCTCGGTTTGTTTCAGAAATTTCCGGCATTCCCATCGAGCCATTTAGGGGCCAACTGTGGATTGGGCAGCGAACGGAACGGGTCTTTTGTGTCCTGTCCGTCTGACTAGGTGTTGAGGCTTCATTTTGGTTATCACCTGGGTGAGAAATGGGCCGCCCGGACAGTCGACGTCGATTCTCGCAAGGATTATTGCTGACGTTCGCAAGGGTTGGTTCACGATTATCTTCGATTGCGAGAGCTTTACAACCCCTCTCAACGACCGACCCTACTGCATCGGCACGAACCTTCCCTCACAGCGATACGCCACACCATCCTTCCCGCCGGTCGACGGAACAACTGTGATATCGGTGCCACTGAAGTCGATGTTGGTCCCGCCAGGCCCCATCCTCACCGTTGCAAAGTGACCGTGTACCAGCGCTCTCGTAATGTCAGCGATGTGCACATTATCCAGAGCTATCTCAGTCCGATGCTCGTCATTCAAGCCGGCAATCAGCACATCCCCCGGGGTCGTGCTCGTGAGATTGTGAATCGTAATCGCCTTGTAATCCGGAATCCGGTCACCACTATACTTCGGATCTTCATACGGCTCCGTCGTTTGGTTCGTGTAATACGGACTGATCGCAATAGGATTTTTCACTCCGCGCATGCAGATGTTCTGATACAGCAGATCG
>CAYVSQ010000116.1:0-9272 GCA_964453815.1 uncultured Acidobacteriaceae bacterium | reverse complement strand
CCTCAAACCCTTCTTTCACCGGTACCGTGAGGGGAGCGGAGAATGGAGACGTCTTTACTGAGAGCTTCACAACCTCAGCCTCCACGCTTTCCAACGCCGGATCCTATCCGATCATTCCGGGCGTCTCAGGCCCCAACCTGCGCTTTTACATCCAGACGGTGAACAACGGTACCCTGACAATCGCAAAGGCGTCGGTGATCTCGACTCTTACGCTAAGCTCCGCCAGCGTCGCCTACGGCCTCCCGGTAAATATGACGCTGGCTTTGCAGTCTGCGACCAGCGGTACGCCGACAGGAACCGTCAGCTTCTTTGATAACGGCAACCTGATCGGAACGTCATCTGTTACAGCCGGTATCGCGACCTTCTCCACAACATCGCTCCTGGTTGGAAACCATGTCGTCACCACTCTCTACAGCGGCGATACCAACTTCAACGCGCAAACCGTCGCAGCCACTTCCGGATCTAACACAGTCGCTATTACTCCGCTGGACTTCAGCTTCCAAGTGACCAGCTTGCCGACACTTCATGGAGTCTATGGAACCTCCGGCCAGTACACCTTCCACATAACACCAATAGGAGGTAGCTATCCCGGAGTAGTACAGTTCACGATCGATGGAAGTCGCGGACCAACCATGGCTACCTATACTTTCTCGGAAAATTCTCTCCCCAAGGATGGTGGACCCGCAAACATCACGCTAACCGTAGATACCCGTAAGCTTGCTGGGATGGATCGCCCCTTTGGCTTATCCAATCGTCTTGGATCTATAGCCCTTGGCCTCTTCCTGATTCCGCTTGCGTCGGCGCGACGGCTACGTAAGTCGGGACGCAAACTGGCTCGAGCCATCAGCATGTCAGCGCTACTCCTACTCACGCTTGGAGGTATCGCATCGCTTACTGGATGCGGAAGCGGCTATCGCAGTATGGACAACCCAATTGTGGTGATTGCGACTAGCAACGGCGTTCAGCACTCGGTTACCATCGACTACCACATCGATGCATCGGCTCAGTGATAGGAATAGGTGTGATGAGGGGCGACATCTGGCTTCTCGCCACATTTGTCCAAAACAGGATTGGGAGGCAGGAATTAGTTCAGGAGAATATTCGCGCCTGGTGGCCTCCCCGCCGGCGCCCCGCACCAAGCCACGATTTTCAGGGCAATGTTGGTGGAATGTAAGAATAGATAACCCCATCATAATGATGGGTTTGGTGAAACTCCTAGATCTTTTCTGAATCGGAGTGAGGATTAATCTTTTATGTGTAAACCTTTTAGAATCAGTGGGGATATAGCTTTGTGTTGATGAGATACCCGCAAATCTACCCGCAAGTGGCACCTGTTAGATTGATCGTCGACGAAGGTCATCTGGCAGGCGCATGAGAGAGTTTCTCTCGACGAGCCGTAGTGAGGCAGCAAAGCTCTCAGCATTAGGGCCGCCACATACTCGGGGTCTGCGGTATTCAGATACACGTCGGTATACCGGTTCGCGATAGGGAAGGGGTATCTTCCGGCGACATAGGTGAATTCTTGGATCTGGCAGATCTCGACCAGTAACTTCGCCGGCCGGTCAGAGGCGGATGGGCGCGGAGTCAGTCAGTTTACGTCTCGCTGGCTTCGCGGTACATTCTCAACGCTTGCCTGGGCAGAGGGGAGGTATACAGCCGTGGAATCGCCTCTACAACCCCACGCCGTTGAAGCAACCCCTTATTTGTGGGTCAAGCGGAGCTTCGAGTGTAAAGCGGGAAGTCTGATTCCGGCGATCCTTCAGCCTCCAGCTCTCCAATCAAATTGCTTTGAGCGAATGGAGTCAAACTCACCTCACAACTTTAGTTCCACTATCATCTTTTTCGGGCTTGATAAGCATCGCTTTTGAAGTACTATCCTCTTAGGGATATCCGCGGGATTTGCCGCTAACAGTTTTCACAGTTAGGTATTTTGCAAATCACCCGGAGGAACTTCCATCTTGTCCCCACAGACTAGTACGCCAATCCTGCTTCGCCGCAAACAGGTCGAATCCCGCACAGGACTTTCTCGAAGCTCAATCTACAAGCTGATTTCTGAAGGCAACTTTCCGAAGCCCATCAAGTTGGGCCAAAAGGCAGTGGCCTGGATTGACCATCAGGTTGATCACTGGATCGCAATGAAGATTGGTGATGCCACTGCACAGTAAAGAGCATCGCTCGTAACCTTCCGAGAACATAACAAGGCGTATGGCTTGGTGACAGTATTCCACCGTATAGGTGGCGCCATGCCTTGCGTCTATACAACTCCAATTCCACTCTCAAAGGAGCCTTCCTTGGATCGTTCTCTGTCTTCTGCAATGTCTGTCACCAGCCTTTCTCCGACGGGATCATCCCGCGGAATACTCTATACGGTCAAATCGGACAGTCAGCAATACGGAGATTTCTTCGCTGGATTCTCCTGGACTCATTCTGTTGCGGCACCTATCAGTCACGCACCAGTCTCGATAAGGCAGCAAGTCTGATGAAGGGCTATATGCATCGATTGAGCAGGATTATCCGTGCCCGAATCGCGTATGTCGTCGTACAGGAGAGTCGCCCGTCCGGGCTCGGTCATCATCAGATACGACCACATTGGCACTTTCTGATCGCATGTCCGGAACATCGTGCTGCTGAACTCACCCGGAACGCGATTGCGCTTTGGACGCGGTGCTATGGAGAGGTAAAGATCGACCGCTATGACCCCACGCGCAAGGGCGCTTACTACATCGCCAAACTAGCTTCTCAATCTGGATTTGACTACATCTTTGAGAACTTGGATCGCCTCGAATACAACGGTCCGAAGGACCTCCTCGCAGCAGCAAAAAAAGAACCCTTATCTTCCTCAGCACTGAAGGCAACTCCCCGTTATGACTCGCTTGTTCTTCGTGATCTCCGCACAAGGCACCCAATTGGCTCAGCAAGTGAGCGTTCGAGCTCGAGCATCAGCAGGTCAGATATGGGGGACTGCGAATGAGTTCCCGTCTTGTGGACCTCATCTTTGATATTCCAGGGCTAAGCTGGGACAACTAACGGTGCTGATGTCTATCTGCCGTCACGCGCACAGCCGCAAGCACAACTGTTGTATGTCCAGAGACGTCGTCGCCGCTGAATCCCGGATGACGGCGCGGCAGGTCACGAGGATCATGCCCACTCTCGTCAAAGCCGGCTACATCACAGTTGTCTGCGGCAAAGGCAGAGCGTCAAGCGTGTACACCGTTCAGGTCGACTTCATCAAAAGTGATGATCGCCAAAGACCGCATAAAGACTCGTCAACTTAGCAAAGTTGGCAGGGAAACTGATTCTCTTCGTAGTGACATTGGTACACCACTAGAGGACAGACAAATAGTGACATACAGCCCCCTCGATGTGCATTTTTCTGAGTCGCTAGATACCAACAACGAGTTCGCCGATGCAGGGAGAGTCGTCAAGAAACCCGAACAATCGTCACCTCGGACCAGCGGCATAATCAGCGCTCATATGGCCGCGAAGAGGGACGCTCGTATCCTCATAGCTCGGTTGGAAGAACTCTCTCCACGCAAGTTCCGAGGTCGTGTTCGCGCTTAGCCGCCGTGCGTCGTTGGAGAGCAAGTTCCCACCGGCCCTGCTACTCCGCTCGTATACGTTGGCCGCGTCGTAGTGAGTGACCTTATCGCTGCATGGTCTGTGGGCCAAATGGGCCACTTCTGTGCATGGGAACCCTATACACTGGGCCAAGCGTAAACATCTCTAGGAGAGATCCGTGCAATTGATGGTTTCCGGGCTCAATGACGCCCAACCGACGTTCAAACACCTGTGGGGACGCTACATCCTCGGCTTCAAACCGCAGAAATACTGTCTCAAATGCTTCAAATCGAAGATTGCATCTGAGATCACGCCCCAGATGAAAGATGGATCGTACGATCTGAAAGACGACCTCGGCGATTTCTTCTATCTCTGCGGCGTCGGCCAGCCGGACTCCAAACGCGCAGGTCGTGATTTAAATCGCAAATTCACAAACGTGCATCTGGCAGTTCGGCCCAGAAAAGACAGCGTGGCTTCCGTCGGGTCTGTCTACGGTGTCACCTTCACGATCAAGGATGCGCAGGCGATCCCGATCAAGCCAATACCTGATGGTTTCCAGAACCTTCCGGAACCGCACACACGTTGCAAAAACTTCCAGTTCGGATACCAAGAGTATGAGGTGGGCGTCGTCCGCGACTTGGGGCTCGATGAAATCGTCTACGCGAGACGCACACCCCCAAAACAACGGTGTAATCCTTTGATTTCACGGTAATTGAACCCTCACTGCCAGAGCGGCCGATAGTCTGGCGCTATGCCCGTTGTTCGTAACCGTTTATTGGGCCAACATCCAATAAGATTGAGGTGCATGCTTACAGGCGAAATACGCAATCGAATCGACCGCATCTGGGACGCCTTCTGGTCCGGAGGGATTGCCAACCCGTCGAAGTCATCGAACAGATACTCAAATACAGTTGCTCGGGTACCGACCTCATCTTGACGGCGCGGCCTTACTAGGATTTGCAGGTGCCATTCACAGCTTGCCTGCAGCGCAAACTAGGATAGCTTGAAATACGCGACGCTGCGGACCACATCAAGCAGCTAAAGGACCAGGTGCTACGGTGAGATTGCTCGTCGCATTCGACGGATTTATGTACCCAACAACTTCGCGACGAAGAACTCGGGGTCTTCGATCACCGGTCAAGCCAGAAATGATCGATTTGGACGTATCACGTGCTTTTCAGACAGATGGCCTTCGCACCTTTCGTTAAGGGGGCGCATTGTCATATTCTCATTTGTCGCCAAATCGCCATGTCACTCACCGAGAACGCAGCTTCTGCGGCGCACAAAGACTCCGTGTCAGCGGCCTTTTGTGTCCACGACAACTCATTGAAAAATGGATCTTGCACATTCAACAATCGTTGGCTTGATTCAGCACATTCTGCATCGCTACATCCGAGGAAATGTCTGGGCGGTCGCTTACCACCGGTTGCCAGCCAAAATGGAAGACGACGATCCGGCAGACATAGCTTTATTCCGAATGGCATACGTCACCGACGTCGTTCCAGCACTTCCTGCATCTATTTGAGCGGCAGCAGTTTTTCAACACGATCCGGCGCATAGTTGGTCATTCGGTCTCTACACTATCTTTATCGGACTTTTGGCGATGTACGTCGTTCGCCTTCGCAGGCAAGATCGGTTTTTCGATGTGCTCGATGAAATGCGAATGTGAGGTTAACAGCATGACGAACACTGCACAGAACTCAACGGCGTCCGTTAACCCCTTGGTGAGCGTGGCAATTACTACGTACAATTTGGAGAAATGGCTACATCGAACTATTGATAGTGTGCTTGAGCAACGAACGACTTTTCCGATTGAAATCGTCATCGGCGACGATTGTTCCGCGGACAATACTCTCAATATTGCTCACTCCTATCGGGAGCGATACCCGAACCTGATCAGGGTGCTGGAGCGGAGCAAGAACGTAGGCGTACAACGCAACACCTGGGACACGTTGGAGCAATGTCGCGGCAAATACACCGCACAACTGGATGGAGACGATTATTGGACGGACCCGGAAAAGTTGGCGATTCAGGTAAAAACGATGGAATCAGATCCATCGATTAGCGTGTGCTGCCATTATGTCCGAATGGTCTCATCGACTGGGGAGGTAACCCAAGATAAAATCCCTCCGTCGGCTCCGGGACGATACGGGGTTGAGCAGTTTGTTCGTGAAAACATTATTTATACGTCTTCGGCCATGTTTCGGAGTGGTCTCCATCGTCAAGTGCCGGAATGGTATTTCGATCTTGTATCGCTGTCGGATTGGCCGATGTGGTTACTGGCGTCTCAAACTGGCGGTATCGTTTTGATCGATCGCCTGATGGCGGACTATATGCAAACTCCCGATAGCGCGTTTCTGAGCAAGGGCCATCAGTTCATCTGTCAGTTGGAGGCAATGTTCTACGAGCATATGGATACCATCATTCCTTCCAGATGGCATCGGTTTGCGCATGCCGAGGCGGGCAGGCGGTATGAATCGTTAGCCTATTGGGCAAGAAAACGCGGGGATTTTTCCTCATCGCGCGAAGCAGCGATCAAAGCATTTTGCATACCTTTTTTTATGGACAACATCGGCAGCAAGACTACGGCGCTGCTCGCTACTTTGGTGCGCGAGGCGCAATGGCGATTGCGACGCGGGCGGACTGTGGACCCGATATAGTGATCGCTAGCTATCTTTTCAGAAATTAATGATGCGACTGTTGATAAGATTACCCGTACTGGAAGAGCAAAATATCGGTTGGAGGTTATTGTTTGCTCAATTGGGCAGTGCGATATTATCCGATTCTCCGTGTTCTGAAGCAACATGACTTATTCGAGAACGGGACTCTTTTAGAGATAGGTTGTGGTCCATTTGGTATTGGCACCTTCCGTAAGGTTCCTTTCACCGGGTGCGACGTAGAGCTTCCTGCGCAAACGTACTGGCCGATGACTCCGATGATCGGATCGGCAACCAACCTGCCACTGACGGATAAGTCGTTTGATGTGGTGCTGGCTTCGGACATGCTGGAGCACGTCCCGCCTACGCTGCGGAGACAGGTGATTGGAGAGGCGCTTCGGGTAGCGCGTAAGCTGGTCATCTTTGGGTTTCCGTGTGGAGTGGCTGCTCACGAGGCCGACGAGGCATTGAAGCAGTGGTATCTCGGAGAACACAAGAAAGTACCGGTTTGGCTCGAGGAGCACATGGAGGCAGAGTTTCCCGACCCATCGCTGTTCGACGATCTACCGGGGTGGAAGGTGGTTCAATTCGGAAACGAAAGTATTCGATTTCACATATGGTTGATACAGCAGGAGGCGCACGGAAATTTTGTGCGGATCACGGGAGGACTTGCGAAGTGGCTTCCCTGGCTGATGGAGCCATTGGTGCGCCGGGCGGATGCGGAGCCGTACTACCGCCAGATCTTTGTACTGAGTTCTGTTGATCCCGTGTAGAGAATGTCGGCTCAACCCGGTATTGCACAAGGCAAGGTATAGAACCTCAGTCACCCGTTGGTTCGCATCCTCTGCGAATGAGACCGAACAAAATGACGATCGTCAGTTTTATTATTTGTCCTGCGGTTTGGTCGCTACGGCAATAAGACTCAGACCACCCCAAGGCAGGACGCTGTCCAGGCGCCGCAGCACCGGCATTGACATCTGCAATATTTTCAATTGAATCCGCGAGAATGTCTTGCGACGCAGCACCTTTCCGCTTAACCACCAGCCTGGGACAGAAAAACGGTTGAAATCGAAGATTCGTTCGACGCGGAAACCTGCTCGTTCCAATCCCTCCCGCAGCGACTCTCGCGTATACCGTTCGCGATGACCAAGTACGGAATCCAATGTGCCATAAAGCGCGGGATGCTGCGGAACAAGGATCACCGCCTGACCTCCGGGCATCAGTGCTGACCGGATGTTTCCGAGCGTCACCTGTTCATCCGGCACATGTTCCAACACGTTGATCATCAACACAGTATCGAACTTGCCGGCGAGAGCCACAAAATCGCTAGGAACTCCGGCATCGACATGCCTCACCTGAAGGTATGGTTTCCCGACAGAGTATGCCCGCAGGTAAGAGAGATATGAAGGGTTGATATCGGAGGCGAGGTAGGACTCACGTGGGATAAATTGGCTGGTTAGCGTGCCGATTCCAGAACCGATCTCCAGCACCCGATCGCCAACGTAAGGGGCGAGTGTTCGCCCCATCCAAAGATTGAACCGGCGCACTTTCTCAAGGCTCGCGAGAATGTGCGAACCATATTCGTCTTCTTTATAGATGTCGTCGATAAACCAGAACCGCAGAATAGTAGCCATCGCCAGCACCGCATCTTTATGGCCGATTTTTTTGCCCTCCTGATAACTGCGAGCAAGATAGCTGATAGGAGCCTCGAAGATCCGGGCGCGCCGCTTTGCGAGTTTGAAGGCGATTTCAATCTCGAAGCGAAAGTCGTTGTGTCGTAATGGGATCGATTGGAATAGAGGTGTGCGGATAGCCTTGTAGCAGGTCTCAATATCGCTGAGATTCAGATCGGTGAAGATATTCGCGATAAAAGTGAGCGCCTTGTTCGACCATGTGTGGCGGAACATCAGTGCCCGGCGATAATGCGACGAAATGTACCTCGAACCGAACACGGCATCGGCAGCTTCTTCCGCAAATGGCCGCAATAACGAAGGGATATCTGCCGGATTGTATTCAAGATCAGCATCGTGCACGATACTGATCTCTGCGGTAGCCCGTTCCAGCGCAGTGCGCAATGCTGCTCCTTTGCCCAGGTTACGCTCATGCCGCAGCAGTACGACGCGTTCGTCCTCTGCGGCAATTCGTTGCAGAACCTCCCAACTCCCATCGGTGCTGCAGTCATCGACGACAATGACTTCCAGACTGTGGATTATGTCGTCTTTTAGGGCCAATACGCGGCGAAGACTGGTTTCCACCAGGTAACGTTCGTTATAAACGGGCACCAGAACACTTAGACTGAAGGACGTGCTGATAGAGTCTTCCATGGCTGGAACGGCCGACTGTGTGGCCACAGGTCTCAACAGCCTTTGAGAATCGGTGCGCATGTGCATCTCCCGAAGTAGTTCTTACAGCTTCATCAAGAACTTTAACTCTTAGGTTCCGTTCACTTGCGACTGTGCCTAGCCAGCCTCATACCAACTAGCTTGCAAATTTCTACCGACCAGCCCTATTCCAATTCGCATCAGAGCCGAGGGGGGTCATGCCAAAGTCGTTACAGAAATGCTTTCACTCCAAGCAGAAGAGCATTCTTATTGGTAAATCAAGGTTGGAGATCGTAACATGTGCTCGTTATCGTCACTATCCAACCTGAACAGCCGGACGACCGATCAATACTTCCAACTCGGGTATGCATCTCAATGGTAGTTACACTTCGACAGTTAGTCCAGCCCATCTCATCTCGTCTCTTAGCCGCTCTCGCCCGCTTTCCGCCTCACCGCCTCCTCTACCCCGCCATCTTGTTAGCATCTCAGCTTTTTCCTGGTGGCTTCATTGCCGTGGAGCGGTTTGGCTCAAGGTTGGCGAAGCAGACGCAGCTCTGCGTCTTCCTGCTTGCTGCACTTGCAATTGTGCTGCGCGTCAGCCTACTTTGGGCCACACCGATCCCAACTCCGGAGATCCATGACGAGTTCAGCTACCTCTTAGCTGCAGATACGTTCTCTCATGGCAGGCTCACCAACCCTCCCCACCCGATGCAAGCGTATTTCGACACGTTTCACG
>CAYVSQ010000115.1:0-16870 GCA_964453815.1 uncultured Acidobacteriaceae bacterium | reverse complement strand
TGGTTCACGATCGGCACCCAGAAATCGGGAGAGAGAAACAACAGGGTTCCCTTAAAGTCAGGGGGCGCTATGCCGAGGATGGTGAAAGGATGTTTGTTCAGCTGAACAACGCGTCCCACCACGCCGCGATCGTCCTGAAAGTGGCTGTGCCAATACCAGTAGGTGAGCACGATATAAGGAGCGCTGTTGGGACCGTGCTCATCGGAACGATGAAAGAAACGGCCGAGGTAGGGCTGTATGCCTAATGCATCGAAATAGTTCCCCGTCGCTTCCAGAAGCCAGACAGAGGAAGGATTGTTGCCCGTAACGAGTGCTGCACCGGTGACGTTGTAGGCCACCAGATCTTCAAAGCTGCGGTTGCGATCGCGCAAGTCAAGGTAATCGGGGAACGAGTGGTTGATGGACTGATCGTTTCCCCGTTCGACCGCGTAGAGACTCTCCGCGTGGGGTACTTTCAGCGGGCGGAGGATCAGGGCGTTCATAACACTGAAGACCACCGCATTTGCCCCGATTCCCAGTGCCAGCGTCACAATTGCGGTAATGGCGAAACCCGGAGATTTGCGCAGCATGCGCAGGCTGAATCGTATGTCCTGCAGGAGGGTTTCAATGAAATTGCCGCCGAGCGCTTCGTGGGATTCCGCCCTGAACTTCTCATAGCCGCCGAACTCGATCCGCGCACGCCGCTCGGCTTGGGCGCGATTCAAACCGGAGCGCTCAAGGTCATCCGCGCGGAGCTGGATGTGCGAGCCAAGCTCCGCTTCGATATCTTCCGCAATCTCAGAATGGTGGAAGAACTTTGCGCCAACAGCACGAAACCAAGCCAGGAGTCTCATATTTCCTCCGGTTGCACGGCAAGGGCGGAGGCCATGGCGGCAGCGAGACGATTCCAGCCTTCTGTCTCCTCGTGCAAGCGCTTGCGGCCCGCGGCGGTGAGTTCGTAGAACTTGGCGCGGCGATTATTCTCAGAGGTGCCCCAGCTCGCCTTCAGAAGTCCCTGCCGCACCAGGCGAAACAGGCCGGGATAAAGCGCGCCCTGCTCAATAAGCAGGGCGTTGCCCGAAATTTGTCCGATGCGCAGGAGAATCCCGTAGCCGTGTAGCGGGCCGAGAGATACTGTCCTCAGAATGAGCAGATCGAGAGTGCCGGGAAGAAGCTGTGCCTGGTCGGCCATGTACTCCCCCTAAGATGATTAGGAGACTAGCGCATCACTCCTAAGCTGTCAAGGAGAGAGCGGGCAATGCTGATATCGACTGATTCTCATCGGTTACATCCTCTTCGAATTTCTCCGGAACAGTTCCATGCTTTTCAGCGGGTCGAATTCCTATGCTCAATGCCCTGGCTATCTTTGGCCTGCGGTGCTAGCATCGCTGCAAAAGCGCAAGAGACAATAGCGCTGCAAGTCGACACGTTCTTCTGGCGGGGCCTTTATGCCTGTTCGAACTTCTTCTTAAATCGAACTTCCCTGCTACGGAATGAAGGAGGCGAACATGCATACGAATTCCAGAACTACCGCGACAGCTCTGATGGCGCTTGCGTTGATCGCAACCGCATTGTCGGCGCAGCAGACCACCGCACCCGCACAGACTTCGACAAGCGACGCAGCCGGTCCGGTTGCCACCGCGCAGGACTCAACTCCGGTTAACGCAAACTCCAAAGTGCGCATTGTGCGCCTCAGCGAGGTGAAAGGCGCCGTACAGCTTGACCGCAATACCGGCGTGGGTTTTGAAGGCGCAATGGCGAATATCCCGATCATCGAGCGAGCCCGGCTCCAGACGGCCACAGGCGTGGCCGAAGTCGAGTTCGAAGACAACAGCACGCTACGCGTCGCCACGGACTCTCTGGTTGAATTTCCACAGCTTGAACTGCTTCCATCCGGCGCCAAAGCATCCACCGTCAATGTCCAGAAGGGCATGGTATATGTGAGCCTCGCCCCTACTAAGGGCAATGAGTTCACTCTGATCTTCGGCCAGCAGAAGGTTCGTCTTCAGCCGTCCAGCCACATCCGCCTGCAGCTGGAACCAACCGCGGCCACCCTTGCTGTGATGGATGGCGCAGCCAGCGTTGAGGGCCCCTCGGGTACAACCGTGGTCGGCAGGAAGAAGGCTTTCACCTTCGATCTGGCAAACCAGAATCCGCCTGTGGTCGCAAAATACGTAGCCTCAGAGCCCTTCGATTCCTGGGATCAGAAGGGCGCCGAGTACCACAAAAGCTTTGCAAGTCAGAACCAGAGCCTGAGCGCATTCGGAAACTCGGCTTACAGCTACGGCATTGGCGACATGCTTTACTACGGAAACTTTGTGAATGCTCCAGGATGCGGTTCCATGTGGCAGCCTTACTTCGTTAGCGCGGGGTGGGATCCGTTCGCCAATGGTACCTGGGCTTGGTATTCCGGCGCGGGCTACTCGTGGGTATCCCCGTATCCGTGGGGATGGACGCCGTTCCATTCTGGCAGCTGGATCTCATGCCCGGGCGCGGGCTGGGGATGGCAGCCGGGCAGCTCATGGAATGGGCTGAACAATGCGCCGGCATTGATAACGATGAATCGTCAGCTTCCCAACCTTCCTCAGGCCCCAGGGCGTCCGCCGTCTCCAGGCCAATCAACACTTGTGCGGGTGAACCTCAAACCGCTCACCCCTTCGGATTTCGGCTCCTCTCGACAGAATTTTGTCTTTCAGAAGGACTCCGCGGGACTGGGAATCCCCCGCGGCAGCTTCGGAAAGCTGGATCAGATTTCGGACCAGGTAGTGCACCACGGCACCCTGAATGCGCCAGTCTACCTTGGCCCTCCTTCTACCGCTCAGGGCGGTGGGCGACCTGTCAGTGCCGGAGCATTTTCGGCATCCCGCCCGAGTTATGAGGAGCCCTCCACACCCGGAAGACCGAGCTCCACGATCTCCTCCGGCTCGACCATGGGCACTCACAGCACGTCTGCGCCCGTTTCGGTTCCGACCACCGGAACTGCAACCGGTAGACCGCATTGAGAGGCTGACGCTGAGGAAGGCGACATCCGGATTCCGCGAGCCGGCAAGGCTCATTATCTTCACTTCCGGTCTAACGGTGCTTTCGATTTAGCGGCGACGGCGATTCCCGAGCTAAAACGTAACCATCTCCCGTACACTGATTCCCGCGGAACTCCGCGGACCATGAGCCTTTTCGACCCGACTCCAGACCTTGGCCAGACCGGGCCCGTCGCCGCCCCGCTTGCCGAGCGCATGCGCCCCCGCACCCTCGATGAATTCGTTGGTCAGCAGCATATTCTCGCTCCCGGCAAGCCGCTGCGTGTGCAGATCGAGCGCGACGATACGGCATCGATGATCTTCTGGGGTCCGCCCGGCGTCGGTAAAACCACGCTGGCCCGCATCATCGCCGAAACCACTCGCGCCACCTTTATCCAGTTCTCCGCCGTCCTCTCCGGTATCAAGGAAATCAAGCAGGTCATGGCCGATGCCGAAAAGGCGGCCAAATACGGCTCCCGCACTATCCTCTTCATCGATGAGATTCATCGCTTCAACAAAGCCCAGCAGGACGCCTTCCTGCCTTATGTTGAGCACGGCACCATCCGCCTAATTGGCGCGACGACTGAGAATCCTTCCTTCGAGATCATCTCCGCGCTGCTCTCCCGCTGCCGCGTCTACACGCTCCACGCCCTCACCGAAGACGAAGTTCTTACCCTCCTTCAACGCGCGTTAACTGACCCAGCCCGCGGTCTCGGCGATTCTCACATCGTCGCCGACGAAGAAGCTCTGCGCACCATCGCGTCTTACTCCAGCGGAGATGCCCGTAACGCCCTCAACGCCCTCGAAGTTGCCGCCAAGCTCGCTGAAGCGCGCGATGCAAAGCGTATTGATAAAGACATTGCAGTCGAAGCTCTCCAACAGCGCGTCCTGCTATACGACAAGCAGGGCGAGGAGCACTACAACCTCATCTCCGCCTTGCACAAATCCATCCGCAACTCCGACGCCGATGCCTCGCTCTACTGGCTGGGCCGCATGCTCCAGGCCGGAGAAGACCCGCTCTACATCTCTCGCCGCCTGGTGCGGATGGCCGTCGAAGACATCGGCCTTGCCGCTCCGGAAGCTCTCAACCTAACCCTATCTGCGCGTGATGCCGTTGATTTCCTCGGCTCGCCCGAAGGCGATCTCGCGCTTGCCCAGGCCGCTGTCTACCTCGCCCTCGCGCCAAAGTCGAACGCGCTCTACACCGCTTACGGAGAAGTCCTCTCTGACATCGAAACCACTCGCGCCGAGCCCGTTCCGCTGCATCTGCGCAACGCTCCCACGGGTTTGATGAAGTCCATCGGATACGGCAAGGGCTACCAGTACGCCCACGATGAGGCGGACCGCGTCGCCGACATGGAGTGCCTCCCCCAGAGTCTCAAGGATCGCACCTGGTACCATCCCACCGCCGAAGGCCGCGAGAAGCTCTTCGCCCAGCGCATGGACGAAATCCGGAAGATCAAAGAAGGGAAGCGCGGGGCAGGGAAGGGCTAGCAATAGACGGTCACGATTCCACGAAATGCTTCTCGGAGAAAATCGTGCCAAAGCCACGCATGACCCATAACCTGCAAGCTACAATTCCCGCATGACGCGCCGACTTACTCCTTCGCTGCTCCGTCTCCCCGTAATGCTTCTCGCGGCAACTCTAGCAACCACGCTAGCGCGAACCCAGGCAGCGAAGCCGCCGCAGCCTCCGCCGACGCTGCGCAGCATACTGCTCGCGCAGCTCCGCTCGACGCACAACCAGGCCGATTGGTTCGTCCCGGTCAACACCGCTGTTGCGGGTCTCACTGCAGACCAGGCAAAGTGGGTCCCGACCGACGCCGCCGGTAAGGTCGACCCCAACGCCAACCACTCTGTGGGAATGTTGGCCTATCATCTGCTTTTCTGGAACACCAATTCCCTCGCCAAGCTCAAGGGCGAGAAGGCTCCGCCGGTCCCCGGCAACAATGACGAAACCTTCAACCAGTTCGACGCTGCCACATGGAGCAAAACCGTACACGATCTTGACGCTGTCCTCACCGCGCTCGAAGACCTGGTCGCCCACGCCGACGACACCACGCTGGTGAAGATCGCACCGACTATCGCGAACATCAGTACGCACAACGCCTATCACACAGGCCAGATCCTCTACGTCCGCAAACTGCAAGGCTCCTGGAACCCCAGCAATGGTGTCAAGTAACCAGCCCTCTTTTCAAGGTTCTGAAGTGCGCCTTCTCTGCGGACGCTTCCAGCCGCCAAACACTTCAGAATTACTCAGCGTCCTTTGCCACTGTAGTTCTGCGCATAGGTATCCGAGGGAAGTCCTTCAATACGCGCCTTCGTGACCAGGGCGAACGCCTCATCCCGGCTCATCGCCCCACCGATCGTCACCAGGTACGGCGCTTGTCCAGTGGGTGTGAACACCTCGGGGCGAAGCTCTGGATACCTCCTAGAAATCGTCGCAGACTTGTGCTGGGCCTGATCTTCATGGTTGTACGTGTAGGCAACTACGCGCCATTGAGCATGGATTCCCGCGACATCATCGTTCTGATTTCGCGGAGCGTTGGCTGTCTGCGCTGGAGCACCCGTCGTGGCTGGACTTATCGCGTGGCTATCCGCGACCGGGGGCTGAGTTGAGTTTTGTTGCTGAGCAGTAGTCGGATTCGCGGATCGATTATCCAGAAAGTGCTTTCCAAGCCACAAAAAGAGCACCGCAAGTCCAACCACAACTATCCATCGAGTTGCTGGACCAGAATTACGCGCGCCGCTATCTACAGGAACACGAATCGGATCCGCGGACTGCGATGCGGCAACAATTTTCGATTCCGCCGGAGCCGTTGCAACTGGTGAAGAAATAGTCCGATCAGGATTCGACGGGGGAGCCACCGCCTCCAGCGCGGCAGCAATCTCTACCACTCCCCACTCCCCGCTTATTCCCTTCGGGACAATCTGATCGAACGGTGCGGGTAGCGGAAGATCGGATGCTGACGCCTCCAGAGTCTGCTCCTGTGTCAACGCTAGCAGCAGCACCACGGCGAGATCGTGGACGTCCCGTCTCTTCAGCTCGCGGCTTTCCTCGCCCGCAGGAGCCTCACGGATGCAATCGCTCCGGAGCTTCACAACCTCGCCCACGGCAAACACGTTGGCGGCTTCGACATGTTCATGGACAAAGCCATGCGTGTGGAGAGCCTCAAGAACTGCGACCAGGCTGGCGGCAAGCTGACGGGTTTCTTGCACCGTCAGGCGCTGCCCACTCAGCACCTCGCCAAGGTTAGCATCGACAGGCTCCATCACGGCGTATACCAGCGAAGACCCATCCAGCACTACCTGGCCAAATTCTTCCAGCTTCAGAACATTTGGGTTGTCCAGCGTTGCTACTCTACGCCAGCGGGCCAGTATTTCATCTTCGTCGAAATGAGACTCGATCAGCCTTATGACCCTCGGAACCCCACTGCCATTCGAGGTTGAAAAGAAGGCACTTCGGCCCTCGGGTCGCAAAAGTTTTGTTAGCGGGAAGGCGCCGTCGATCGTTCTGCCTTCATATTCTGTCCATAGCTCCATGTATCGTTTCCCGTCCTGAGTATTGGTTCAAGACAGAATGTCGCTGAGGACAAGTCAGACAGAGGAGACGTTGAGAGACACCATTTGCGAACTGCATATCTCTATCAACCACAAGTTATTATCGTTCATTGCGACGCTCGTCTCAATGGCACGCATATTGAGAGTCAACTGCCGACCCCGGATCCCCCCGCCGAGCCGCCGAGTTTTGATGTCGGGAGATCGGTAGGGGCTGTCCTTTAAATCTTTCCTTCCATCCTCACAAATCTGAGATAGTCTCCATAAGGAGCGATCGACCGTTCTTCCACTCAGGCAGGGTTAGCTATGTTCAATGTCGCCGAGGAGATCCCCCCCATACGAGTCGGCCGCGCTTTTGCGTTGGCGGGCATCGCGGCCGTGGTCGTCCTGTTGGCGATAGCGGGCTATGTCTATGTCAATCGCGTGCCGCCCACGGCCGAGGGCGAACTGACCGCCGTCTCGCTCTATCAGCCGCAACCCCAAGCCACCGAGGCCACTCTTCCGGCAGCCGTTCCGGCGGGCAACACCCTGCTCGTGCTTGTCCCGATAAGAGTGCGCAATCTATCCGAGAAGCCTCTGTCCGTCATGGATCTATCGGGAGTCGTCAAGGTCGGCGACACCGACTATAAAAGCTACGCCGCCTCATCGGTCGATTTCGATAAGGTCTTCCACTATTACCCGGACCTTGACACCTACCGCCAGCCCGAGCTTCCTCGCCATTCCGAGATTCCGCCCGGAGGCGAGTCCCAGGGCATGGTTGTCTTTAACTACGTCCTCACCGAAGACCAGTGGAGCAAGGCCAATTCGTTCCAGGTCGACGTAACCTTCGACACGATTCCATACATCCTGCACCTCACCTGGCCTACGTTTCCAGCGCATGGCCGCATCGCAGCAACTTCAACAGCGCTGCCGTCCGCGCTACACCCTACCCCCTGAACCCTACGCCCTGCCCCTGGACTCAATCCTTCGCCCCAAATCACTCGACTCCCGGCACAACTCAATCAGCCGCGTCGTCCGCCAGGCCTGCTCCGGCTTCACTTCGAGTTCGCCCTTGCCCAGCAGCGCGTCGCGGACATTCGCATATAGCCCGCGATAATCTCCCGCTGCCGTCTTCACCCGCTGTGCGGGCTTGCCCACTACATGCAGTTCGCCCCACATACTCGCCGGATCCTCGCCAAATCCCGGATCGTCAAACTTCGCCCCGGCCTTCAGCTGATCCTCCTGCGGATCGAGCCCCCACTTCACAAAGCTGCCCCGCGTCCCATGCACAACGAATCGCGGACCCGGCGTGCAAGCCGTCAGCGTCGAGCGCAGCAACGCCGTGATGCCCGACGGAAACTTCAACTGCAGATCAAACGCATCATCCACCACGCTGCCCTCGCGGTCGATCCGCACATCTGCAAACACGCTTTCGGGGTTGCCAAAGAGCGTCGTCGCCTGATCGATCAAATGTGGCCCCAGGTCAAACAGGATTCCCCCACCCGGTCCACCGCTCTCGCGCCACACATCGCGCTTTGGCTCGGCCCGGTAGCGGTCGAAGTGCGACTCATAGCTCACCGCCCGCCCCAACTCGCCCGACGCCAGCACCTGCTTGAGCGTGACAAAATCACCATCCCAACGCCGATTCTGATATGCGGTCACCAGCAGCTTGTGCTGCTGTGCAAGATCGATCAGCTTGCGTGTCTCTTCCGACGTCAGTGTGATCGGCTTGTCGATCACCACATTCCGCCCGGCCCGCAAACACTGCTCGGCATGCTCGTAGTGCGAGAAGCTCGGAGTGCCTACCACCACCAGCCGGATCGTCGGATCCTCCAGCATCTCTTCGATCGATCGCGCGATCTTCACTCCGGGATAAGCCTTCGCCGCCTCGTCACCGCTCCGCTGCACGATCGCGGCTAGTTCCAACCCTGGAGTCGCAGCCACTACAGCGGTGTGAAAAATCCGTCCCGCCAAACCAAATCCAATCACGCCCACACGAATGTCGCCAGCCATAATGCTGCCATTTTCTCAGAACCGCGACGGATACCCCTAGCCCGCATTTTGGACGTGGGTTTATGTGTCTCCCACTGCCAACTTCAATGTTGTTACCAAGTGGTAGTAGTAACAATGACTCAGCGTTGCCACACGCGAGGTTTTCCGTAGCCTGAAGGCGATGGAAATATATTTCACACCTGAACGCAGCTGCAAATCGCCGCCCCCGCAGGGACAGACCCAGAGCGTTTGGTGAAAGAAGCCGCATTACGTTTGCTTCAAGAGATCACCCGCTTTCGTGCCGTTGTGCGTGAAGGTATCGCCCAGCGAACCGGGTCGATTCAACGAAGAAGAAGAGAGGGATGCCCGCTGCGAAGAGATGTTGCGCTCGTAAATGCGCATTCGCTGGACGCCGCCGCTGCAGCGGATTTGCAGAATATCAGCGATTACCTCAAAGAGCATCACCCCACACTATCGCCAAGCCACCATACGGAAGCTCTACGAGACTGTCCATTCATTGAAGCATTCGCCGCACCGTGGCCGGCCCGGAAGAGAAGAGGACACCCGAGAGATTCTCTTTGCGCCCTTGCCTTATGTCGCTATTTATCGTGTGGGCAGACCATCGAAGTCTTGTGGATTTATCGCGGTGCACAAGACCGAACCTGATGTTTCTGGCTACCGGCCTATTGCTCCAGGCTGAGCAGGTGGGCTTTCGCGTCCAGTCCGCCGGCGAAGCCGGTGAGTTTTCCGGACGATCCAATGACGCGATGGCAAGGCAGGATGATGGATATCGGATTTCTTCCGTTCGCGGCACCGACAGCTCGTGTCGCCCGAGGGTTGCCGAGTTGTTTCGCGAGTTGTCCGTAGCTCCTCGTTTCTCCAAACGGTATGGCCCGCAAGGCTTCCCACACATCTTTCTGAAAACGAGTACCCCTCAAATCGAGAGCGACGGAAAACGTTTTTCGTTTCCCGGCGAAATATTCTGCCAGCTGCCGTTCCGTGTCAACAAGAACGGGATGCTGCTCGTTCTCAACCAGTTCGCTCAGACGCACCCGGCCTGGACGGTCTTTTTCCCAAAGAATGGCCACCAGACCCTGGTCACTCGCGACTAGTTTTAGTTTCCCGACAGGGGATTCGATAGATTTGGAGGCGAGATTCATAGTCTTATCCTTTCTGGGTTTGTAAATGCGTTGATGTGCGTTCCATTAGCAGCCCAAAGATGCTGCGCTGCATAGGCACGCCACGGTCGCCAGATTTCCGCGCGACTCACCAGGTGCGCAGGCGTTGTCTTTTCTCCGTCCATGGAAGCCACGTTGCGGAGGAGTCCAACGTCACTCGCCGGAAATGCGTCCATCTCGCGGATAGCGCGAAGGGCGATGTACTGTGCGGTCCATTCGCCTACCCCGCGAATCGTTCGCAAACGCATAACGGTTTCCTCAATGCTGCCAAAGGGACGAAAAAGATTCGGATCGGCCAATGCCGACTCGGCGATCGCCTTCAACGCCGTCAGACGCGCCGCCGGCATAGCCAATCCGATGGAGGAAGCTGAAGCTAGTCGCTTCGCCGTCGGAAATACGTGAGACAAATCTGAGTGGAGCAGAAAGGGTGTCGGCACGGCGCGACCGTGAAGAGCGACAAGCTGCCCGGCCATTCGACGTGCCGCGGCCACACTGATTTGCTGGCCCAGCACTGCGCGTATCGCAATTTCGAAACCGTCCCAGCCGCCAGGAGCCCGCAACCCCGGCCGTTGCGCCACCAATGGAGCTAGCACCGGGTCGCCGGACAGATGATCATTGATCGTCACGATGTCTGCTCCAAGATCGAACAGACACCGTACCCGGGTAACGATCGCTGGTAATGACCGCACGTCAGGGAAGCGGATGCTGACGCCAAGGCTCTGGCGATCAGGCAGGTGAGTCACCTCAATGCTTCCCATCGCTCCGTCCACCTCAAGTGTGCGCAGGTATCGTCCGCTATCCACAACTTCGACGCCGCGAACGGCGCGCGCCTGCAGATACGCGAGCATAGAGTCCCAGTCATAAGGCGGACGGTAGCGAAGCCGCAGTACCACGTTCTTCTCTTCGAGTTTCGCCGAGTTCTTTCTGCGCAAAGCGCTGGGAGGACGATGGAACAGGTCGAGAAATGTTTCGTTGAATCGTCGCAAGCTGCTGAATCCAGCCGCCATCGCAACTTCGGTCATTGGCATCCGGGTTTCATGGATGAGTTGCTTCGCAAACAACACTCGCCGTGTTTGCGCAACCGAAATAGGCGACGCTCCAAGGTGCTGAAGGAACAAGCGACGCAATTGACGTTCACCCATGCCCAGGCGTTCCGCCAGCTTTTCAACGCTATTCCCCACGCCATCGAGGGCACCATCAGCGATAAGGGCGACTGCGCGAGAAACCGTATTCGAAGTTCCGCGCCAAGAAGCCAGATCAGGAGCCGTCTCCGGCCGGCAGCGCAGACAAGGCCGGAAACCTGCATCCTGGGCCGCTGCGGCTGAAGCGAAGAATCTGCAATTCTCAAACCTGGCGGTTCGTGCTGGACACACAGGACGGCAATAGATCCCTGTCGAAGTGACACCGACGAAGATCAGGCCATCAAAACGGGAATCTCTACTTTGCAGAGCGCGATAACAAACTTCACGACCGGGCAATTCCATAACCCGATTCTCGCACTCTTGAGCGACACAAACTCGCGGTTTTCGGACATGGTCATTTTAGTGCTGTTGGCAGGTCCATCGTCCTAGGCTAGAAGTCAAAAAATTCTAACCGGAGCGCGTCCTCATACTCTTTCTTCGCCGTCTTGGCTTTCTTCCGGAGCTCTTCTTCCCGGTAACCCGCCTCTTCCCACTGATCCACTTCCGCCACCGAATGTTCTCCCGAGGCAAGAGCTTCTTCTTCCTTGATCGCGGCGATCCACGTCTCAACTGCCGCTTTGTAGGTGCTCTGTTTCAGATCCAGATCCGAGCTTTCCGCGTCCATCGTTCACCTTTCCTGAAAACACACACTTTAACCCGCCCATGCGAACACACGATGAATAAAGCTACCATGAATCCCCGAAAATGCCGTTCCGGTTCAGGCGTCACCAGGAGTTCAAAAGCTCCAGTTGTTGGGCTGCGATCTGGCGGGGAAGAGGAGCGTAGCCCAGCGACGAACACTCTTGCTGACCCGATGTCAGAATCCACCTGAGAAGCTCAATGAGGGCCTGTTTTTTGGCCGTATCCGTCATTTCTAGTGGGAAAAATAACCATGTCAGGCTCGCAATCGGATATGCGTCCTTGCCCGGAGTATTGGTAACTGAGACAGGAGAGTCTGGATTCGCCGTTCCGATCGCCATCTTCGCCGCTGCGGCGACGCTGTTCAGATCGGCCCGAATATATATGCCTGAGCTATTACGCATGGCCCCGAAACTCAACTCGTGCTGAATCGCATAAACCAGCTCCACATAGCCGATCGCGTTGGGTGTTGCCTGCACGGCGGAGGCCACGCCCTCATTGCCTGCCGCCCCGGTACCAATGGGCCACGGGAGGGTAGTACCGGTGCCGACTGCATTCTTCCAGTCAGGGCTCACTTTAGACAGAAAATCGCTCCAGGCATAGGTCGTGCCGCTTCCGTCCGAACGATGAATCACCGCGATCTCAGTCTCCGGCAGATCCACACCCTTGTTCGAGTTTCTGATTCTGGGATCATTCCACTTTCTGATCCTGCCCAGGTAAATATCCGCCAGGGTATCGGGAGTGAAGGCCAGATCCTGGGTAATGCCGTTCAGGTTATAAATCGGAACAACCGCGCCGAGGGCCGTCGCGACGCGTCGCAGAGCCGGACCCTTCTCGCCGGTCGCGGCATTCAACGAAGACACGTCGGATGCGGCAAAGTCCACTTTGTTCGCGACGAGCCTGCGCATGCCCTCCTCCGACCCCACTGCGCTGTAGGTTAGATAGACGCCGGGGTGTTGCTGCTCAAAGGATTGGAACCACTTCTGATAAAGCGGAGCAGCGAAGGTAGCGCCGGCGCCGGCGAGCTTCGCGGGGGCCAGAACCTGCTTTACTCCCGGAACAGCTACCGGTTGATGGTT
The DNA here is from genome assembly GCA_964453815.1 of uncultured Acidobacteriaceae bacterium. Taxonomy (GTDB): domain Bacteria; phylum Acidobacteriota; class Terriglobia; order Terriglobales; family Acidobacteriaceae; genus Silvibacterium. The sequence continues at coordinate 4,268 of CAYVSQ010000115.1, read as the reverse complement.
GTCTTCGCTCGCCAAAAGCATTTCCTTGACTAGGTTCTTTACCAGGTCATTCTGAATACTCACCCAGGAAAACCTGCTCGGCGTTACCAGGTAAGACCACAGTGGTTCATGGTCCTTGCCCACTACCTCGACGGAAAGAAAGCCCCCGTAAACCGGATGCCGATTCGCCGCCGGTGTCCGGGCGTTCGTGGCGAAGTGACCCCTCACCCAGATTTGCCCGTTCCCTGTCACCACAGCGTCGGCGTCCTTCAGAGCGTCAACGATTCGATATTTGCCGCTCTTTTGCAGTTGCTTGATCAGATCCTGGCGAAGTTCCGCTCCTTCATTCCCCCCATTGAATGGCTCGACATAAAGTGCTTTTACCTGGGAGAAAGACGAGCTTGTCTGGCCCTCCAGGCGCATTGCCGTCGCGAATATCGCCGCCGCAGCCAGTACCAGGATCCATGCCCTCGCTGCGGCGCGCCGCCATCGTGCGTGTCTCTCTGACCGTTGTCTTTGTATCTTCAATGTCCTCAACCTGGTCTGAAAATTCCTGTTTTCAAAATTCGAGGTGTACGCGCGCCGATGGAACCACTACCGGTCCGCGGACCCGGTTATATCCAGGATTGACAATAAACTGAAGGTCGGGTCCCAGGAAGATTCCCCGCCGTATATGGGCCGTGTAGTAGCTATCCATCAGATTTTCACGGCCGTATTTCAATGCTCCGTCACCCAGGGCGAATCCCAGCCCGCCAAGGGCAAGATACTGCGCATGCTCACTCGAAATCCCGTTGGTGGCGAAGGCGATCCCGGCTCGGTCAAACTTCCGCCGCCACATTGGACCCAGTGCGCCGATACCGCCCGAGAAGGTCTGGTCGGCTTCTGTGAAAACCCAGGACTCGGTCTTTCCGTTATTCCATCCGAAGCGTCCATAGATCGCCAGGTTCGTGTTCACTGGTTGTTCGACGTTGATACCGAAGCCGTACTTCGATGTCACCTGCAAAGGATGGTTGCCGATGTCCGGTTGCGTAACCTTTCCTTGCAGGTATTGCTCGATCGCAACCCGGTAAATGCCCATGTTGCCGTTGTTCACATAGGCCAGCAGGCGGATGGTTCCATCTTTCTTTCGCAGGGGTCCGCGATGCAGCTCGAATTCGCCTTGCGAAGAATTCGCCTTGCGCAAATTCCAGACTAGCGACCCTCCGTTCTCTGGACCGGGCAACAGCGCCTCTGCGAATCGCAGCCCCCACTTTGGGCACTGGTACTCGGCGAGAACTCCCCATGTATAGCCTCGGTCGTCAGCCGTGAAATCGTAGGCGACGTTCTGGTTGATCGCATAATTCAGAAATTGCAGGTGGCTGTCGCTGCCCACCGAATTGATGTCGAAAAAATCGGTGATACCCATTTTGCCGATTCGGAGTTCAAGACGCCGCGAGGGCAGCCGGGAAAAGGTGGAAAGAGGTCCACGATCCCCATCGACCGTGTCATGGCTGAAGCCAATGACCTGGTGGTACATCAAACGGCTCAGATAGGGCGCTTGGCTAAGCGTCGCGTCCCTTACCGCATCCAGGTTGGTATATCCCGCGAGCCCCAGCCCGCCGCTCAGGCCCAGTCCGCCGGCTTCCTCAAAATCGACCAGGACCTCCGCGGACTTCATAAGCTGGAGACCGGTATAGAGCGTCAACACACGCCCATTCGCCCTCTCGTGGTAAGGTCGAAAGCTGTTGGGTCCTGAGTAATCGGCGTAAAACGGGGGATTCGTCTGGTAGATAAAATTTGACTGGCCCGATACCCAGTACCTGCCCTCGGGTAAATGGGGAACCATGGTAAGCGGTGTGTCATCCGGCGCTCCCGCCTCCGGCGGCTTGGTCACAGTGGTATCGGGGAATTGCGCAACCGCATAGGGAACCATCATTGCCGAGACCAGCCAGATCGCAAGCCCAACCGCCTTTTTGCACGAAAGGAAAAAGGCGAAGGGAGGCGTCACCATCTCCACATCCCTTCGCCGAAGATCGTCTGTCTTCATTCGGCTCCAAACTATCAACGGACGCGGAGATGAAGATTAATCTTTGATGAATGGAACGGGAGGGTATTGTCAGAAATTCGGCTGCCTCTTCGCGCCCGGAGTCTCTGGCGCACGAAAAGCCGAGCACCAATGCTTCCATCTGGAGCGGACTACCGCGGATACGGCGCGACTATCAGAAATTGCAATGCTTCGCGTTGGCCAACACGCAGCCAGTCAGAATCGAAGAGCACGTTTCTCGGAACTACGAAATTGCGCCATAGGGTGAAAGTGTGACCTACTTTAGTGCTCCGGTTGGCGTTCTTACTTCCGCTCAAGGGTCAGCGTGTAGATATTCTGGGTTCCCACATCGCGAAACAACAGCGGCGCGTCGGTGGGATCCAGCCCCAACCAGAAACCGAAGAAGCCCATAAACTCGTGCAACACTGCGCCAAAAGAGAAGAGGCCCGTACACGCATCCAGTTCCTTCCCCGCGCACCTGCTCCCGACGACATGTAGGCGACGGTGCCGAGCGCCGCTCCGGGGCTGGTCCGGTGCTGCTCGCCTACCGCGGTCATCGTGCTGGCTGCTGCACCCTGGTCTGGCGAACTGCGCGGGGGAGCGACCTGGCTAACCCGAAGTCGAGAATCTTGGCGTGTCCGCGCGCGGAGAAGAAAGATGTTAGCCGGCTTGATATCGCGATGGACGATGCCCTTACTGTGCGCGGCATCCAGAGCGTCGTGCCAATCATGCGAGGGAGGCCTCTGAAGGTTGACTGGTGGTACGGGCGAATTCCCGGTCAGTCAATACACCTGGCTTTCGTTACCGCCCCTGCAACCCCTTCCAAAGCGTGGCCATCGGCTCCGGACCCAGTTCCTCCGCGCGAGCCATCGGAGGAATCCCAGCCGATTGCAACGCCTCCGCAACACGTGCTCCATCGAATCCCGCCGCGCGCAGATTCTTGGCGAGCGTTTTGCGCTTCTGGGCAAAGGATTGCTTGAGGAAAGCGATAAACTTGTCAGGCTCCACGCCAAGCTCTGCGAAGCGCGGCTGCATTGTCAGCCGCAGAACGGTTGAATGCACCTTCGGCGGAGGTAGAAAGGCGCTCGGCGGCAAGATCAGCACCCGCTCGACGCGAGCATAGAGTTGTGTCGTCGCCGAGAGCAGCCCGTAGTCGCGCGTTCCCGGAACCGCAGCCACTCGATCCGCAACCTCGCGCTGCACCATCACCACCGTTCGCGAGATCGACGCATGGAAATGAAAGAGCCACAGCAGGATATCCGAAGTGATGTAGTAAGGAAGGTTGCCAACCACCAATAATCGTTCTTCACCCCGCCGAAGCGAGTCGAGGTCGACGGCGAGAACATCCGCCTCGATGACTTCAACCGAGGGCGTGTCCGCGAACTGCGCCCGCAGCCTCGGCGCAAGCTCACGGTCGAGTTCGATCGCGACCAACCGCCCCGCGCGGCGGCTGAGGACCTCCGTAATTGCCCCTCCGCCCGGCCCGATCTCGACCACCGTCCGCTCCGCAACATCGCCGAGCGAGTCGGCAATGGCCACACAGGCCGCCGCGTCGACCAGAAAATTCTGTCCCAGTTTGGGCTTATGTTTCAGGCTTCTTCACCTCGCGTTGCCGCTTGTTGGAAGCCAAGATAGACTGACTCTGGCCCACGCGACTTAACTGCTCTCTCTGCATCATAAAGAACAAACACTGGAGTCACATCGCCATGCACATCGTCTTCGCCGCCTCGGAATGCGTCCCTTACGTCAAAACCGGAGGTCTGGCCGACGTCATCGGCGCTCTGCCGCGCGAGATCGCGCGTCTTGGCCATCGCGTGACCGTCTATCTGCCCTACTATGCCCAGGTCCGCGAGCGCGTTCCGGAAAAGAAGCCGCTGATCCGTAGTCTGACAATCGCCTTCACGTACTACAACCGCTTCGTGACCATTCTCGACGGCGGAACACACGATGGTGTGCAGTTCCACTTCGTCGATTGTTCGGAGCTCTTCGACCGCGAAGCGCCCTACGGAACGGAGACCGGCGAATATCTGGACAACTGGGAGCGCTTCGGCCTTTTCTGCCGCGCGACGCTCGAAGCTACTAAGCAGCTCGGCGTCCCGGACATCTTCCATGTCCACGACTGGCAGGCGTCAATGATCCCCGTCTACCTGCGCACCGTCTATTACTTCGACCCCGCATTGCGCAACGCCGGAACCGTCCTCACCATCCACAACGCCTCCTACCAGGGATGGTTCCCTCCGCAGACCACGGAGCGCCTGCTGCTGCC
>CAYVSQ010000114.1:0-2939 GCA_964453815.1 uncultured Acidobacteriaceae bacterium | reverse complement strand
ACAGACCGGAAGTGCTTCCATCCCTCCGGCGACCGCTGATACCACGGAAGCTTGGAGCCATTACTCATTGGAACAGGGTACAGGGGTTATGCTTCAGGGCGAAGAAAAACGCGCGTTTCTGCACCTACCCCTACACTCTGCCCCCGGTCTCTATAAAAACAATGGAGCCAGCACCAGCGTGACCGTGGCCAGCAGTTTGATCAACACGTGCAGCGACGGGCCGGCCGTGTCCTTGAATGGATCGCCAACCGTATCGCCGACCACTGCGGCCTTGTGCGCTTCGGAGCGTTTGCCGCCGTGCGCGCCGGTTTCTATGAACTTCTTGGCATTGTCCCACGCGCCGCCGCCGTTATTCATCAGCATGGCCAGCAGTATGCCGCTGATTGTGCCGACCATCAGTAGCGCTGCAACCGCTTCGGCACCGCTCAGGTTCACGGGCATGCCGTTAATCATTGGCCAGTTGTGCAGAGCCCCGGGATAGAATTCCTCTCCGAAGTGGCGGAAGATCAAGCCGACCGTCAACGGCATGGCTACGGCAAGAATGCCGGGCAACACCATTTCCTTGAGCGCCGCACCCGTCACGATGCGCACGCAACGCCCGTAGTCCGGCTTCGAGGTACCTTCCATGATTCCCGGATTGTCGCGGAACTGCTCATGCACATCCTGGATCACGGTCTGCGCAGCGCGTCCCACAGCCTTGATGGCCATGGACGAGAAGAGATACGTGAGCATCGCCCCCAACAGCGCGCCCACGAATACCGGGACAGAGGCCAGATTCACATTCGAGAAGGTCCAGCCCTCGGGCAGAGTTCCACCCGCCGCCGTCACCCGCTGGTGGACGATGTCGTGAATCGTCGCCAGATACGCCGAGAACAGCAGAAACGCCGCCAGTGACGCTGATCCGATTGCATAGCCCTTGGTCAGGGCCTTGGTTGTATTGCCGGCAGCGTCGAGCTTGTCCGTCTTGGTGCGAACGCTGTGCGGCTGGTCGCTCATTTCGATAATGCCGCCTGCGTTGTCAGTGATCGGTCCAAAAGTATCCATGGCCAGAATGTAGGCTGCCGAGGAAAGCATGCCCATAGTCGCAATTGCCGTGCCGTAGATACCCTTGGCGTAGCTGGAAATCGTCGTTACATCCGCCAGGCCCCTGATGCCGAAGTAATAGCTCAGCAGGAGTGCCGCGCTGATCACGATTACCGGAAGCGCCGGCGTTTCCATGCCCACCGCAAGTCCCTGGATGATGTTCGTCGCCGGTCCGGTCAACGATGCCTGCGCGATACTCTGCACCGGCTTAAAGCGCGTCTCTGTGTAGTACTCGGTGATGCGCACAAATAGAAACGACGTAACGATGCCGCAGATGCCGCTGCCCAGAAGCCACCAACGCGCGCCCAGCATGAAGTAAATGGCCACGGCAAAACCTGCCAGGGCCAGCATGGTAGTGACGTAATAACCCTTGTCGAGCGCGTGCATCGGGTCTTCATCCTCGCCGCTGTGCACGATGCTCACGCCCACGATGCTCGCAATCAGATTGATCGCCTGCACCACGAGCGGGAACAGAATCCCCTTGAGCCCGAAGACCGGATACAGCGCGGCACCTAGGATCATCGCGCCCACATTTTCCGCCGCGGTCGATTCGAAGATGTCGGCGCCGCGACCTGCGCAGTCGCCCACATTGTCGCCCACCAGGTCCGCGATCACGGCCGGATTGCGAGGATCGTCCTCCGGAATACCGGCCTCTACCTTGCCGACCAGATCGGCGCCCACATCGGCGGCCTTGGTATAAATACCCCCGCCCAGCTGTGCGAACAACGCGACCAGCGACGCGCCGAAGCCGAAGCCCACCAGCTGGTAAGGAACCTGCTGCGGATTTTGCAATCCACCGAAGGCCAGGAACAACAGGCCCACGCCAATCAGCGAAAGCCCCACTACCACCAGACCCGTTACCGCGCCGCCGTGCAACGCGATCTTGAGCGCCTCGCCCATGCTGGAGCGCGCCGCCGCTGCCGTGCGGATATTCGCGCGAATCGACACCCACATACCCGTCTGGCCGGCCAGCGCCGAGCACGCCGCGCCGATCAGAAAGCTGATGACTACCTTGTTCGCGAAGGGAGCGGTGAACGGCGAAAGCCTGTATCCGATGAAGAGGACCACGGCCAACCCCACGGCAATCAGCGCGATGGTGCCGTACTGCCGCTTCATGAAGGCTTCCGCGCCTTCCCGGATAGCGTTTGAGATCCGCTGCATCTCCGGCGTGCCTGTATCGCAGCGGAGCACGGAGCGTGCAAAAAGAAAGGCGGCCAACAGGCCAACCACACCGGTCGCGAGCGCGATCCACAGATAAAGATTGTCATTGCCGGCCAGCGCGCCGCCTTCGGACTGCCACACAGCTGCCGCTACCGGGAACAAAAACGCCATTCAAAAACCCCCAAAGAGTTACAAATCCCTGTCTTCGCCAGCTGACCGCGCAACGCAGAAAAGCTGGTTCTATCTACAATGCCCGCCATTTTCGACGGATGTTCGCTCGCCGCTGAACGAACCCAAGCCCATACAGCCATGCCAACTACGCGAACATACACAAAACGCGTCATTAAAGCATGCTGAGAAAGCGCAGGTCAACGTGGTTCTTGGTTGGTGTACAACGTTGCTAACACTGCTCTCCGCTCTTTTTGAATTCAAACGAAATTAGGATGCCGGGTGAGAATAGCTGAGTCTACGGCATGGCGAGCACATGGGGCAACAGGACATCTGCAGGTGCCTCTGCACCGCGCCTCTGTCTTTAACCCGGAGTGGTCATTGCCTGGATGGCCCGCTTTCCCTGTACAATCTGGAGTTCTTTCGCGTAAGAAGAAGTAGCAGGGATTTGTCCCCATCGAGGGTAATTCATGGCCCGCAGTGTGGTCTCCGGCGCAGAACGCAGCAGGATAAAAACGGCGTCCGAT
>CAYVSQ010000113.1:0-5825 GCA_964453815.1 uncultured Acidobacteriaceae bacterium | reverse complement strand
GGAGCGGTGAAGGAGTTGATTCAGGCGGGTAAGGTGAAGCACTTCGGCCTCTCCGAAGCAGGTGTCCAGACCATCCGCCGTGCTCACGCCGTTCAGCCCGTGACTGCGCTCCAAAGCGAATACTCACTATGGTGGCGCAAGCCTGAAGCAGAAGTGATACCCACACTTGAGGAACTTGGCATCGGCCTCGTTCCGTACAGCCCTCTGGGCAAGGGATTCCTGACCGGGACCATAAACGAAAACACCCAACTCGGTAGCTCCGACTTCCGCAGCACTCTGCCTCGTTTCACCCCGGAGGCGATGAAGGCGAATCAGGTTTTCGTCGATTTGCTCGGAACCATCGCGAACAAAAAAAACGCCACACCTGCTCAGATCGCCCTCGCGTGGCTGCTTGCGCAAAAGCCGTGGATCGTTCCAATTCCGGGCACGACCAAATTACCGCGTCTGGACGAGAACATCGGAGCCCTTGCAGTAGAACTTTCGCCCGACGATCTCAACGAGATCGACAGCGCCGCCTCGAAAATCACTGTGCAAGGAGCTCGCTACCCCGAAAAGCTGGAACAGATGACGGGCCGGTGAGCAGCAGCCGGACGGGTAGCCTGCCCTGCCACTCTCAACCAGCCACAAATCTTCGGGTGCCCCATCCTCGCGCTTTTTGCGAAGGGTGGGATGTAAGCAACAGCGGTTGGCACCCGATCTAACACTCCCCCACAAAATCGGGCGCTCCTATCTCGATTCTGAAATATGGATCATCGCGAAGCGATCCGCTCCACCATGCATCCTGTCGATCTAGTTGTACGTCAATGTTTCCCAAAACGTCCATGGCCGCACGAAGTAGACGATCTCGCCAGGAGCTGCATCGACGCGCCGTTTACCGCAGCTATTCTCCATCGAAATGCCCTTGCTAAGAATATCTGCGACCGAATACGAAGGCGTAGACGGAGCGTGCCCTTTGATAGTCGGCTTGAGACAAGGCCGGTACTTCATTGAAGGAGTAAACACTACCATTTTTGTGAACGATCCTACCTTCACGGCAACTTCCCCGTTACGGTCCGTGAATAGGGAATACGGAGACCATGCGGGGATCTCGGTGTTAAACATGATGTCCAAATTAGCGACTGGTTTGCCGTTCTTTCCATTGACCACCTTGATTCGGATGACCTGAGCTTGAAGAGCCAGAGTACTAAACCCCGAACCGAGCGCCAGTACTAGTAAGAGCCACCATCGCGACGTTCTTCCTCGAAGCCTCAAAGCTTTTGTGCCGACACTTAGCCGCATGAAAGATTTCGCCTCCGCTCGCTTGTAAATCAGTCTAACGACCGTACTTCGTAATCGTCTGGAATCCGGAAGAGTAAAGGTGAAGGCTCTATCCGCTGCAAATCAGAAACAATCATGCTGAAATGGCCTGATCGAGGATCGTCCGTTTCACTCTTCATTTCTATTCCCAATTCGGAAGAACCCCAACTGTCCTCTATAACAGGAACTCCCTGCATCACCAGATGACGACGTTCGCCTCGCACGGAAATACCGTCAATTGTTTCCGCTGGCAAATCTTCTACATTTGGATCTTTCGGAGCAGACTTCCGCGCTTCTGCTAAGGCAGCTTTTCTGGCGTCAGCGTTGGCCTTCTCCTCCGGCGTCAGCAGCTTGGGCGCAAGGAAGTGGGTTATCATCGCGAGTTTCTGGTCTGAGAATAACGTCGCCGTGAAGTGCCCGACCGGATCCACCAGAGAGATCGATATGCACTTAAAATGGCCGTTCTCTATGCGGCCTAATTCAGTTCGCACCCGCCCCTCGGAGTCACGCATTCTATGTTCCACGAATACAGTAGTCTCCGGTGGCCCATTGGCCTGCTTCTTAACCGCAGTACGTGTCTCCGTCAATGTGTATGGTTCACCCGTGATCGATGGAAGTACGTAGTTGTGCGGTGCCGTGCCCATGATACGAAAGGGAGTTAGCGACTGAGCGGACATGCTCATGGACGACCACACCAGGCAGGTTATGCACGCAGTATTCAAGAAACGCAGGTTCATTCGAGCGAATCTCCTATTTCAGAACAGAGTTCCTCGAAGTATACCGGTGCCTCCAAGGTCGGGTGGCCCCGATCTAACGCCGCTTTCGTAGCACCCATGTTGTCATGCAGCGATAGTCCTGGACGACCGTCGTCTTCAGCGGATCTACGAGAACAGCGTTCATCTCCTCCGTAAATTCCAGAAGCATTTCTTCATCCACCAGAAACCACTCCGAGCCATCTCCTATGACATAGATATTGCCCCGTACCCATTCAAAGTCCATTCCAATTCTTGAACCCAGACGGCAGAAGAGCATCCCGCCGGGCCTCAGCACGCGCCACAGTTCGGACAACATCATCCTGAAGTGCTCATCATCTCGTGCAAAGTGGAGCACCGAACTGCAGATCACGACATCGGCGAATGCATCTGGAAATGGCATTTGCTCAATGAGTCCCACCTGAAAGTTCTCTGCAGGCAATCCAGTTCCCAGCGATGCAGATAACTGACGGACGTGCTCTACACCTTCGCGGCTTGCGTCCAGTGCGAATATCTCGCAGCCTTCTCGCAACAGATGTACCAGATTGCGTCCATAGCCACATCCCGCATCAAGCACCCGCATTCCAGAGGTTATATTTCCACGAAGGATTTGATCGAACACGTAGATATCGATCTGCCCAAACTGCTCCTGAACGTTTAAAGCCATGCCCTAACCTTACCGCCTTTGGAGCCGTAACCACTTTGGGAGAAAGAATCACATATCGCGCATGGCGAAGCTTCCTCCGGATTTGTTCTTAACTTCTGGATTCACGGCCCTTCATTGTTCGCCCATCAGAGTCTTCAATTGCGCAAGCGCTTGCCGGTAGTCCAGATCGGCCTGGAACGTCTCGACTTCTACTTTTGCCCGCGCGATCGCAAGGCCCGGCTCGTCTTTCGAGTAGCTTGTTCGTTCCAGTGGAATCGCATCAGATAAACGATGAGCCAGCTCGCTCAAATGCCGTGACCGATCCATTTCGAAATAACTATTCTTCACGGCTGCGGCGACTTTAGCCTTGGTCAGTTCGAGCGCGGTTTCCGCCATGCTGACCTGAGTATTACGTTCCCTGATCGTATGTTCCCGCTTGCCGAAATCGAAGAGGTTGTACGAGCCGATGAGGCCAATATAGGAGAAATCCCTGGGCAGAAGCGGAAGCGCATTACCGTTGTAAACATAACCCCCCATCACGGCAACATCCGGAACATAGTCCAGTTTCGCAAGCCTGGAGGCGGCTCGTGCTTTCACAACAGTCTGCTCTGCCTCCACAACTTCAGGGTTGGCTGCGACCGCCTTATCAACCGCTTCCTTCATCGATATTTCCTCGATCGGCATCACGGGAGGCACCAGTTCCAGCTCCGTCTCCGTCGGATATCCAAGAAGGAAGTTGAGAGAAAGGGTCATCTCCTTGACCTTGGTCTCTGCGTTCACCAACTCCTTCATGGATGCGATCTCTCGCTCGTCGTCTCCCGGCAGGGCTGCCGAAGGCACCACGTTGCTCGCCACGAGCCTCTTACTGCTAAAGCTTTCCGAATTAGCTCTCGCAATGGCGAACTGCCGCTGGGCAACCATCAATCCGTAGTAGGCCTTCTCTACGTTGCTGGCAGTGTCAACGGGCATGCCCGCCTTTGCCATCGCTATTCGCTCGTCCGCGCGAGCAATGTTCACCACCTCGTGAAGCTTAAACAGCGGCGTGACGGGCTGCGCCGCCGTTACCGCAACCAGAGTCTGATCCTTGCCGGCCAGCGGCAACCCAGCCGTCGCGGTCCCTCCTGCGAAGGGCCGCTGTATTGTGACCTCCTGGCCCATAAACTTGTTGAAGTGAAAGTTCGTCAAGGTAGAGCTGAGCTTCGGAAAGTAATCCGACTGCGCGCCAAGCCTGTGTTGTCTGGCTGCTTCGACCTGTAGTTGCGCCAGGTGCGCCATCGGGTTGCCACCAGTAGCCTGCTGCTGCGCCTCTTCCAACGTGATACGGCGCGGACCTCCGCGATTGACCCCGCGATTGACCCCGGAATTGACCGTTGCATCCGAACTCATCACGGAAGGAGCAGCGGCCGCAGCCATATCGTGCGCGTTTACGTGTATCGCGTTAGGCTCAGACGAACCAGAGAGAGACGTTTTCGTCAGCAAACCCGGACTCGTTATTCCCGGGGGCAGAACCGTCGGTGTCTTCGCTGACAAATCCTGCGCGTCCAGCGTCCCGACTAACAGGAGACCACTCATTACACCGATAGACGCACGCAACCATTTGCCTTGAGTGATCGCAGATTGTTTGCTGATTATGATCATGGTGATTTTCTCCTTGGTAAACACACTCAAATTGATATGAGGCCGAACCAGGAAGCCCTTGGATTAGTCTCGGCCAACAGGGGACTCGGGCGGCGCAGCGAGGTGCGGATATTTGTGGTGGACTGGTTGCCGATTGCAACCCCGGGAAAAGCAGAACGACTTCGGCGAAAAGGGCACAAGCGCATGCCGCATCAATGGATCCCCCTGGATTCAGGTGACAGATGCCTGCGAACTAGGAGCCTATTGTCGTGAGTCGATGGTGAAGAGCCCCTCGCGCAAGAGCCGCACCTTCAGACCGAGCAATTGTATACCGGTGACCGTCGGCCATCCTGATAATCCCGAGTCAAACTCATGAGCTTCAGCAACGGTAAGGCGCAGCTTGGCCCTCCAGGATTTGAATGCGATCTGCTCTACATCGCGTGCATCATATCGCTCGTGCTGAGCGGTCCCAGTCCCTGGTCGACGCCCATCGCTTTCGTTAACATCGGGGATCTATTGCAGAATTTCAGCGGCCACGGGATGGGGATAGCAACTCCCAGAAACTTCTGTCCAATCGATCCCGCTCAATCAACCGATAAACATCGCCAGTTGCGAATTCTCGATACCATGTCTCAGCATTTCCAGACGATTCTTGATTCAGGGAAGTAGTAGTAGTAGTAGGGATTATTTCGAGTTTTCCCTCCTTCACGAGGATGCTAAGAACCCATCGAAGCCCGATGGCGGTCTGAGAGTTAATTTCGCCAGTAGGGATGATCTTCAGCCCAGCTACCCGAATATCTTTACTTTCCTCCGCTACGGTTGGGGCAAAGATATCCACCTTTTCCCATGTCGGCAATATCTTGTCATCCGGTCTAACGTAGACATATACATCCCCGCTTATCGGCTCCAAAAACCATTCTTCATCGCGCACATGCAGCGTGCGTAAAGCTGCAATACGCCGTAAATGTCCTGCATCGACTAAACTGTTGATTCTTTTTTCAAATGTAACCCAGTCCTCATACTTTCGGATGTCTATGTCATTAGTCACAGATGCCGCTGTCGATTTCATTGAGTTCGCTCTCTATTCGGGAACATACACCTGAAAAACTCAACCTTATTCGGCAACATCGAAGGTCTGACTGTGAAAATGTTAACTTCACTCGCACAACATCGACTCTACGTGTTCTTAGGATTACTCCCATAAAACGCGTTTATATCCACTAAACGGCTTCTTCATTACAAAAGGTAGGCCATCCGGGGAGTAATCCCGAATGGCCTACCGTCTACGCTGGCACCAAACTTCTACTTCCCATCTGCCAACAGCGCATCCGCAGCCCACATCACCGGAGCCTGTCCATGGAAATCCCCGGTCCGCCGCTTGCGGTCGTAGTAGTACTGCATGTCATCCTTCTTCCCCGTACCTTCGCACACCTGCGTCACATCGTGGTTCTGGTCGACATACCCCACCACCGCGATCCATCCCTTCCGAGCAGCCGGTCCATACGTCGCCTCAT
>CAYVSQ010000112.1:0-2505 GCA_964453815.1 uncultured Acidobacteriaceae bacterium | reverse complement strand
ATCGATCAAGATCACCATATCGTCCGCGAAACGTGCATATTGGACGTTGGTTGACTTGCCTCTACGCGTGGTATCCACCGCCTTCTCCAGCATCCGGTCTACCTCATTCAGATAGAGGTTACTTAGCAAAGGTGAAATCACGCCCCTTACACAAAAGGTAATTTCCAGTTCGAACGGACGGTGACGGGGTGGCGAACAAGATACCCGGTTCTTGATTTGCGACTTAAGAGGTAATATATTTATGGCGCATGATGCGCTCAAGCAGAGCGGAAAAGGCTCGGAAGCTGAACGCGGCTCGTGGACTGATCGAGCGGCAGGTTGCATTACCCGAAGCCATGCGGCGCCTTTCCCGCGCGTTCGGGCTTTCAGCGCGCCAGGCATATCGGTATCTGGAGGAGGCCTCCCAGCTGGATCGACCGGTGGAAGTCACGGAGGCCACGGTGCCGATAACGTTGAAACTCCCGCCGCACATAGTGGAACTGCTGCGCAAGCATGCGAGAAGCCATGGGCTGACGATGGGAACGATCGTGACGGACGCATTGCAGGCGTTCCTGGGTGTAAGGAAGAAGCATGGCTGAGCCGCGCTCCAGAAGCGGCCCGCTCCAAATCCACGTTGACTATGTCTTTGATCGCCTGCTCGAGTCGAAGCTCGCCCAGGCCTACGATCTTCTGGTTCCCTCTCGGGAGCGCCCCGTGTGGCGCGTAAAGGAGTGCGGTGATGCGGATGGCAGCGATCTACGCTCGGGTATCGTCCGAACAGCAGCGCGAGGAGAACACGATCGCGAGCCAGACGGCATCGTTGATCGAGTTTGCCAAGGAGCACGAGCTGGAAGTGCCCGCAGAATGGGTCTTCGAAGATGAAGGCTTTAGCGGCGCGACGCTGGAACGTCCTGGCTTGGAACGGGTGCGCGATCTGGCCGCCGAGGGGCAGATCCAGGTTGTGCTCGCCTATGCGCCGGACCGCCTGAGCCGGAAATACGCCTATCAGATCTTGCTGATCGAGGAGTTGGCTCGCCACGGAGTGGAGACGCTGTTTGTGAAGTCGCCGCAGGGCGACAGCGCGGAGGATCAACTGTTGGTGCAGTTCCAAGGTATGATTGCCGAATATGAGCGGGCGCAGATTCTGGAGCGCTCCCGCCGCGGGAAACGGCACCGGGCGCAGGCAGGCGAGGTCAGCGTGATGGGCGGCGCTCCCTATGGATATCGCTATATTCGCAAGTCAGACGCGGCGCCCGCGGCTTATCTCGTGCATGAAGCCGAGGCCCGTGTCGTGCAGCGAGTCTATGAGATGTATACGGTGGAGGGGCTCAGTATTGCGGAAATCACCCGCAGGCTTAACGCCGAAGGTATCCCGACGCGCAAGCTAAGTGCTCGCTGGGAACGCTCCATCGTCTGGGCGGTGCTGCGCAACCCCGCGTATCGCGGCGCCGCATGCTTCGGCAAGACCCGCGTGTCGTCACGAACGCGCGTGATGCGCCCGCAGCGACGGCGTGGTGTAACTACACCCAACATGACGTCGGGCCACGAACGGCCGCGCGAAGAATGGATCGAGATCCCCGTGCCGGCCCTGGTAAGCGAAGAGACTTTCGCTCGTGCCCAAGAGCTTCTTGAGGAAAACAAAATACGCTCTCGCCGCCGCACCATCGAACCCAGTATCGTTCAGGGGCTGGTGAGCTGTCAGAAGTGCGGCTACGCCTTTTCGCGCTCATCGACGCAGACGACCGCGCGCAAGATCCACTACTACAAGTGCATTGGCTCGGATAGTTGGCGCAAATTGGGCGGCCCAGTTTGCGACAACCGTCGCATGGTCCGCCAGGATCTGCTCGATCAGATCGTCTGGGCAGAGGTGATCCGGCTGCTGGAAGATCCAACGCTCATACAGCAGGAACTCAACCGTCGGCTGGAGGCAGCGCGCTCGTCGGATCCGACGAAGAAACGCGAACAGAGCCTACAAAGAGAATTAACCCATGTTGACAAGGGCATCGAACGGCTTCTCAGCGCCTACCAGGAAGCACTGATGTCGATTGAGGAGTTGCGCGAGCGCATGCCTGCTCTGCGCCAACGTGAACAGGCCATTCGTGCTGAGTTGCAGGCAATCGCCGACCAGGCCAACGATCGGGCCGTCTTCCTGCGACTGGCAGAGACCCTTACCGCGTTCCTCGCCCGCCTGCGGGGAGCTGTTGATACGCTCAGTATCACTGAGCGCCAGCGAATCATAAGGCTCGTTGTAAAAGACGTCTTGATAGGCGATGACACAATCACCATTCGTCACAGCATCCCGGTCCCGCTGGGCCCCTCACAAAGCGGAAATTTACCGCCAAGCAGGACCGACAGCCCAAATTACCTTTTGTGTAAGGGGCGTGATCAGCGTTTTGCTGAGCAACTTATATCTTCACTATGTGCTCGATCTGTGGTTCGAGCGTGTGGTCAAGCCCCGACTGCGGGGTGAGGCCTATATGGTGAGGTATATCGATGACTTCGTGTTGTGTTTCCAACATCGTTCGG
>CAYVSQ010000111.1:0-4302 GCA_964453815.1 uncultured Acidobacteriaceae bacterium | reverse complement strand
GTAGGTATTGGTCATGCGCGGCATAGGAATCTGCTGATAGCTTTCGCGCCGGCCGTTGCCGGTGTGCGGCATATCCATAAGCCGCGAGGAGAGCTTGTCACTCAGGTAGGTCTTGAGGATTCCGTTTTCGATCAGCACCGTTTCCTGCGTCGGCGAACCCTCGTCGTCTACATTGAGTGAGCCGCGCCGTCCCGGCATGGTGCCGTTATCGACGACTGTCACCTTCGAGCTGGCTACTTGGCGGCCAATCATGCCTGCAAATGCCGAGGTCTTCTTGCGGTTGAAGTCCGCCTCCAGTCCGTGCCCTACCGCCTCATGCAGCAGGACTCCGGGCCATCCGGGACCCAATACGACTTCCATCTCGCCTGCCGGAGCGGCGACAGCGCCCAGCTGCAGAATGGCCTGCCGCGCGGCCTCGCGCGCGAAGTGTTCGGGTGTTTTCTCCGTCTGGAAAAAATCGATCTCAACTCGCCCACCTCCCCCTGAGGTGCCGCGCGCCGTGCGGTCCTCATCCTTGGCAAGAACAAAAACATTGAGCCGCGCCAAGGGCTGCGTATCGCTAGCAAAGGTTCCATCGGAGCCAGCAATGAGAATGCGCCGCAACTCGTCGGAGTAGCTGGCTCGAACCTGAGTAATCCGCGAGTCGAAGGCGCGAGCGGCGCGGTCGGCGCGCGTCACCAGATCCAGTTTTGCCGAGAGATCGCTGTTGAGATCGACAGCGGGAGCAGGATACAGGCTCGGCGTCTTCGTCTCGGTAAAGCCTTGCACCGGCTGCTTTGCGGGACCCTTCGCTATCAGGGCAGCAGTGCGGGCGGCACGCAGCAGGCGATCGGCGGAAAGGTCATCGGTATAGGCATATCCGGTACGCTCGCCGCTCACCACGCGAACGCCGCAACCGGCGCTCACGCCCTGGCTCGCCGATTTGACGAGCGACTCGTCCACGCCGATGGAGGTGGATGCAATCGACTCAAAATAAAGGTCGGCATAATCGCCGCCAGCGGAAAGCGCTTCACCCAGGCAGCGCTCAAGAAGGCGCTCAGTGATGCCAAATTTATCGAAGAAATACTTCTTGTGCTGCGGTCCTGCGGCTGCCGGCGATTGCGGAAGTGTCATAGGGTCCTGTGGTTTGGATGAGTCAACCTTGATTCTAGGCTCATCCCCCCGCAGAGGTAAATGTATGGCTGAAGGTAACTCCCGATATTCCGCGCCGAAATATCGAGGTTTTCAGGATCTGCTTCTTGCTAATATTTCCGCATGAAAAAGCTCCTATTCCTCTCCCTGGTGCTGGTGTTTTCGGCTTCGGCATATGCCCAGCCGCACCATCATCACCACAATCATCATCACCGAACGCTTTCTGAGCGACAGCCGTCCTGAATCAGGCGAAAACCAGTAGTTGAAGCAGGAGAGGACGCATTGGCATAGCAGATTGTGCCTCTCCTCTTCTATGTTCAACATCAGACACACACCAACTGTCCTCTTGAAGCGGCCTATTTCTTCGGGGGTACTGGCGGCTGGGTCATCGGCTTCAGGATGTCGTCCAGCCGGTCGGGCGTGCCCGGAATGCGTTCGAGACGTGGGAAGCGCAGACCGTCGTGGTAGTCCAGCCGCGCAACTTTGTAGTAGCCAGTATTGACGAGGATCAATTCGATCGGATCTTTGGTTCCCTTCGTGCTAGTAATCGCATCGCTCAGCAGTGCTGTAGTGAACTGGCGTCCGTTGACGGCGACGATCTGCATCCCGGGACCGAGGCCAGCTTTATCTGAGACCGAACCCACGAGCACGTCGTCAATATGGCCGTCGGTGCTGACGTTGATGCCAAGTGCCCACCAGGCCTGCGCATCTCCGGTGACCGTTTCGCGAGCCTGAATGACCGCGCTGGGCACGTCAGTGTAGATGATGCGGTAGCCACCGTTTTCGAGGCCGCTTAAGGGAGCATGCGGTGATTTGGAAGTAAGGCGGTCGTTGAAGAAGGCAGCCCAATCGTAGGCAACGACGCTATTCAAACCGGCGACCACGTCTTCAAAAGTATAGGGAACGACCTTTGGGGCAGTGTTGCCGCCGACTCCTTCGAAGAGCGCGCAGAAATCATTCAGACTTTTCTTGTCTTTGGTGAGCTTGCGGATGGTGGTGTCGACGTCAAGCCAGATCAGCTCGCCTTCAGGATAATAGTCGACGCTGCGACGCCAGTTATCCCACTGCGGGCTTGTGTCATAGAGGATCTGCGCCGCGGTGGCTGTATCCTGCAAATCACGCCAGGTGCGACCCGGACGGTAGTCAAGCGTTGCAGCGGTTGCAGCCAGGGCGGCACGGAATTCATCGGGGCTCTCGATGCCGCTGCGAGCGGCGAGTACGGTGCCGAGATACTGCGTTAGTCCCTCATAGACCCACAACAAGTCACCCTTCATGGGATCTTCGTAATTGCCGGTGGCCAGGCCTGCGGGACGGCGATATTTGCCATTCCACGAATGCGTGAACTCGTGCGGCAACAGATCGGAGGAGAGCAGGGCGAGATTCTCATCGAGAAAGGTTTTCTCAGGGACGCGGTCGTCGCTCGACTGATGATGTTCGAGGCCGAAGTGCGCTACCTGGTCGCTTAACGTCATGAGGAAGTGATAGCTGGCATAGTGGCGCGACTGGAAAAGGGGTCCAGTTTCCCGAACCAGGTTGCTGTAGGCGGCCAGAGCTTCGGGCTTGACACGCAAATCCTCGGGTCCGTCGGCAGCCAGATCCAGATAGTGCTTGGGCGTGATCTCCGGTGCAAGGGGAAATTCCTTGAAGAATTTGCCGGTAAGAAGCGGCGAATCGACGAGTTGCTCAAGCGAAACTGTTTCGAACTGAACTGCTCCGTTTGCTTCGCCTGTCTTGGTGAGTGCTGTGCCGTATTGCCAGTCCGCAGGCAGTTTGGCTGAGGCCTGAATGGAGATGTCAGAGGCAGGGTGTCCGGCGGGATAGATGAGCACTTCGTTCCAGCTGACTATGGCGAGATTAGCGCTGGTCGAGGCACCGGCGGAGAAGCCAGACGCTGCAGCAGTGGCGAGAAAGTCCAGCTTTACATCGAGCGAAGACACTCCTTCGGGCACGGTCACGCGAAACGCAAACATATTTACATTGTCCCGCTGCCAGGGGATCGGCTGGCCGTTTGCCTGAATCACCAACCCGGCGAGGTTATCCACTGGTCCAGTCGGGCCGTGCTCGCCGGGGATCCATTTGGGATATACGAGCGTGAGTGGACCGGGCTGTACGGGAATCGAGAGCGTAGCGTGCAGAGTTTTTCGGGGCGCATCGGTGACGTCGACGGTCACATGAATCGGAGACGATGTTTGAGCTGAAACCGTGACGGCGGTGGCCATCAGGAGTGTGGGCAGAAAGCGAAGTTTCAAAGGGATGACCTCCCAAATTTTAGACTCCTAAGTGTAACTGCTGGTTCACGGCTTCGTTCAAGGCGAATGGCGTTACTTTTTGACGGGGTCACTCTCAAGCGGCGTTCTCCGAATGCTACACTCCGGCCATGTGTCTGGTTCTTTCACGGGGCTTTTTTCTCACTTTTGAAGGGCTCGATGGATCGGGCAAATCGACACAGCTGCGCAAGCTGAACGAGTGGCTGGAGGCTGAGGACGAGGATGTTGTCGTAACGCGACAACCAGGCGGAACGCGGATCGGGGACCGAATTCGCGCGCTGCTGCTGGACTCGCGCACAGAGAATCTTGCAGCACACGCCGAGCTGGGATTGATGTTCTCAGACAGGGCGCAATGCATTGCCGAGATCATTCAACCCGCCCTTGCGCAGGGCAAGATCGTGCTGTGCGATCGCTATACCGATTCGACCGAGGCTTACCAGGGCGGCGGACGTGAACTGGGCAGCGAGGTGGTTCTCCAACTGCACGCTGCTATGTGCGGCGGCCTGCAACCAGACCTCACTTTGCTGCTGCTCCCGAATTTTGACCGATCGCTGGAGCGCGCCCGCAGGCGTAACACACGAGCTACCGGACACCCTACGGACGAAAACCGGTTTGAACGCGAGGATGAGCTTTTCTATCGGCGCGTCTTTGACAAATATCGCGAGATCGCGACCCGTGAGCCTTTGCGCGTGGTGGTCATCGATGGCGATCTGGGTATTCAGGAAGTCCACGAGCGCATCGTAGAAATAGTGAGAGAACGCTTGCGGCACCACGGCTGAATTCACGCGGTCTCTGATCCGCTGGCTGTTCGTCAGAGCAGCGCTTTGCCTACAGCTTCCTCCGGATTCCACCTCACGGTGAGAGTACCGGGACATCCTTTACGTTTTAGACCGGGGACATGGTT
>CAYVSQ010000110.1:0-6472 GCA_964453815.1 uncultured Acidobacteriaceae bacterium | reverse complement strand
CGGTCCGAAATCCGGACCTGGGGCACCTGGGTCATCGGCTATGCGCTTCGTGATTGAGTCTACAGGGCGCTCTTGGGGTGCTAACGCAGGCTGCGCCAGCCGTCGCCGAGAAAGAGGCGGATAGCGGCGATGCCGGCTGCTCCTACAGCAATGCAGGCAGCGGCGTTTTCAGGGGTAACGCCGCCGAGGGCGAGAACGGGCACCGGGCGGGCGGCGCGGCAGGCTGCGGAGAGCGCGGCGAGTCCCTGGCCGGGGAGGGGCGCTTCGCCTGGATCTTTTTTTTCGAAGACCGGCGCGAAGAGGATCAGGGAGGTGTCGCGAGCGCTCTGGATCTCAGCAATTGAGTGACAGGCCTGACTGATGACCGACTCGATGCCTGACTGCCTATAGAGATTGCGGGCAGCCTCCAAAGCTGCTGGAGGCGAGTTGCCGGGAAGATGGACTCCATGCGCTCCAGCCTCGAGAGCGATTTCAGCGGGGCCGTTGAGCAGGACGCGGGCCTGCGTGTCTTCGCGCCTTACCGCTGCAACGATCTGGCGGGTGAGAGTACGCAGATTGGCCGGTGACAGGCCTTTCTCCCGGACCTGAATATAATCCAAGCCTCCGCGCGCCCAGTCTCTGGCAAGGGCTACCAGCGCTGCCTGGCGCTCACGCTCACTGCCGGGCAGGAGCCGGCGACCGGTGATGGCGTACAGGAGCATTTTTCGACTATAGACGATCGAGTCGGGAAGTCTTCCCGAATTGAAATGCAAATTCCTACACCAGAGATTCACGCAAGGCATACACTGGCGGGGTTAAGATGGGCGCGTGATACGGTTCAAGTCAGACCAGGGAGAACATGGCTACTTACGATTTGCTCGTGATCGGATCGGGCCCTTCGGGTCAGCGCGCGGCGGTCTCTGCGGTGAAGAAGGGCAAGCATGTGGCTCTGGTGGAGATGCGCAATGTGGTAGGCGGTGTGTGCATCAACACCGGTACCATTCCTAGCAAAACCATGCGCGAGGCGGTGCTGCACCTCTCCGGCTATAACTACCGCTCGATTTACGGCATGAACTACCGGGTGAAGGAAAAGATCACCATGTCGGATCTTGCCTTCCGCGTGCAGCATGTGATCAAGACGGAGATCGATGTTACCGAAGCTCAGCTGTCGCGCAACGGCGTCGATGTGATGACAGGCCTGGCAAGCTTTGAAGATGCGAATCATGTCCGCGTGGTGGGTGTGAACGGCTCGCAAGTACACGAGGCGGCAAACATCGTGATCGCGGTCGGCACCAAGCCGGCCGACACCTCCAAGGTACCGATCAATGGCCGCACCATCATCAACAGCGACCAGATTCTCGAGTTGCAGTCGCTGCCCAAGACCCTGATTGTGGTCGGAGGCGGCGTAATCGGCGTCGAATACACATGCATGTTCTCGGCTCTGGGCGTGAGAGTGACGCTCATCGAGAAACGGCCGAAGCTGCTGGAGTTTGCCGACCAGGAAATCGTTGAGGCGCTGAGTTACCACCTTCGCGACAGCCGTGTGACGATGCGTCTCCACGAGGAAGTGGAAAGCGTGGAAGAGCTGGCGGACGGTACTGTGGTCGCGAACCTGGAGAGCAAAAAGCGGCTCTCGGGCGATGCGTTGCTATACGCGGTCGGGCGGCAAGGGAATATCGCTGAGCTGAACCTCCCGGCGGCCGGGGTTGATGCCGATTCGCGCGGACGCATTCCGGTCGACAAGGACTTTCGCACAAAGGTCCCCCATATCTACGCGGTAGGCGACGTGATTGGCTTTCCCAGCCTGGCTTCCGTGTCGATGGAGCAGGGGCGCATTGCAGCGGAACGGGCATTCGGCGAGACCGCCGTGCAGTCGAATCCGAGTTTCTACCCTTATGGGATTTACACGATTCCCGAGATCTCCTTCATTGGCAAGACGGAAGAGCAGCTGACTGAAGAAGACGTGCCCTATGAAGTTGGCGTAGCGTATTACCGGGAGATTGCCCGCGGGCAGATTCGCGGCGATACGACGGGACGGCTGAAATTGATTTTTCATCGCGAGACACGGCAGATTCTGGGCGTCCACATTATCGGCGAGGGCGCGGCGGAACTGGTCCACATTGGACAGGCGGTGATGGTTCTGAACGGCACCGTGGACTATTTCATCAATACCGTGTTCAACTATCCCACTCTGGCCGAGTGCTACAAGGCAGCCGCATTCAATGGTGTGAATCGCCTGGCCCGGTTCGAAAATTAAGGCTGGCGTGGGGAAAGGAGCGGCGATATGGCAAAGACCGTTGGCGTAGTCATGACTGAGAAGGTGGTAGCGGGCCTTCTCGAAGACCACAAGGTGGTGGGCGCGCTGAAACAGTACCCGGAGGATTCCGGGTCGGGACACGACCCGGAGGAAAACGGCGGGCTGATTGAGTTGCCAGCCGATGCGCTGGCAGAGTTGCTCTGCGATCTGATCGCCACGCTGGCTCCGGCGGGCTGCGGAGTGGAGACCGTGGGTATCGCCGTACCCGGCATTGTGCGCAACGGTGTGATTGAGGACTCGCCCAATCTGCAGCAGCTGAAGGGCGCAAATATTATGGGCTCCGTCAGGAACGCACTGGCGGCGCGCGGTCTTGACTACAGCGTCAGCGCGTTGAACGATGCCGACGCGGTTGCGGCCGGCGTGGCGGCAACCCGCGGACAACTGGACCGGCTGGTGCGTGTGTGGACTATTGGCAACGGCATCGGCTTCGGGCGCTTCCCTTATACCGAGGGCCCGTGGGAGGGCGGACACACCGTAGTCACGCTCGATCCCAAGGAAAAATACTGCGCCTGCGGCGGCAAGGGGCACCTGGAAGGCATTACCGGCCACCGCGCCATGCGGCTTCGCTTCCTAGACCTGGAGCCGGACGAAATCTTTGCCCAGGCACGCAAAGGCGACCGGCGCTGCGCTGATTTCGTGGAGCTATGGCACCAGGCACTGGCAGCGGCTACGGCTTCGCAGATTCATCTCGAAGGGCCGGGACGCTTCTACTTCACGGGGCGCGACATTCAGCGGCTCGATCTGCCGCGGCTCAAGGAGCACCTGTATCAGATGGTCAAGATGAGTCCGCTGCAGAGCTACACGGTCGAGGTTCTGCCGGAAGATCCGACCCTGGCTCTGATCGGAGCGGGGGCGGCGGCAGAGCACGCGGGGCGCTGAACTTTGTCAGGGGTGTTTTCGGCTCTGCTCGATCCAGGCGGGCGTGTAGCCTTCCCATTCCCAGGGAGTCACTGTGTCGCCGAGAATGGCTTCAAGCAGTGGACGGAAGGCAAGCTCACCGTTGTCGATATTCGTGAGAAGAATCATGCAGGACTTCTGCTTCTCAAAGCAGATCATGTAGTTCTGCGCTCCGTCCCCGTGCCCTCTTTGAAAAAGGCAGGCCCGAAACGCGTGCGCGTTAGCAGCCCCCAGCCGACGCCATAGGCGAGGCCGACGTCGGTCGCTTCTTTGCCTTCGGCCTCGTTGGGTTGGCAGGAAACTCGTGCAGGGTGTGGATATCGATTACTGGACTCAGCATCTCGAACTGGTTTGATGCTTTGATGATCCTGTTGTCAAAGAGGGCTGAGGTGAATCGCGCCAGATCGTCTGCGCTGGTCGTCATCGACCCTGCGGCGCGTGCGGGGAAGCGACGCGTTTGCGCATGGAAGTGCTCGTCGGCATCGTAGCGGTCGGCGACATCGGCTTCAAAGTCCTTGCGATAGATGATGCTGGTGCGTGTCATGCCGAGGGGCGTGAAGATGACGTCCTGCATCATTTGATCCAGAGGCGTTTGCTTCTTCTGCTCGATGAGGAACTGAATCAGGTTGATGCCCTCGCCCGAATAGAGAAACTGCGTTCCCGGCTTGAAGCGCAGGTGCATCTTTTTGTCGGGCTCGATGAAGGCGAAATTCACCAGGCCGGAGCTGTGGGAGAGAAGCATGCGCGGCGTTACAGTGGGCCATGCCGGGTCTTTTACGATCTCCGAGGCCGTGTCTCACGGTACGGTACGGTACGGTTCGTATTCGTTGAGCGGGTTTCGCAAGTTGACTGGCTACCGGCTGGTCGAGGTTGAACTCTCCGCGCTCGACCAATTGCATGACCTAAGTCGCGAAGACACTCTTGGTGATCGAGGCTGCCCAGCTGGTCGTATCCCGATCCATGGGCAGATCGGGCTCTTTGTGGCGCAATCCATAGGCGGCGCTCCAGACGAGCCTGCCGCTGTTGAGCACGGCAATCTGCGCTCCAGCGACGTGGCGGGCCGCGAGGGTCTTCTTGGCGAAGGCATCCGCGTCCGTGATCGAGATGCTCGATCCGTCCAGACGGCGGATGCTGTTCTGTTGAGGTTGGACCATGGCGGAGAGGCAGAAAGACAGAAGGGTAGCAAGGAGAGCGCGCGATCTCATCAATATGAATTTATATGTTCTTATCTATAGCTACGCTGGTAGGTGCGGGTGATGCGGTCGTGCCAGCCGAGGCGGTCGTCGTCCAGGAGTGCCCATAAGAAACCCAGACCCAGCGGCATGGCCGAAAGGATGAGCGCGCCGACGCGCCAGTGGAGCGTCTTGCGCGCGGGGTTCTCGTCGTCGAAGGTGCAGAGCGCGATCTTGGCGTAGCGCATGCCCGGAGTGCTGTCGGCGTAAGTAAAGAACAGCCACTGGTAAAGAAGGAAAAAGGAACCGAGCGCGATGCCGGCAAAGATGAGCGCAGATTTGCCCACAGGCGGATGGCTCGTGCAGGCGACGAAAACAAATACGAAGAGCAGGAAGGCAATCAGAACAAGGGCCACGTCGACAATGCCGGCGATGAGACGGTCTTCGATGGACGCTACGTGCAGCGGGAACAGGTCGAATAACGGCTGGTGAGGCTGGGGTAAATCGGGCTTGGGCGAATGGGGCTGCTCTGGATTGTCTAGACCGCGCTGTTGGCGGGGCTGGGGGTCTCCGTTCTGTTGCGAGGCCTGGTGTGAGGTGGGGCGGCGACTGAGATAGCCGGAGCCTTGTTCGGCACGGGTTTCGGGGGACTGCCCGAGAGGCTGACCAGAAGTGGCCGGGGCGGGACTGTCCTCGCGGGGCTTGGCGTCGAGGCGTATGGAGTGCCACTCGGGCAGAGCATCGTTCGTGATGGGCTTTGGTGAGACGGCTTCGTGTGAAATGGCTTCGGATTCCACCTCAAAAATTCGAAGTTGAGACTTTTCCAGCTCCGGGGGAGAGTCGCGCAGGGGTCCTTCGGCGTAGCGGGGACGCGCCTTGCGCGAGGCGATGAGTTCGCGGGGGAATTCGAGGATGCGAACGGGCAACGGCTGCGCGGGGGCGACAACGGCATCCTCGAAGGGGTCGAAAATCTCGGCGGGCCGGTGACGGGGGGGCTCGGGTATAGCCTGCCACGGGAGCGTGGGGCGCGGCTCAGGTAGCGAGTCGGGGTGAACTCGGTACTGGATCTGCTCGGGTGCGGGTGGAGCTTGCGTCTGGGGCGCGGCGACGGGCGGCTCGAGTTCGGGCCAGAAAACATCTACGATGGGCGGGGCGACCGGTGACGCGGCGACGGCGGCCTCAGAAGCGCGAGCAGCTTCGGCGGCAAGCACTTCGCTGTATGAGGGAGCTTTCGAGTAACGCTCGGCAACCCGAGCCGCCACGCGAGCGGCGCGCGCGGTCTCCGACCGGGAAGATGCGGCGCCGCTCGGATCAGGCAGGGCCAAACCGGGCAGAGCCGGCTGATCATCCAGATTTCGGGTGCGGCGGGTGCGATGCGCAACCAAGCGAGCGTTTACCTCCTGCTTCCAGGCGGGCATGGCGGGTGAATCGTCTTCAAAAACGGCACTCTGTGGCGAAGTACTCAACGATGATCCTCTTTTCCTGTCAGATGCGCGGCTCGGAGCCTGAGATGGAGACAGAAACCGGACAAAACGCGTCTGTTGTTGTAGTCGGTGACAATTGCGGAGAGGATGGGAGGGAGCGAATTCACGTTTCTACACGCGTTTCTATCCAGATACCCGGACAGATAAGGGAATCTGGACACATATGGTGCGATCATTGGGATCACTCCAATGTTGGCGAGAGAACGATTTTTCGAGCCAGAGCGGCGGCGCTTCCATCGGCCCGGAGCCACGGTGTAAAGCTTTGCTATGCTTAGGTTGCCCTTTGCGATGAGAGCCCGCACTTTTTTGTTTACCACGCTGCTACTGCTCTGTCATCCGCAGCTTTGGTCCCAGGCGTTAACGAAGCAGTTTCCCCCCGCGGAGGAGAATGGCTCTTCAGGCGGGCAGCAGGGGCAAATTCAGACGCAGATTCAGCCTGTAACGGAGCAGGGAGAGACGTCTCCCGGCCGAACTTTTCCGGATGATCCCAGCCTGCAGAGCGCCGTTCCCGAGGCGCACGTTGTGCCGCCTCCTCCGACCGGCGTGCCGGTGAAGATCGAGGCCGACACGCAAACATACGTGAAGACCGATTCCGGCGGCATGTACATGCTGAGCGGCCGCGT
>CAYVSQ010000109.1:0-4720 GCA_964453815.1 uncultured Acidobacteriaceae bacterium | reverse complement strand
CCATCACACAGACCCAGCGGTCGAACATCTCTCTCCACATTCCCTCAGGGCCGCCTCTCGCCAAGTCAGCATTGCTTCATTTGCATTGAACAGGCTGGCCGTTGCGCAACCGCTCGCCATAGGCATCGGCCTTCTTTTCGTTCTTTTCCTTGCAAAGCGCGTGCCCCAGCTCGTGGGTAACGGCCAGGTTGAGAAGGTCGTCCATGCCAAGCGACCACTGCCGCACCAGCTCCACCCGCCTCGTCGTGACCGGACTTACCAGCGCCTCCTCAAAGAAAGTCTCCCGCCGGTCCAGAACCGTAAACGCCGGGCTGTCGGGGTCCATCCTGTGTTGGCGCTGGAGCGCCTTCCAGTCATCGGACTTGACGAGAACCCAGGTCCAGTCGCCGAGACGGTCGGCCCCGTATTTGTCCAGCAGCGGCCTCAGCACGCTCATCTGTTCATGACATTGCTGGGCTGAATATCCCGTATTGCAGACGAAATGTTGCGGAACCTGCGGCGCGGCCTCCGTTTTAGTGGGCCTGCTCAGGGAGACGGTCTGCGACGCTGCCAACTGTACGGCACAGGTCAGAATTAAAGTCGAAAGGCTGAGTCTTGAGTTGGACTGCATTGGGGCACCTCCATCGGTGTCCACAGTCTTGGCGTTATTTCCTGTTACATCGATGACCTGTCGGTACCAGTTGCATCCTATGCAGGTCATTCGGTAAATCACTGACTACATGCGCCTTCCTTGTTCGAATACTTTTATGCCGCCCGTGGCTTTCCAGGTTTACACTCGCTAGAACCGCAGGTGCCGCCTGTGCGTGAGCCAGAAGAAGCGACGCGAGTGGTCCGCTTTGGCGTTTTCGAGGTCGACCTGCGCACGGTGGAACTCCGCAAGCAGGGCGTCCGGATTCGTCTGCCCAGCCAGTCCTTCCAGGTCCTCGCAGCCCTGCTTCTCCGCCCTGGAGAGCTGGTTACCCGCGAGGAGCTGAAGCAGAAGCTCTGGCCCTCGGACTCCTTCGGAGACTTCGAGCACGGCCTGAACGCCGCCGTGAACCGCGTCCGCGACGCACTCGGAGACTCCTCCGACAATCCCCGCTTCGTCGAGACCCTGCACCGGCGGGGTTATCGTTTCATTGCACCGGTTGAGTCATCACAGACTGAACAATCTCCTTCAGCAACACAGCAACACAGCAAGCCACGCAAGCTCCCAAGGCTAGTGCCTTAGACACCAGCCGCCGCAGGGCGATCAGGCCCTCCATGTTCGCGCTCGCGGCTGCGCTCCTGATTCTCACGGGGACGCTCTACCTGGTGCATCGCAAGAGCAAAGTCGGACAGGCTGCGGAACCGGAAAATCAGGACGTTCGCGTCTCGCCTCTGACTGCGCTGCCCGGATACGTGGGGTGGCCGGCTCTTTCTCCCGACGGAAAACAGGTTGTGTTCGCGCGGGATGGGGGGCGAAACGCCGCCAAGAGCATGTTTGACCTTTACATCAAAGTCGTCGGCGCAGAACGGATCGAGCAGCTTACGCACCAGCCGAGTGAAACACTGGTACCCGCCTGGTCTCCGAATGGCAGCGCCATTGCTTTTATTCGATCGAATGGACCGGAGAGAGGTATCTGCACGATGTCCGTGCTCGGCGGTCCCGAGCAAAGGCTTGACGCATTCACCGACGATCTCTTCGGTGCAGTTAGTTCGCTGAGCTGGTCGCCTGATGGACGGCAACTCGTGTATGGCGTAGAGAGTGACCTGCGGCTCTTGACGGTGCAGACCGGCGAGATACGCACCATCAGAAGACCGCCGCAATGCAAAAACGCATTTGTCCCCGACTTCTCACCTGATGGGAAATGGATTGCCTTCCTGTGCCAATCGGCTGCCGGAACCAATGATCTCTATCGTGCCTCTTCGAAGGGCGAATCGATGAAGAATCTGCATAGGTTTATCGATGAACCACTCGCCATTGCCTGGTCGGGCGACGGCCAGCGTATCGTCCTCGCTGATAAGGGTGGTCTTCTCGAGATCGATTGGGACGGAGGTCAACCGCGCCGACTGTCTTTTGCCCAAACTGCTGTGGGCAATCAAATCGCTTCTCGCGGTAACCGGCTCGTCTATGTGCAAGTGCAAGATAATGTGAATATCTGGCGGGTTGACCTGAAGTCTGGAACGACCCGAAGCATGCTCGCTCCCACCTCCCGCGATCAGGCAGCACCTGCTATCTCGCCGGACGGGAAGCGAATTGCTTTTGAGTCTGATCGCTCGGGATCGCAGGAAGTCTGGGTGGCGAACCTAGATGGCAGCGATGCCGTGCGGTTGAGCGACTCCCATGCTCTCACCGGTTCTCCTAAATGGTCACCGGATGGCCGGAGGATCGCCTTCGATTCTCGCGCCTCGGGCGAAGCGGCTCTTTATCTCGTCGATCCAACGACAGCGCTTCCCAGGCGTATCCCCACGAACGGCATCCCCGCCTCCGTGCCAACCTGGTCGGCGGACGGGAAATGGATCTACTTTACAACGGTGTCGTCGCAACGGTTCAAGGACGATGCCATCTACAAGGTGTCTCCCGAAGGCGGAACTCCAGAGTTAGTGACCAGGACCCACGGTTATAACGTACAGGAGTCCAAAGATAGACGAGTGCTTTATTTCTTTGCCGGAGATACGAACGCACCCATTCACGCTTTGGATAGGGCCACAGGGCAAGAACAGCCGCTTAAGGGAATGCCCAAGGTCGGCTTTCCGACAGATTGGGTGGTGGGATCAAAGGGAATTTTCTACGCTGATAGCGCTTCCATTCCCGCCGCCATCGCATTTTATGAATTTTCTTCAGCGCGTGTCACACGACGGTGCCCAATTGAGAAGCAGTTCGAAATATGGGGAGGGCTGGCGCTTTCCGCCGATGAAACATGGATAGCATATTCAGAATCGGACACCCGGGGCAGCGACCTGATTCTGGCCGACGGCGTCCAATGATGGAAGCGGAATCCGGAGGACCGTCTTGACGTAGTGCCGGACGATGAGGTTTGCTCGGATGGGTTACGTAGTTTTTTACGTGGACACTTGAGATTTAAGTGAGATGCGTCGCAAGAGTGTAGGCTGGGTTCCAGGTTATCGGCAGACCCAATGCCCTCATTCGGGCACATCTGGAACTCACGGTGCACCGATCGTTTTGCTCTCATTACAATGCGACGATAGTTCGATGATTGACCTAGGGAAAGTAGTGATGAACTGATGAGCATCCATATAGAATCCGCCGTCATTATGAAAACAGCCACGGATATGAGCTGGCCGACAGCGATGGCGAAACCATTGGTTTTTACCCTGAATGGAAGCAGATCGCAGATATGTTTCGCCGGGAGAACTTCTCGGAGGAATACATCGCAAAGAGGAAAGCCGAGATTAGCCGCGCGATGAAACCGAATAGATGAGGTGGGGTCTAGTCGATCTGCGGTCCTTTATAGGAGGGAGACTTAGCGAGTCGAGCACTTTCGCTTCAGCAGGACCTATGCTTCCGCCAGCTCGCCATGCCCCCGCAGCACTATCGGTACCTCATCCTAAAATATTCGACGGAAATTGTGAAAAGCAACGCATGAAGCTACAGGACGCGCGCATCATATGCATTACCAATGTGTGTTGCAAAGGGCGGCGCCGCTGCTACTTGATCTATTCGCTACCCGTTATTGCAGTTGCCATTTGTGAAACGAGGTGACCCAATGGCGAAACTCTCCGGCGCTGAACGAAAAGCACTGCCCACCAAATCCTTTGCAGAAACTAATAAACGGAAATATCCGATCGAAGATGAAACGCACGCGAAGAACGCTCTGTCACGTGTTTCGCGCTCTGGGACTCCCGCGGAAAAAGCAAAGGTTAGGGCCGCGGTGAAGAAAAAGTATCCCTCCATCGGGAAGAATGAAAAGTAATTTAGCAAGACATTGCGTAAATCGGAATGAGGATGCAGTGTTTTTGAGTCGGGCTGCATCTTTACGACCAAGTATGTCTTTTAAAGGCATGCGTCGAAAATGATGATTTGTCAGGAGATCAAATGGCCGATACCAAGAAATGCGAAAACCCTGCTTGTAGTTGCATTCCCCCGACGGGTGAGAGTTTTTGCAGTACTCATTGTGAGGGCTCAAAAGGAACGACGGAAATCATATGCCAATGGGGACATCCGTCCTGCCGTGGAGAGGCTACCAACGTTTAGTCTATGGACGCGTACTTCACCGACGACTCGCTACTACCCTAAAATCAAGCCCCTCTTTATAAACACCTCCCTTTCGGGTTGTGTAGAGCTCGAAATTGGTCAATGCTTCGTCAAGGTCTGCCGAGGATTCGAGACTCTGTTCCGTAGCGTCCACGCAGTACGTCCGCTCGCCGGAGCGGAGAACGCACTTGATCCCGGGGTTCTCGCGTTGCAGAGTCTACATTTCCGATACCCGAACATTAGGAAAACTACGAGCGCGTTTCTCCCGGTCGTTATTGGTGTCGTTGCTCCCTCAAAAAGGGGACTATCGGAAACTACGACCTACAGGGCGAACTAGAAAATACCCGACGTTTCAGCAACCAGCGTCGTTCCGACTTAAACTTCTATCGCTGCGCGCTGCGGCTGTCGGCCTCAAAAACCGCGAGTTGCGTGCTTTCTGCAAAAGAGGAGTTTTGGGAGGTAGACCCTTGGCAATCGACTACTGAGGAGTGGCGTCCTTGGCTTTTTGCTCAGTGCGTTTTGCGTTGTCTTTAGCCTTCATAT